>NZ_DATMFZ010000057.1:0-19207 GCF_035556675.1 Geminicoccus sp. | reverse complement strand
CGGGCAAGGCTCCGGCGGCGCTGGCCGAGCTCGCGGCGGCCGACAACATCCATGGCCGGGCAGCGGCGCGGCGGATGGATGCTTTCGTCGACCTGGGCCTGCCGCAGCTGCGCGAAGTCGGGAGCACCGACCTGCTGCTTTGGCTGGGCGACGGCGCGTTCGACCCGCGCGGCCAGCGTGCGATCCGCGCCTTCGTTCAGGTCGCCCGCCATGCCGGCCTGGAGCTGGCCGTGCTGGGCGAGGAGGAGCTGGATACCGGCGACCTCGCCCGGCGCCTGGGCGACGAGGCGCAGTTTCAGCGCCTGGCGGAAGCCAACATCGCGACGCTCGCCCGCTACCGCTTCCGGCGGATCGTCACCACCGACCCGCACGTGCTGAACAGCCTGCGCAACGACTATCCCGCACTGGGCGGCCACTACGAGGTGGTCCACCACACGGCCGTCCTGCTGGAGCTGGCCCTGGCCGACCGCCTCCAGTTCCAGCCGGGCGACGGACAAGGCGCGGTCACCTATCACGATCCCTGCTATCTCGGCCGCTGGAACGGCGAGTTCGAGGCGCCGCGCCGGCTGCTCGACCTGCTGGGCGAGGGGCGGGTCGAGATGGCCCGGCATGGGAAGACGGCGCGCTGCTGCGGCGGCGGGGGCGGGGCGCCGCTCACCGACATTCCCGGGCCGCGGCGGATCCCGGACATGCGCATGGCCGACGCGAAGGCGACCGGGGCGGACACGGTGGTGGTGGCCTGCCCGAACTGCGCGGTGATGCTGGACGGCGTCACCGGCGATTATCCCGCGGTCACCGAGGTCGCCGAACTGGTGCTGGCGCGGCTGGCCGTACCGGCCGAGCGGGTGGTGGCATGAGCGCAAGGCGACGCCGCGATCCGCATGCCGAGCGGGACAGGGCAACCCGGGTCGGTCCGACCGGCCGGGCGCGCCGTATCCTGGGCGATGTGGTGCCGGCAGCACCGGTGCGGCCGCGCCGCGACCCGCACGCCCTGCGCAGGGCCGCCGTGCCCGGTCCGGCCGGCCGGATGCGCCTGGACCCGCATGGCGGCGAGCTGCTGGCCCATATGCCCTCTTCGGCTGCGCCGGGGGCGGAGCAGCCGATCATCGTGGCGCGGCCGGCCTGCCTGATCCTGGCGGTGCTCGACCTGCCGGGCGGGCGGCTGGAAGGCAGCGATCTCGGCCTCCTGGCCGCTGCCCGCGATCTCGCCGACCGGCTGGAGGGTGCCGTCCTGGCGCTCACCCTGCATGGCCGGCCCGACCTCAGCCGGCTGGGCGTGGACCGCCATGTCGCCCTGGACCTGCCGGACCGGTGGGACCCCGCCGCGGCACTGGCCGCGTTGCGCGTCGTGCTGGCCGACCAGGCCCCCGCCCATGTCCTGTTCGCCGAGACGCCGCTGCAGGGCGCCGATCTGGCCCGGCGTCTGGTGGCCGCCACCGGGCTTGCCGCCGCATTCGCGGTGCATCGGCTGGAGCCCGATGAGATCCGTGCGCGCGGCGCCGGGCTCGACCTGGTCGGCCCGCCGCCGCCGATCATGACCCTGCACGAGGTGCTGCTCGCCGACCGCCCGGAGCCCGTCCTGCGCGAGGCGCGGTCCGTGCCCCTGACAGTCGAGCCTGATGCAGGGCTCGTCGAGGATCTGGGCGAGATCCCCGTCGACCTCACCGGGGCGCCGCTTGCCGAGGCCGACCTGATCGTCAGTGCCGGCGACGGAGTGACCGACTGGCCGGGGTTCCATGCGCTGGCGGGCCGGCTGAACGCCACGGTCGGCGGCTCCCGCCAGGTCTGCGACCGTGGGCTGCTGCCGCGCGACCGGCAGGTCGGCGCGTCCGGTACGCTGGTGGCACCCAAGGCCTATCTCGCCTTCGGCATCAGCGGCGCCCCGCAGCATCTGCAGGGGATCGAGCGCTGTCAGCGGGTGGTCGCGGTCAACACCGACCTCCATGCCAAGATGATCGAGCGGGCCGACCTCGCGATCGTGGCCGATGCTCAGGCGGTGATGCCGGCCCTCGAAGCCCTGCTGGAGCGGCGGCGTCATGGCTGAGATCGTGGCCCTGCTGTCCGCCGGCTGCCATCCCGAGACCGGGCGCCTGCGCCCGGCAGCAGGGGATGCCGCCGCCCTGGCGCTGGGCCTGGCGCTTTGCTCATCCGGCCACCGCTTGATCGGCCTGCATGCCGGTCCTGCCGACGACGTGCTGCGCGTCTATGCCGGCTTTGCCGGGTTCGATCTGGTCCGCCTGGACCTGCCCAGCGACGCCGACCCCCTTTCGGCGATCCTCTCCTGGCTAGCCGAGCGGCACCCGGCCCTGGTGCTGACAGGCGCCAGGGCGGAGCTGGGTGCCGGTACCGGACTCCTGCCCTATGCACTCGCAGAGGCCATGGGAGCCGCCTGCATCCCGGAGGTGGCGGGGGTGGAGGAACTGGCCGAGCGCGTCACCCTGGTGCAGGCGCTGCCCGGCGGGCGGCGACGGCGGCTGGCGGCACCGGCACCTGCCGTGCTGGTGGCCGCGGGGAGAGCGGCCCCGCCGCCCGGCTGGGCCTATGCCCGCGCCCTGCGCGCGCGGATCGACACCGTACCCGCGACCGCCCTGGAGCCGGCAGTGCCGCCCGCCTGGCGCAGCGAGCCGGCCCGCCCGCTGGCCCGGCCGGTGCGCCGGATCCGGGGCGGTGCCGCCGCGCGCATGGCAGCAGCCACCTCGTTCACCGCAGGCAAGGGCCAGCTCCTTGTCCAGCCGGCGCCGGACGAGGCTGCCCGCGTGATCCTGACCTATCTGGAGGCCGAGGGACTGCTGCGTTCCTGATGCATGCCTGACATAACGGGACGGCGACACTATGTTCGACCGGACATGGCCAGCCTCCCGCACTCCCACGAGCACGACCACCAGCACTGCATCGCCGATGCGCTGGCAACCGCCGATCGCGTCTGCAGCCGCAATGGCGGCCGACTCACGACGATCCGCCGCCGCGTCCTGGAGATCGTCTGGGCCAGCCATCGCCCGGTCGGCGCCTACGACATCCTGGAGACCCTGTCCGCCGAGCGCGGCCGGGTGGCGCCGCCCACCGTGTACCGGGCGCTCGACTTCCTGGTGGGCCAGGGGCTGGTCCACCGCATCGACCGGCTGAATGCCTTCATCGGCTGCCCGCATCCCGACGAGCCGCACAGCAGCGCCTTCCTCCTGTGCCGCTCCTGCGGTGAGGTGGTGGAGCTGGCCGCGGACGAGCTGGACATCGCACTGGCCGGCATCGCGCAGGCCAGCGGCTTTCGGGTGGAGAGCCGCACGGTCGAGCTGGCCGGGCTGTGTCGCAATTGCGCCGCGTCCGAGGCAGCGGGTCCCCGGTCGTGAGCGGTCGCCCCCGCCTGATCGTGGGCATCACCGGGGCCTCCGGTGCCGTCTATGGCGTCCGCCTGCTCGAGGTGGCGCGTGGCCTGGATGTGGAGACCCACCTGATCCTCACCAAAGCGGCGCGCCTGACCATCGCCTATGAGCTGGAACGCTCGATCGACGCCATCGAGGCGCTGGCCGACCGGGTCCACCCGGTGGCGGACGTGGGGGCGTGCATCGCATCCGGGAGCTACCGGACGCTCGGCATGGTGATCGCACCCTGCTCGATGAAGACGGTGGCAGCCATCGCCTCGGGCGTGACCGACAACCTCCTGACCCGCGCGGCCGACGTCGTGCTCAAGGAGCGCCGCCGGCTGGTGCTGCTGGCGCGCGAGACGCCGCTGCATCTGGGCCATTGCCGCAATCTCCTGGCGGTCACCGAGATGGGGGCCATCGTGGCTCCGCCGGTGCCGGCCTTCTATGCCCGGCCACGCAGCATCGAGGACATGGTCGATCACACGATCGGCCGGATCCTGGACCTGTTCGACCTCGATGCCGGGCTGGCGCATCGCTGGCGCGACGATGCACCAATAACGAGTTGACGACAGAGCATCGGCTGGCCCGCGAGCCCGGCGCTCCAGACTGTCACACGACTTCAGCCGCGCTTGTCGCGGAGACTTCTGCCAGCATTGTCCGGTTCTGATCCTCGCCCCACCTCCTGCACGAGGTGGGTCCGCGCCGCATGGGCTGCTTCGGGCGCGGCACGGACAAGGTGCTCTGGCACAACGGGTGGCCGGACACTGAGCTTCCTTCCCCTTGCCATGGGGTACCCGGGCCAGCCGGGCATCCTGTCGTGCGGAGGCCGGCAGCCCGAGACGCCGCAGCCTTCGTCCTGTTCCGGCAGGCAACATCGCATTAACCGATTAACCTCGGACGCTTCTCGTTGGTGGCGAATCGTGCTGAGCTTGCGGGCGACCAGAGATCGACCGCAGGGAGGCAGCGCGATGATCCCGATTCCCCGGCCCGGGACACCGGAACGCCAGCGCCTGATCGACACGCACTGGCGATGCATCCAGTCGATGAAGGGCGTAGCCGGCTGCGCGATCCTGGAATGTGCCGAGCCGGGCGACACCACCGAGATCGGCGGCGGCATTTACGACGACCCGCTGCTGCGCCAGGTCCTGTTCCGGATGCGGGCCCAGCCGCCCGCCGGCAAGCTCGTGGTCATCTGCACGAAGCCCGACCGGGAATGGCGTATCGGCCGGCTGTCCGGCATCCGCGGCGTGCCGCCCAGTTTCGTCGACGACCGGGTGTTCGAGGACGAGCAGGAGGTCCAGCACGCCATCTTCCTGATGCGCCTGGACGAGCTGCCCGAATCCGACGGCATGCCCGAGCATTTCCACGAGGGCTGGAAGCGCGGCGCCCACAACTGGACCTGACCGCCCGCCCTGCCGCCATCCCGATCGTCGAGAGCAAGAACGTGGCGCCGTGGCGCGCCATGCGGAGAGCCCAGCATGCCTGCGATGCGCCTGACCGGATATGCCGACAAGTTCAGCGTCCACCCCGGCGAACCGATCAGCTTCCATGTCAACTGCGACGGCCCGAAGACCTACAAGGCCGAGATCGTCGAGCTGGTAAACGGCGACACCAATCTGCGCGGGCCGGGCTTCATCGAGCGCCATGTGCCGAGCGACATCGAGGGCGAGTATCCCGGCCGGCCGCAGGTGATCCATAGCGGCTCCTATGGCTGGGTGGCCGACTGCCCGCAACTCGACCTCCAGAGCTTCACCCTGCAGTGCTGGATCTGGCCGACTGCGCCCAAGACCCACGAGCGCTACTGGAAGCACGGGCCCCAGGCGATCATCGGCCAGTGGAGCGGGGGCCGGGGCTATGGCCTGTTCATCGATGTCGATGGCCATCTGGAACTGCGGGTCGACGACCAGGTGGTGACCGCACCGATGCCGTTGCGCGACCGTGCCTGGCACTTCGTCGCGGCCAGCTTCGATGCTGCCACCGGCAAGGCGGTGCTCCATCACGAGCCGCAGGTCGTCTATGCGCTGGACCCGGTGGCGGAGCCGGTCGAGGCGCAGCTCCGGCCGGGCCTGACCCGTGCCGCGGTACCGCTGGTGATCGCCGGCTACCCGGCCGAGGCCATGCCGGGCGACCGCCAGCATCCGTCCGGCTTCCGGATCGCCGGCAACTATAACGGCAAGATCGACGGGCCGCGCTTATGCAGCCGGGCACTGTCCCGGCTCGAGATCGAGATGATGAAGGCTGGTGCCGATCGCGGCCTGACCGAGCGCACCCATGCCGGCCCGTCCAACGCGCTTACCAGGTGCCTGGTGGCCTCCTGGGACTTCGGCCAGGGCATCGACACGCTGACCGGCCACGACCGCGGCCCCTACCGTCTCGATCTGGCCCTGGTGAACTGCCCGACCCGGGCGATGACCGGCCATAACTGGCGGGGCGAGAACTTCGACTGGAAGCACGCGAAGGACGAGTACGGCGCGATCCACTTCCACGACGACGACGTGGACGATGCCCGCTGGGAGGTGGACTTCACCTGGACCGTGCCGGAGGGCACCAGGAGCCGCTCCTATGCGGTCAAGCTGACCACGGCAGAGGGCGACGAGGACTATCTGCCGTTCTGGGTGGTGGCGAAGCTCGGCACGACGTCGGCGAAGATCGGGGTGATGATCCCGACCATCAGCTATCTGGCCTATGCCAACGAGCACATGGCGACCAACGGTGCCGGTGCCGAGCTGATCATGTATCGCGTGCCGATCATGCAGGACCAGAACATGTTCCTGGCCGAGCATCGCGAGTACGGCAGCTCGCAATATGACGTGCATACCGACGGCAGCGGCGTCAGCTTCTCCTCGCGCCTGCGGCCGATCCTGAACATGCGGCCGAAATACGATACCTTCGTCGCCCAGGCGCCCTGGCAGTACAATGCCGACCTGCACCTGATCTACTGGCTGGACCGGATGGGCTACGAGTACGAGGTGTTCACCGACGAAGACGTCACCTACGAGGGCCTGGCCCGCCTCCAACGCTACAACGTGGTGCTGACCGGCTCGCATCCCGAGCACAATAGCGGCCCGCAGATCGATGCGCTGCACGATTACACCCAGCAGGGTGGCCGGCTCATGTATCTGGGCGGTGATGGCTGGTACTGGGTGCAGACCTACCATCCGGCCTATGACGCGCAGGGCAGAGGCATCATCACCGAGCTGCGCCGCTGCGAGAGCGGCATCCGGCCCTGGTATGCCGATCCCGGCGAATACTACCACCAGAGCACCGGCGAACTCGGCGGCATGTGGCGCTTTCGCGGGCGGATGCTGCATGCGGTGGCGGGCGCCGGCATGGCAGCACAAGGCTTCGATGTCGGCACCTACTATACCCGCACCCCGGACAGCACCAACCCGCGCATCGCCTGGGCGTTCGAGGGGATCGGACCTGACGAGAAGCTGGGCAATTTCGGCCTGTGTGGCGGCGGTGCCGCTGGCCTCGAGGTCGACATCGTCGACACCATGCTGGGCTCGCCACCGCACACGCTGACCGTGGCCACCTCGGCCGGCCGGCATACCGAGGCCTATCTGCTGGTCGGCGAGTATTACGGCACCAGCCAGCCCGGCATCGACGGAACGCAGCATCCGCGCGTCCGTTCGGACCTGGCCTATCACGAGACCCCGAACGGCGGGGCCTGCTTCGCCTTCAGCTCGATCGCCTATTGCGGGGCGCTGCCCTGGAACAATGGCGACAACAACATCTCGAAGCTGACCAAGAACGTGCTCGACCGGTTCATGCAGGACGGCCCGCTGCCGCCGCCCCCGCCGGAATCGATCAAGCCGCGCGGCCGCGCCGACTACGACCCGAACGCGGCGATCCCGTGACGGACTTCACCGATCCGGCCGCCTATCCGGATGGCCGTCTCCCGGCGGAAGCCTTCGGGTCGGCCGCGTTCGGCAGGCTGGAGGACGAGCGCCTCTGGCCCCGGAGCTGGGTCTGCATCGGTGCGGCGGCGGAGATCCCCGACCCGGGCGATCTCCTGCCCTACACGGTGGGCGTCCACGGCATCCATGTGCAGCGCCAGGCGGACAGCAGCCTCGTCGCTCGCATCAACAAGGCCCAGCACGGCGGGTGCCACTTCATTCCCATCCAGTGCCAGACCGGCAGGAAGACCCGCTGCGGCTTCACCTCCTGCGGCTACAGCCTGGACCGCCCGGCCATCAAGGCCGCCCCCGGCGGTGAGCCGGTGCCTGGGATGTACCAGTATCTGGGCATGCGCCCGGAACGGCTGGCCGTCATCGACGTGCGCGAGAAGGCCGGTCTCCTGTTTGTCTCCGTCGATGGCAGCGCTCCCGGCGACACGCTCCCAACTGTCCCGGACCTGCCTCGCCATGCCTCGCCCAGCCGCTGGACGATGGTGGACGTCGACTGGAAGCAGGCCGCCGCCGCACTCACCGACGGCGGGACGACGAGTGCGGCCGGCGCCTGCCTCCTGGCCGACGACACGGCCTGGCATGTCCCCAACCTCGTCCTCCTGCGGGGCGAGGAGGGGACCTGTGTCGTCGTGCTCCAGCCGGTAGCCCCGGCGCGCACCTTGTGCCGGATCACCCTGTTCGCAGGCCATCCCCAGGATGGCGATGCCGTCTCCTTCTGGTCTGCCCGGATCGAGCGTCGGATCATCGGTCGTGTCATGGCCGATCGCATCGGCACCCCCGGACGCCACGACTTCCGCTGGCTGATCGACCGCCTCCTCACCGAGCCGCCGGCACCCGACAGGGCCAGCTACGACAGCGCCTACCGCAGCCACCCCCGCTTCAACTTCGTCGCCTGACCTTTGATGCAGCGTGCCTACAGCGTCACCCAGATCCAGTTCGACTGCCTGAGCTACATCAAGGAGTTCGGTGGCAAGCCCTCCGAATGGACCGTCGCCACCTGCGTCGAGCCGGAGCCCTTCCTGCGCGACCGCTTCGGCGCTGACCGCGACCATGGCATCTGGCTGACCAAGCCCGCTCTCACGCCCAAGGCAGCCCAGGCGGTAGCGGCCCATCTGCACAGCCGCTATCGCGTGCAACTCGATCCTCCGGCGCCAAAGGACGGGCACGGGCGCCACGTCGTCCTCGTCCGCCGCGTTCCGGGCTGAGGACCACTCGGTCCTTCGTTTTATTAGTTGACAAGGAAACTAATCAAGGTAATCTCGCGATCAACCAAAGGGAGCTGCCATGTCCGGACAGGCACCGGTCAGCCCGCTGGAGGCTCATCTCGGCTACTGGCTGCGCTTCGTGTCGAACCAGGTATCCCATGCCTTTGCCCTCAAGGTGGCGGCGCGGGATGTCACGGTGGCGGAGTGGGTGGTCCTGCGCGAGCTGTACGGGCAGGACGCCGTCGTACCGAGCATGCTGGCCGAGCGGCTCGGCATGACCCGGGGCGCCATCTCCAAGCTGGCCGACCGGCTGGTCGCCAAGCAGCTGGTGACCCGGACGATCCATGGCGACGACCGGCGCTATCAGGTGCTGGCCCTGACGGACACGGGCCAGGCACTGGTGCCTGAGCTGTCCGCTCTGGCGGACCAGAATGATGCCGAGTTCTTCGGCCACCTGGACGCGAGCCAGCGGGCAGCGATCCAGGAGGCCTTGCAGGACATCGTCCGAAGGCATGGGCTGCGGTCCGTGCCGGTCGAATGAGCCGGCCGCTCGCAGGCCGCCCCGTCTCTCGTTCCCGCTGAGGGACAAAGGACATGGACACCCGTGCGAAGGAGGTGGTGCGCGTCTGCACCACGGATTCCGACGAGGAGCGCACCGGCTTTGCCGAGATCGTCGCCAGGCTGATCGTTGCCGGCGTCGAACGGTACCATGCCGATCTCGTGCGCGCCGAGAAGGCCTACTACATGCCGGACGGCAGCTTCGAGGTCGTGCCGAGCGTCCGAATCGACACCGCGCCGGCCGCCGAATTCTCGGCATCGGGCGTGGCGGCGGCGGTCCGCGCGGTCCAAGCCGCAACGATCGGGTACCAGACCTTCTGCCGGCAGGTCATGGCCGCCGGCTGTGTCGGCTACCACGTGTCGATCGCTGGCCGGCGGGTCGTCTATTACGGCCGCACCGGCGACAGCCATGTCGAGTGGTTTCCCGGAGCACGATGAGGGACGGCCGGCAGGATCACCTCACCGGCGCCACATGGCGACTTGCGGGATGCGAAGAAGCGTACCAGCCGCTGGCCGAGTCCCCAGACCGGCCACTGGATGGCCGGCACGGCCGAGGCACCCGAGCCGTTCCTGGACGCCAATGGCGGGGCAGGAATCCTGGCTGGCCAGCCCCGCACTTACCCCAAAGGCGGTGCCGCCCGCGCCTGTGCCAGCTCGCCCACCCGCTGGCAGTGCGCCACCAGTTGCGGGGAGGCCAGGACCGCCTCTTTCAGCGGCGTGTCGATCTCGTAGCAATAGGTGTTGGCGACGAAGCCGTAGATCGCCGCATCGATGCCGTGCACGCGGTCGCCGAACAGGTACGGCCCGTCACCCAGCAGTGCCGCCAGCACCTCCAGGTCCCGCACGCCCCTGGCATAGGCATCGGCCGGTTCGTAGCGGCCGATGCCCTGGTAGTGGTAGCGCTGGAAGTTGTAGCGGCGCGCCGCCTCCAGCTGGCCGGCGGTCAGCTCCGCATGGGTCGTCAGCAGCGCATCCTGGAAGAGCGGCCAGTAGCGGTCGTCCCGCCAGCGAGAATACGACATCACCCAGTAGAGGTCGTCCAGCATGCGCCGGACCAGCAGGTCGGTGCAGCGCTGGGACGGGCTCAGGTCCCGGTCGATCGCGAGGTCGAGCTTCGCCGTCAGGTGCGCGATGATCGCATCACTGTCGCCGATGACCTGGCCGTCGTCGTCCAGATAGGGCAGCTGCCCGCGTGGTGCCGCGCTCGCGTCGATGATGTGCGCGTGCCGGAACGGGACGCCGCACAGCTGCATGAAGGTCGCGACCTTCAGCCCGTAGGGATTGTTGTCCGACAGCCCGAACAGCTGGGGATAGGAAAACAGCGTGAGGGTCATGGAGGGAACGCTCTTTCCTGGCAGCCCGTATGCAGCGCCAGTCTGGGCGCAGTGGCTGGTTCCGGCCATCGTCATTCGGTTAACCGACTACGTCATCATGCATCGGCGCCTGCTGACCGCCACATCGCGACATGCGGGATGCCCGCGTCGTCAAACGGCTCGCCTTCCGCCCGAAAGCCCAGCCGCGCGTAGAAGCCTTGCGCATAGGTCTGCGCGTTCAGGAGCAGGGTGGCGTGGCCCTGCGCAGTCAGCACCTGGGCCGCAAAGCGCACCAGCCGCTGGCCCAGCCCCAGGCCGCGCGCTTCCTTCAGCAGCGCCACCCGCTCGATCTTCCCGACAGCCCCATCCGGGCCATAGGCCCGCAGCCGTGCGGTCCCGACCACCCGGCCGACGACTGTCGCCACCAGGTGCCGGCACTGGTCGTCCAGGCCGTCGATCTCCTCGGCCAGGGCAACACCCTGCTCGTCGCAGAACACGGTGCACCGAACCTCCAGCGCTGCTGCCACGTCCGCCTCGTCCCGGGCGAAGCGGACGATCGGTGCGTTTGCCGGCAGCTCCAGCACGTCCGCCCGCATCGGCTGGCGGAACGCCCGCCCGTCCTCGACCGCCTGGCCATGCCGGGCGAAGGCTACCTCGACCGCTTCCCTGACCAGCACCACCGCCGCCGCCCTTTCCGGATCGACGGCGACGAAGCCTTCGAGGATGGAAGCCACATCCTTCGCCCGCCGCTCGATCTCGAAGAAGCGCCGGTCTTTCGAAACGAACCCGACGACTTCGGCCCGTTCCAGCGCTGCCGCCGCTGCGTTGCGGATCCCGGTCTCGTCCTCCACCGGGCGCAGGATCTCGAACCATTCGCCTTCCGGCAGCGGCTCCACCACCACCAGACGGCCGCCCGGCCGCAGCACCCGGGCGGCTTCGCCCAGTGCCTGGTCCATGCCTCGCACCGGGACGTGGTGCAGGCTGTTGACGAACAGCACGGCATCGACCGATCCGCTCGCCACCGGCAGGGCTTCCGCCACGCCCGGCAGCAGTTCCGGGCCGTCGGCCTGCGGATCGACGCCCTGGGCGTCGAAGCCGTGCCGGCCGAGCCAGCGCACCAGCCCGCCATCGGCGCAGCCGACATCCAGGACCCGCCCTCGCGCCGGGAGGACCGCTTCGAGCACATTGGTCACCGTCACGGTCATCGCTGGCACTCCCCTGGCCCTGGCCTGAGCTTCGTCCTAGCTTCCGGTGGGCCGTCCGACCAAGGAGCAACTGCCATGTCCGAGAGCCGCCGGGACAATTCGCGCCGCATCCGCGCGCCCCGCGGGCCGGAGCTGACCTGCCGCAACTGGCAGGCCGAGGCAGCGATGCGCATGCTCATGAACAACCTGGACGCCGAGGTCGCCGAGAAGCCCGAGGAGCTGGTGGTCTATGGCGGGATCGGCCGGGCGGCGCGCGACTGGGCGTGCTTCGATGCGATCGTCGCCACGCTGAAGCGGCTGGAAGCGGACCAGACCCTGCTGGTGCAGTCGGGCAAGCCCGTGGGCGTGTTCCGGACCCATGCCGATGCGCCGCGCGTCCTGATCGCGAACTCCAACCTGGTCGGCCGCTATGCCACCTGGGAGCATTTCCACGAGCTCGATCGGCTGGGCCTGATGATGTACGGCCAGATGACCGCCGGCTCCTGGATCTATATCGGCACCCAGGGGATCGTGCAGGGCACGTACGAGACCTTCGTCGAGTGCGGCCGGCGCCACTATGGCGGCGACCTGAAGGGCCGCTGGATCCTGACCGGGGGGCTGGGCGGGATGGGCGGTGCCCAGCCGCTCGCCGCGACCATGGCCGGGGCCTCGATGCTGGCGGTGGAATGCCGGGCATCCCGGATCGAGCGGCGCATCCAGACCCGCTATCTCGACCTGATGGCGCTCGACCTGGACGACGCGCTGGAGCGGATCGAGCAGGCCAACCGGGATGGGAGCCCGGTCTCGATCGGCCTGCTCGGCAATGCTGCCACCGTCTTCGAGCAGCTGGCCCATCGCGGCATCCTGCCGGACATCGTGACCGACCAGACCTCCGCCCACGACCCGATCCATGGCTACCTGCCGGCCGGGTGGACCGTAGAGGAGTGGGAGGAGCGGCAGGAAAGCAATCCCGAGGCGGTGCGCGAGGCGGCGCTGGAGACGATGGCCCGCCATGTCCGGGCGATGCTGGCCTTCCATGCCGCGGGCGTGCCGACCCTCGACTACGGCAACAACATCCGCCAGTTCGCCATGGAGGCGGGGGTGGACAACGCCTTCGACTTCCCGGGCTTCGTGCCGGCCTATATCCGGCCCCTGTTCTGCCGCGGCATCGGGCCGTTTCGCTGGGCGGCGCTGTCCGGCGATCCGGAGGACATCTTCCGCACCGACCAGCGGGTCAAGGAACTGATCCCGGACGACCGCCACCTCCACCACTGGCTGGACATGGCTAGAGAGCGGATCGCGTTCCAGGGCCTGCCGGCCCGGATCTGCTGGCTGGGCCTGGGCCAGCGCGCCCGGATCGGCCTGGCGCTGAACGAGATGGTGGCAAGAGGCGAGGTGAAGGCGCCTATCGTGATCGGCCGCGACCACCTGGATTCCGGCTCGGTCGCCTCGCCCAACCGCGAGACCGAGGCCATGCAGGACGGCTCGGACGCGGTGGCGGACTGGCCGCTGCTCAACGCCCTGCTCAACACCGCGTCGGGCGCCACCTGGGTCAGCCTGCATCATGGCGGCGGGGTCGGGATCGGCTTCTCCCAGCATGCCGGCATGGTGGTGGTGGCCGACGGAACGCCCGAGGCCGCCCGGCGCCTGGAGCGGGTGCTGACCAATGACCCGGCCACCGGCGTGATGCGCCATGCCGATGCCGGCTACGAGATCGCGATCGACTGCGCCAACGAGCAGGGCCTGGACCTGCCGATGCTGGGCCGCTGAGCATGCCGGGATGGATCGTGATCGCCGCCCTCCTGGCGCTGCTGGGTATTGCCGCCTGGGGCTCGTGGCAGCTCTGGCAGCAATTGGACGGCGTGGTCATCGGGATGCACGGGCAGATCGCGCTGGCGCTGGGTGGCAGCCTGGCGCTGCTGATGACCGTCCTGTTCATGGTTCTGATCTATGTGAGCCGAGCCAAGGGCTTCGACGGGCCGGAGGAGGAGGAGAGGGCGGCGGACGCGCTGCCGGAAGGGACCAGGCGGTGAGCGGTCGCAGCCTCTTGCTGGTGTTCCTGGGCGGCGGGCTCGGGGCGGCTGCCCGTCATCTGGTCAATCTCGGTGCCGCCCGCCTGCTGGGCATGGGGTTCCCGTTCGGCACCCTGTTCGTCAACGTGCTGGGCAGCGCGCTCATGGGCGTGATCGTCATCGGTGCTGCGCTGCGCTGGCAGTTGCCCCAGGAGGCGCGCCTGTTCCTGACCACCGGCGTGCTCGGCGGCTTCACCACGTTCAGCGCCTTCTCGCTGGATGTGCTGACCTTGTGGGAGCGCGACCGGCACGAGCTGGCGATCTTGTATGTGGCGACGTCGTTGCTCCTGTCGCTCATAGCGATCGCGTTGGCGATGTACGGCATGCGCCGGGCGCTCGCCTGATCTAGCGTGCCGTCCGGCGGCAGTGGACGGTGCGGGGACGGGATGCGCGAGGCGGGACGGGACCGGCGGGCACGGCGGAATGCGGCCGGAGGCCCGGCACAGCGGCCCTGGCGCCGGGTGGACAATCACCTGGCGCCGGTCGAGCCGCTCTCGGCCGACCAGATCGAGCAGATCCACCACGCCTCGCTGCGCGTGCTGGAGGAGATCGGCATCGAGTTCCTGCACGAGGAGGCGCGTGCGATCCTGAAGGCGGCGGGTGCCGAGCCGGTGCCGGGTTCGCCCCTGGTGCGCCTCGACCGCGGCCTCGTGCTGGAACGGATCGCGGAAGCGCCGTCCGAGGTCACGCTGCACGCGCGCAACCCGGCCCACAACCTCCGGATCGGCGGGAACACGGTCAACTTCGCGACCGTCGGTTCCGCGCCCAATGCCCATGACCGCCAGGGCGGCCGGCGGCCCGGCTGTCATGCCGACTTCTTGAACTTCGTCCGCCTGGGCCAGGCGCTGAACTGCATCCACCTGATCGGCGGCTATCCGGTCGAGCCGATCGACCTGCCGCCTGCCACCCGCCACCTGGACTGCCTGGCCGCCTTCGTCACCCTCACCGACAAGGCCTTCCACGCCTACTCGCTGGGCCACGCCCGGATCACCGACGGGATCGAGATCGCCCGGATCGCCCGTGGGATCAGCCGGGAGCAATTGCTGCGCGAGCCGTCCTTGTTCACCATCGTCAACTCCAACTCGCCGCTCCGCCTGGACGGGCCGATGCTGGAGGGGATCATGGCGATGGCCAGGGCCGGCCAGCTGATGGTGCTGACCCCGTTCACCCTGGCCGGGGCCATGGCGCCCGCCACGGTAGCGGGTGCCCTGACGCTGCAGAACGCCGAGGCCCTGGCTGGCATCGCGTTCGCGCAGATGGTCAGGCCGGGCGCACCCTGCGCCTATGGCGGGTTCACCAGCAATGTCGACATGAAGTCGGGGGCGCCGGCCTTCGGCACGCCCGAATATGTGCAGGCGACGCTGGCCGGCGGCCAGCTCGCACGCCGCTACCGGCTGCCCTACCGTTCCTCCAATGCGAACGCCGCCAATACACTGGATGCCCAGGCCGCCTATGAATCGATGATGTCGCTCCAGGCGGCGGTGATGAGCCATGCCAACATCGTCCTGCATGCGGCGGGCTGGATGGAGGGCGGGCTGGTCGCGAGCTTCGAGAAGATGATCCTCGATGCCGAGCTGATCCAGATGCTGGCCGAGACGGTGCAGCCGATCCGGGTGGACGAGGACACGATCGGGCTGGATGCGATCCGCGAGGTCGGGCCCGGTGGCCATTTCTTCGGCAGTGCCCACACGCTCGCCCGCTACGAGACCGCTTTCTACCCGCCGCTCGTCTCGGACTGGCGCAACAGCCGGCAGTGGGCCGAGGCGGGCGAGCCTACCGCCTATGACCGCTGCGAGAAGCTGGTGGCCGAGGTCCTGGCCGGCTTCGAGCCGCCGCCCCTGGATCCCGGCATCGCCGAGGAACTCCGGGAGTTCGTGGCCCGCCGCAAGGCAGAGGGCGGGGCGCCCGCCTGACCGCCCAGCCAGCGCTGTCCGTTCCCACAACGCGCGACCGGACGTCCGCCGGCACGCGGCCAGTCTTCCTGCTCGGCATCTGTCGCAACCGGGGACAAGGCCGATGAATGGCAGGCTGCAGCCGGTATGCGACTGTATAGTCCTGGGAAGTTGTGAACTAGCTTCAAGTTGGTGAGAATATTCTCCAGCCGCCAGTGACCGAGCGCTAATTTCCTCGATTAACCTAAGTTAGTGTCCTCGGTAGACTGCAAGACGCTCACCGCGGCCATGCGAACAACGCGCTTCCACTCCCTGACATATTCAACTATCAGTAAAGAAACCGGTCAGGCAGGGTGTGGGCACATGTTTCGCGATTGCCGCAGCTTCGTCAGTCCTTGCCGGCCGGAAGCTCATGGCGGCCTGGCAGTCGTCCATATCGACCCGAAATGCGGGCCAGCGCTGCTGCTGGCCGGCATGAACGGGCCGAACCGTCTCTACCGCTTCCGGGACGGCCGGCTGGTCGACGAGGCCGACCCGATCCTGGCCGATACCGGTGCCGCCACCCTCGCGGTCGCCGGCGCCGACATCGACCGCGACGGCCGCGAGGAGCTCTACCTGCAGAACTGCGAGGTGCTGGCCGGCCCCAAGCAGACCCAGGACCGGCTGCTCACCCGGCTTGGCCGGAGCTGGCTGGACCGATTCGACGACCCTTACGTCGAGCCGCTGCTCAACCGCCTGGCAGCCCGCAGCGTGGTGGCCTTCGACCGCAAGGGCGGGGGCAAGTACGGCTTCCTGGTGGCGGCCTATGGCGGGCCGATCCGGCTGTTCGAGATCGATGCCAGCCAGGGCCGCCTGATCGATTCTGCCCCGGCCGTGCATCTGGACGAGATCGTGGGTGCCAACGGCTTCGCCATCGCACCGCTGGAGGGCGAGACCACCGGCCTGTTCGTGGCCTCCGCGATCGGGCCGGACCTGTTCTTCCGCGCCAAGCCGGAGCGCACCTTCGTCGAGGTCGGCGCCAGCCTCGGCCTGTGCACCGAGCCGGGCGCGCAGGCGGCCCTGCCGGTCGACCTCGACCAGGACGGCCGGCTCGACCTCCTGCAGGTGGGCACGAGCGGGCCGCACCGGATGATGGTGCGCCGGGGCGAGGCCGGCTGGCACGACATCGCACCGCCCCTGTTCGTCGAGCCGTCGCCGGTGCGCGGCGTGGTCGCGGCCGACTTCGACAATGACGGTTACCAGGAGATCTTCCTGCACCATCAAGGCGAGCCGAACCGCCTGTTCGGTTGGCGTGAGGGGCGCTGGCGCTCGCTGGATCCGGGCGACGCGCTGGAGCCGGCGGCGCCGGGCCTGGGCTGCATCGCCGCCGACCTGGACGGCGATGGCCGGCTGGAACTGCTGACCAGCTATGGCGAGAGCGGCGAGGGGCGTCTCGGCTGGTTCGCCTTGGCCCAGGACAACGATCATCACTGGATCAGGATCGCACCCTGCACGGCAGCCGGTGCTCCGGCCCGGGGTGCCCGGGTGACGATCGAGGCGGGCGGGCGACGCCAGGTTCGCATGGTCGACACGGGCAGCGGCTATCTCTCGCAGAACGAGCCGGTCGCCCATTTCGGGCTGGCCCATGAGCGCCAGGTCGACCGTGCCACCATCCTGTGGCCGGACGGCACCGAGATGTCGCTGCATCACCTGCCGGCCGACCGCACCCACGCGGTTCAGCATCCGGCCCGGCTGCGCGATCCGGTGAGCCGACTGAGCCGCTGATCGGCCTTTCACTCCTTCGCCTCTTTCACAGGTGCGCTCGGCCGGCCAGATTGGCCGCGTGAAAGGCAACTGCAACCAATCGCGCAAGCACTACCGTATCGGCCTGGGCCTGCTGTTGACCGGCGGCTCGGTCGCGTTCGTGTCGGCGGTGACCGTCATCATGGTGCTGTTCGCGCTGGTGAGCGCCCGCGAGGCGGCGATCGAGCCGCTGCGCCAGGGTACCAGGCTGTTCGTCGACGCGCTGGCGGCACGGATCCACGACCATCTGCGGACCGCGGAGAGCCAGGGCGACTTCATTTCGGGCGTGGTGGCCCGCGACCTGGCCGATGGGGCCGATGCTGCCCAGCTGACCAGGACGCTCACTGCCTCGTTGGCGGCAGCTCCGCAGGTCGCCTCCATCGTCTATCTGCGCCCCGACCTGACCGGCCTGGAGGTGAGCCGCGAGCCGAGCGGCCCGGCGCGTGTGCAGATCCTGGACCTGTCGGGCGATGCGGAGGCGCACCGGTATGCCCGGGAGGTGCGCGCCCAGGAGGAGGGCAGCTGGGGCCAGCCCTTCACGCTTGCCCGCAGTCCTGGTCTCGCCGTGCTGAACTACCGGGTTCCGCTGCGGGACCCGCACGACGGCGCCGAGCCCGGCATGATCGTGGTCACGCTGCGCTCGGACCGGCTCTCGCGCTTCATGCGCGAACTGTCCGCCCCGCCCGTGCGGGCGGCCTTCATCCTCTATGGCAGTGACCGGGTCCTGGCCTATCCGGACTTCGACGGCAGCATGGGGAGCATGCCGAAGCTGGCCGAGATGCGTGATCCGGCGTTGCGGGCGCTGGTCCGCCCGGCTCCGGGCGAGAGCTTCTTCGGTGAACGGCTGGACGGTGCCCTGACCCTGCGTCACGTGGATGGCCGCCAGCTCCTCTATCTGCTGCGTGATCTGCCGGGCTTTGCGCCCGAACCCTTGTGGGTCGGCGCCTATGTCGACCTGAATGATGTCGGGGTCGGGTCGGACCGCTTCTACATGATCGCCATGGTCGGGCTGTCGATCGTCGTGGCCGCCGCAGTGATGGCCGCATTGCTGGCACGGCGGCTCACCAGCAGCATCCGGAACCTCGCCGACATCGCGGCGGCGATCGGCCGGGTCGAGCTCGACGAGCTTCGCCCGCCCCGGGCCTCGCGGGTACGCGAGCTGGACGAACTGGCCCGGGCCTTCGCCCTGTCGCTGCGCACCTTCAGCGCGTTCGCGACCTATGTGCCGCGCCAGCTGGTGCGCCAGCTCCTGGCGATCGACCCCGCCGCCCGCCAGCCGTCCGAGCAGCGCGAGCTGACCGTGATGTTCACCGACCTGTCGGGCTTCTCGCGCCTGGCGGAGCGCCTGTCGGCGGAGGCGACCGCACGGCTGCTGAACGACCATTTCCGCCGCCTGACCGCCTGCATCGTCGCGGAGGGCGGGACGGTCGACAAGTTCCTGGGCGATGCGGTCATGGCCTTCTGGGGCGCGCCCGAACGGCAGGCGGACCACGCCGCACGAGCGATCCGGGCCGCCCTGGCCATGCAGGAAGCCTACCAGGACGACCCGCTCCTGCGCGACCATGGCCTGGGCCTGCGCATCGGGCTCCATACCGGCACGGTGCTGGTCGGCGACATCGGCACCGCCGAGCGGCTGAACTACACGATCGTCGGCGATGCGGTGAACGTGGCGGCCCGGCTGGTGGACCTAGGCCACCATGCCGGCGGCGGCAGCGATGTGGTGGTCCTGCTGTCCGAGACCACGGTGCGGGCGGCCGGAGCCCAGGCGATCGTGGAGGATCTGGGCGATCAGGCGATGCGCGGCCGCTTCCGCGCCGAGCGGGTCTACCGGCTGCCCCGCCTGTCGCTGCCTCAGCGCCGGAGCCCGGCGGCAATCGAGCTTCCCATCCGCGAGATGAAGCAGTCATAATGTATATATGTCTTTAGTTATA
>NZ_DATMFZ010000056.1:0-35071 GCF_035556675.1 Geminicoccus sp. | reverse complement strand
GCGGCGCGCGTTCCGCTTCATCCGCGGGCCGGAGTTCGCGCAGCTGCTCATGGCCGACGAGATCAACCGCGCCAGCCCGCGCACCCAGGCGGCCCTGCTGCAGGCCATGCAGGAGCGCAAGGTGACGGTGGCCGGCGAGGACCACGACCTGCCCCGCCCGTTCCATGTGCTGACCCAGAACCCGGTCGAGCAGGAAGGCACCTATCCGCTGCCCGAGGCCCAGCTCGACCGCTTCCTCCTCCAGATCGACGTGGAGTATCCGAGCGAGGCGGCCGAGCGGCGCATGGTGCTGGTGACCACCGGCGGCACCGAGGCGACTGCACCCGCGATCGCCGACCCGCGCCTGCTCGACCAGTGGCAGCGCCTGGTGCGCCGCCTGCCGATCGGCGACCAGGTGGTGGACGCGATCCTGAAGCTGGTGCGTGCCGCCCGGCCCGGCAGCGGTGCCCTGCCCGACCTCGACCGGCTGCTGGCCTGGGGGGCCGGCCCGCGCGCCAGCCAGGCCCTTGCACTGGCGGTGCGGGCCAAGGCCCTGCTGGACGGCCGGATCGCCCCTTCGCTGGACGATGTGCGGGCCCTTGCCCGGCCGGTGATGCGCCACCGGATCGCCCCCAGCTTCGCCGCCCGCGCGGAAGGGATCGATGCCGACGAGTTGATCCGCCGCCTGCTCGCCCATGCGCTCTGAGCCACAGCGCGATCCGCTGGGCCAGCGCGCCGAGGCGGCTGGCCTGGCTGCCCGCCTGCCGGCCCTCCAGCTGGAAGCCAGGCGGATCGCGGCGGGCGTGGTGCAGGGCGTCCATGGCCGGCGCCGGGCCGGCCCGGGCGAGACCTTCTGGCAGTTCCGCCCCTACCAGCCGGGCGACCCGGCGCAGCGGATCGACTGGCGTCAGTCGGCGCGCGGCAGCCGCCTGTTCGTGCGCGAGCGCGAATGGGAGGCGGCGCAGGCCGCCTGGCTGTGGTGCGACCGCAGCCCGTCCATGACCTTCCGCTCCAGCCACGCCGTGCCGCGCAAGCTGGAGCGTGCCGCCGTGCTGATGATCGCCCTGGGCGACCTGCTGGTCGATGGCGGCGAGCGGGTCGGCGTGCTGGGTCACGACGAGCGCGCGGTGGTCGGCAAGACCGTCGCCAGCCGGATCCTGCGCTCACTCGGCTCCAGCGAGCCCCTTGCCCAGGACACCCACCTGCCGGCTGCCCGCATTCCCGCCCACGCCCGGGCGGTGCTGTTCGGCGATTTCCTCCACCACCCGGAGCTCCTGCGTGACTGGCTGCGGCCGCACGTGGCCAATGGCGTGCGCGGCGTGCTGGTCCAGGTGGTCGACCCGGCCGAGGAGACCTTCCCCTACGAGGGCCGGATGGTGGTCGAGGGGATGGAGGGCGACGGGCGGCGCCTGGTGGAGAACGCCGCGGAGCTCGGCCGGCGCTACCGTGCCGTGTGGGAGGCGCACCGGCAGAGCCTGGCCGAGGTGGCTGGCCGGCTCGGCTGGATCCATATCCTGCACCGCACCGACCAGCCGGCGACGGTGGCACTGGTGGCCCTGTGGCAGGCGCTGGCCCTGCCGACTGCCGGGAGTACCTGATCGTTGCCCTGGCTCGGATCGCTCGCCTTCGCCCAGCCCCTGGTGCTCGCCGCCCTCTTGGCTCTGCCGGCCATCTGGCTGCTCCTGCGGGTGATCCCGCCCAGCCCCAAGCGCCGCCTGTTCCCGCCGATCCGGCTGCTGCTGGGCATCCAGGAGGAGGAGAAGACCTCCGCGCGGATGCCCTGGTGGCTCCTGGCCCTGCGCACCCTGCTGGCCGCCCTCCTGATCCTGGCGGTGGCCGGCCCGGTCCTCCAGCCCATCCCCGACACCGGGCGGGACGGGCCGCTCCTGCTGGTGGTCGATGACGGCTTTGCCGCCGCTCCCGGCTGGAGCGTCACCCGCGCCTCGGTGGAGCGCGTGCTGACCGCCGCCCGGCGCGAGGGCCGCCCGGTGGTGCTCCTGCGCACCGCCGGCACCGAGCAGGGTGTGGAGCCCGTGGCGATGACCGCACCCGACGCGCTGGCCGAGCTGGAGCGGCGCGGCCCCGCAAGCTGGCCGGCTGACCGCGCCGCGGCCCTGGCCGCGCTGGACGGGCTGGCGGAGCCGCCCTCGGCGGTGTGGTGGTTCGCGGATGGCACCGCGGCCGGGCCGGATGCCGTGGCCGATGCCGTGCGCTTGGCCGCCCGCCTGCGGGACCTGGCACCGGTGCGCCTGGTACTGCCCGATCCGGCCGACGCGCCGCTCCTGCTGCGCCACGGCGACCCGGATGCCTCCGGGCTGGCCTTCAGCGTCGAGCGCGCCGCCGGGAGGCCGGAGGCCCAGCCGCTCCGGGTCCTGGCGCTCGCCGGGCGCGGCGAGGTGCTGGCCCATGCCGACGTGGCGATCGCGGCCGATCAGCGCCAGGTCGAGGGCAGCCTCGACCTGCCGATCGACCTGCGCAACCAGGTGGAGCGCCTCGAGATCGACGGGCGGCGCGGTGCCGGTGAGACGGTGCTGGTGGACGAGCGCTGGCGCCGCCGCAGCGTCGGGATCGTGGCACCCGCCGACGAGGGGGCTGACCAGCCGCTCCTGGCCGAGACTTGGTATATCGACCGGGCGCTGTCCCCCTATGCCGAGGTCCGGCGCGGCACGGTGGCGGAGTTGATCGAGGGCGAGCCCGCGGCGATGGTTTTGCCCGATGCCGCCGCACTCACCGACCAGGATCGGGCAGCGCTGCGGAGCTGGATCGACGGTGGCGGCGTCCTGATCCGCTTTGCCGGACCACGGCTCGCGGCCGGCGAGGACCCGCTGGTGCCCGTACCGCTGCGGTTCGGCGACCGGCAGCTGGGCGGTGCCCTGACCTGGACCGAACCCTTGCAGCTCGCACCCTTCCCCACCGACGGGCCGTTCGCCGGGCTGCGGGTTCCCGACGATGTCACGGTCCGCCGCCAGGTGCTGGCCCGGCCCGGCCCGGACCTGACCGCCGCCATCCTGGCGGCGCTCACCGACGGCACGCCACTGGTGACCGGGCGGCGCCAGGACGATGGCTGGCTGGTGCTGATCCACACCACCGCCGACCCCGCCTGGACCGACCTGCCGCTGTCCGGCCTGTTCGTCGACATGCTGCGCCGGCTGACCGCCCTTGGCCGCGGCGACGAGACCCAGGCCAGCGGCAGCTTCCGGCCGCTGGCCGTGCTGTCCGGCGCCGGCATGCTGGCGGCCCCGCCCCTGGGCGTGGAGACGCTGGACGGGGCGGGCCTCGCGGCTGCCCGCGCCACCGCGGCCACCCCGCCCGGTTTCTGGGCGCCGGTCGAACTGCAGGCCGGCGACGACGAGATCCCCCGCCGTGCCCTGGACGTCGGCCAGAACCTGCCCGCCCTGGAACCGGTCGACGGCGCCGTGCTGGCCCTGCCGGAGGTGCGGGTCGGCCCCAGCAGCGAGACCGAGCTCGGCCCCTGGCTGCTGGCAGCAGCCTTCATCCTGGCGCTGGCCGATCTCGTCATCACCATGGTGCTGCGCGGCCACCTGAACCTCCCGGCACGCCTGCGCCCGGCCGTCGCCGCTGCCGTGGCCGCCCTGATGCTGCTGGGCAATGGCGGGCCGGCGCTGGCCCAGGCGGAGGTGCGGGCGCTGGAAGCCACGGAGAGCACCCGGCTGGCCTGGGTGAGGACCGGCATCCAGAAGGTCGACGAGGTCTCGGCGGCCGGACTGGAGGGCCTGTCGCTGGTCCTGCGCGACCGGACCTCGGTGGAGCCCGAGGAGCCCCTGCCGGTGGATGTCGAGGCCGACGACCTGGCCCTCTACCCGCTGCTCTACTGGCCGGTGCCGCCCGAGCATCCCGACCTGTCCGAGGCGGCGATCGCCAAGGTCGGCGAGTATCTGCGCCATGGTGGCATGATCCTGTTCGACACAGGCGATGCGGCCCGGACCATGGCCGACGAGGCAGGACCAGGGGCAGAGCGGCTGGCGGAGCTGTTCCATGGCCTGGACCTGCCGCCGCTGGCTCCGGTCGACGCCGACCACGCGCTCAGCAAGTCCTTCTACCTGATGCCGAACTTCCCGGGCCGGTTCGCGCCGCGCACCGTCTGGGTCGACACACCGCGCAGCCAGGTCAATGACGGGGTGTCCACCGTGATCGTGGCCAGCTCCGACTTCGCCGGCGCCTGGGCGGTCGACCGGTTCGGCGCGTCCCTCCTGCCGGTGACGCCGGGTGGCGAAGAACAGCGCGAGATGGCGCGCCGGGTCGGCGTCAACCTCGTGATGTACGCGCTGACCGGCAACTACAAGACCGATCAGGTCCATGTCCCGGCCCTCCTGGAGCGTCTCGGCCAATGACCGGTGTCGACCTCGTCTTCCACCCGCTCCTGCCCTGGTGGACGATCGCGCTGGGCGCGCTGCTGGGCCTCATGCTGCTGGGCCTGGGCATCTGGCGCCGCTCGTCGGGCATCGGCTGGCGGGCGCTGGCGCTGGCAGTGATCCTCCTGGCGCTGGCCGGCCCGTCCATCCTGGCCGAGCAGCGCGAGCGCCTGTCCGACGAATTGCTGCTGGTCACCGACCGCACGCCCAGCCAGGAGATCGGCGAACGCCCCGCCCGCACTGACCAAGCCATCGCGGAGCTGCGCGAGCGCCTGGGCGCGGTGCCCGATCTGGACCTGCGCGAGGTCACGCTGGAGGCCGATCCGGACCGCGGCACCGCCCTGTTCGACCGGCTCGGCCGCTCGCTCGGCGAGCTCGACCGCAGCCGGCTGGCGGGCGTGGTCGTGGTCACGGACGGTAGGGTGCATGATGTGCCGGAGGACCCGGCCAGCCTCGGCCTGGACGCACCCCTGCATGTCCTGCTGACCGGCCGGCAGGACGAGGTCGACCGGCGGCTCGTGGTCGAGCGAGCCCCCACTTATGCGATGGTCGGCGAGCCCCAGACCGTGACGGTCCGGGTGGAGGACGAGCCGGTGCCGGGCAGCACGCCCGTGCCGGTGCGCCTGTCGATCGACGGGCAGCTGGTCAGCCGGGCCAACCTGGTGCCCGGCCAGAGCACCGATCTTCCGTTCCGCCTGGAGCGCGGCGGCGCGGCGGCGATCGAGCTGGAGGTCGACCCGCTGGAGGGCCAGCTCACCGCGCAGAACGACCGGCAGGTCGTGTTCGTGAACGGCGTGCGCGACCGCCTGCGCGTGCTGCTGGTCTCGGGCCAGCCCTATCCGGGCCTGCGAGTCTGGCGGAACCTGCTCAAGGCCGACGCGGCGGTCGACCTCGTCCACTTCACCATCCTGCGCCCGCCGGAAAAGCAGGACGGCACGCCGATCCGCGAGCTGGCGCTGATCGCCTTCCCGTCCCGCGAGCTGTTCGAGGAGAAGCTCGACCAGTTCGACCTGGTGATCTTCGACCGCTACGCCCGGCGCGGCCTGCTGCCGGCGATCTACCTGGACAATGTCGCCTCCTGGGTGGAGCGCGGCGGCGCGCTGCTGGAAGCCGCCGGGCCGGAATTCGCCACCAGCTCCTCCCTGTTCCGCACGCCGCTCGCCCGCGTCCTGCCCGGTGCCCCCACCGGCCAGGTGAGCGAGCAGCCCTTCACCCCCGCCATCACCGAGCTCGGCCGGCGCCATCCCGTCACCCGCGGCCTGGACGCCGATGGCCGGCGCTGGGGCCGCTGGTTCCGTCAGGTCGCGGTCGACCCGGCCGATGCCAGCGTGGTGATGGCCGGTGATGCCGAGCAGCCTCTGCTCCTGCTCAAGCGCCAGGGCCAGGGCCGGGTCGCCCAGCTCCTGTCCGACCATGCCTGGCTGTGGGCGCGCGGCTTCGAGGGCGGCGGGCCGCAGAGCCTGCTCCTGCGCCGCCTCGTCCACTGGCTGATGAAGGAGCCGGAGCTGGAGGAGGAGGAGCTGTCCGCCGAGGGCGCCGACCGGCGCCTGACCATCGAGCGCCACTCCCTGGAAAGCCTGCCCCACGATGTCACGGTCACCTCGCCCTCGGGCGGCGTGCAGCGGCTGACCCTGGTGCCCGACGAGAACGGCGTCGCCCGCGCCGAGATCGCCGCCGACGAGGGCGGCCTGTGGCGGATCGAGGACGGCCAGCACGTCGCCTTCGCCTCGCCACTACCAGTGGCCCGGGTCGAGGGCGAAGCGGTCACCGCCACGGCCGAGCCGCTGCGGCCGGTGGTCCAGGCCACCGGCGGCACCTTCACCTGGCTGGCCGAGCAGCCGGTGCCGGACATCCGCCGGGTGAGCGAGGATCGCCAGACCGCCGGGCGTGGCTGGATGGGCCTGATCGACCACGGCGCGTACCGGGTATCACGCACTGAGCTGGTGCCACTGATGCCGGCCTGGCTGGCCCTGGCCCTGCTGCTGGGCACCACCGTGTTCGCCTGGTGGCGCGAGGGGCGGCGCTGATCAGCTAGGCACTCGTGGTGCCAGTCGTGCTATGCTCGCCCTTTGGTGCCCGAGAATCGGGCGTTCTTTGCCGCTCCTGCGTGTCATTTTACGAAACGAACCCGAGCCACAAGCTCATGCAACGGATGAACTATCTCGTAAATGCAGTTTTTTATCAATGGGTTGTGGCGTCTTCGTGATACCATGCCTGAGCTTGATCATGCACATCGGATGGTTGGCACCGGCACGATCTAGGCCAACGCCCTGGCGACGATCGAGACGTCGGTGCCGGCGATCTCCTGCATGATCATCTGCCGGATGGCGCTCATCCGCCGGTCCACCTCCGCCATCGACAGGTCCGGCTCGAAGCCCAGCGTGATCTCGACGAACAGCCGTTCGCCGGAGCGGCGGGTCCGGATCTGGTCGAGGCTGCCATAGCTGTCGAAGTGATGGATCAGCGCGCGCAGGATCAGGAACTGCGCCGCCTCGTCGACCGCACGGTCGAGCATGTCGGCCATGCCCGACCGGAACATCCGCGCCGCGATCACCAGGATGAAGCCGGTCACGAACAAGGCACCGGTCACATCGGAGCAGGCGACGATGACCGGGTCGCTCGCCACCGCCGAGATCGTCAACGTGGCCTGGACGAACAGAGACGAGATCAGCTTGGTGACGCGCGCCCGCAGCTGCGCCTGCATGATCACCGAGCGGGAGCCCCGGGCGGCCTCACGGACCTTCGCCCAGGCCATGAAATTGAGGAAGCTGTTCACCGCGCCGACGCAGGCAGCCATCGCCAGGCCGAGCGGCGAGGCGTGGCTCTGCCCCTCGATCATCAGCATCGCCGCGCCGTGCGCGATCCAGAGCGCGCCGCCCACCATGGCCGCGGCGATGATGAGGTTGCACATCTGCTCGAGCTTGCCCACGCCGAACTCGAAATCCACGAGCTGGCCACGGTGAATGCGGCGTAGCACCACCAGCGAGTAGCCCTCGATCGAGATCATCAGCAGGCCGCGGACCGCCTCGGCCAGGCTGGTCAGCGAGCCGCCGACGAACCCGGCGAGCAGCACCGGCACGGCGATCGACAGGTCCAGGCCCAACCCGAACATGATGGAGCGCTCCCGCTGGCGCTCCTGGGGGCCGATGGCACGCGTACTCATCCCGATCCTCAGACGCCCAGCCGGGCACGCAGGATGTCGATCAGGCCGATCTCGGGAAAGTCGACATAGGCAGCCTGACCGACCGGGCAGGCGGCAACGTCCGCCTCGGTCTGCTCCAAGGCCAGGATCGCCTGGCCGATGCCGGAACCGCGCCCCTTGGCGATCGCCGCTAGATCGGCCTCGCCGATGGTCGCCGCTGCCCCGCGGGTGAGCAGCACCTTGGCATGACGTACCCGCCGCTCCCCCTCGAGGATCACGTCGGCCGACATGGACGGGCGCAGCAGGGCCGCCTCCACGTCGCTCACCGGCACGTCGACCAGCAGCACGTTGCAGTCGAGCCATTTCGCCACCGGCTCGCCGACATCCACGGTGGTGCCGGGCCCGGCGACCACGCTCCAGATCATCGCACCCGCCGGTGCGGTCACGGTGCCGGCGCTGATCTGATCGAAGGCCGCCTGGGCAGCCGCCGCCACCGCTCTCGCCTCCGCCAGGGAAGCGGTGGCGTCGGCGAGGCTGCCGGCCAGCCGGGCCAGCTCCAGCCGCAGTGCCGTCCGGCTGCGCAGGCCCCAGTCCGGGTCGTTGCCGCTCTCGAGCAACGGCAGGCCGTCCGCGATGGCGCGCAGGCGCAGCTCGGCCCGCGCGACCACGGTCTCCTGCTCCGTCTGCAGCAGCTCCAGCTCCAGGACCTGGACCCTGGCCTCGTCGATGGCGCTCTGCGAGGCGGTGCCGGTCCGGCCGAGCGCCACCTTGCGTTCGGTCATGCTGCGGACCAGCGCCAGACGCTGGCCGATCAGCGTGAGCTCGGCCTTGGCGCCGGCGACGACGCTCTCCAGGTCGTGGGCGAACAGCTCGGCATGCCGCGCGAACCGGTCCTGCAGCTCCAGGTCGAGCTGCCTCAGCTGGTCCAGCTCTGCCTGCAGGTCAGCGACGTTCGCCTCGGCGAGCGCCACCCGCGCCTCCGCCTGGGCGAGTGCACTCCGATCAGCCAGCGGATTGCGGATCGTCGCGATCAGCCCATCCGCCCCGATCCGCTCGCCGATACTGACCGCCAGCTCGTGGATGGTGCCGCGCAATGGTGCGGTCGCGACATGAATCCGGGCAGTGACCGCGGCGTCCCGGACGATCACCGAGCGCAGATAGGGCGCCAGGATCCAGGTGATGTAGCCCAGCAGGAACAGGAGACCGAGCCACCAGAGCCAGCGGCTCCGGCCACTGCCTGGCCGCCCGGCCGCAGCCTCATCCGCCATGCCGGCCATCCCCGCATGACGCGCGCTGCCGCCCGACATCCGGGCACATGACATCGGGATGCCGGCATGCGCCGGCAATGCAATGGACGTCTACCACCTACAGCCTTTCCGCCCGACTTATGGTTCTGCTGCGGGACTGCTCCGCAGTTTCCGGGCATCACGATCACACGCGCCGAACATGCCCCGATAAGGAGGTCGGCCCGTGCAATGGTGTCAAGGCGGCACGCGCGACCGACGCGTTCCTGCCGGGAAAGAGTGGCAGCTACTGCCCTGGCCTTTCCGGAATCCCCGCTGGCGGAACGCTCAGGCCGCCAGGCGTGCCAGCTGCTCCATGAGCCGGTTGGCCGCCTTCAGCCGCTCCGCCGGGCTCTTGGTGTCCTGGAGATAGAGGATCTTGTGGTCCGGCCGGACCTTCATCTTCCCCTTGCTCTCCGCGATCAGCCCGATCAGCCGGTCCGGCTGCGGGAAGCGGTTCTGGTGCAGGCTGAGCACGATTCCCTTCGGCCCCGCGTCCAGCTTGGCCACGTTGGCCTTCTTGCAGAGCTGCTTGATCGTGATGATCGAGAGCAGGTTGTCCGTCTCGGTCGGCAGCTTGCCGAACCGGTCGACCAGCTCCGCGGCGAAGCTGTCGATCTCCTCGCGCTCGGTGAGCGAGGCCAGCCGCCGGTACATGGCCAGGCGCAGGTCGACGTCGCCGATCCAGCTCTCGGGCATGAGTGCCGCGGCATCCACCGTGATCTGCGGGGTCCAGTCGACCTGCTCCTCCTCGCCCTTGGCACCGGCGCGCGCCGCGGCGATCGCCTCCTCCAGCATCGAGTTGTAGAGTTCGAAGCCGACCTCCTTGACATGCCCGGACTGCTCGTCGCCCAGCAGGTTGCCGGCACCCCGGATGTCCAGGTCGTGGCTGGCGAGCTGGAAGCCGGCCCCCAGCCCCTCCAGCGATTGGATGACGCTCAGGCGCCGCTCGGCGGTCTCGGCGAGCTGCTTGTCGGGCGTGGTGAAATAGGCGTAGCCGCGCAGCTTGGACCGACCAACCCGCCCGCGCAGCTGATAGAGCTGCGAGAGGCCGAACAGGTCGGCGCGATGGACGATCAGCGTGTTGGCCGAGGGGATGTCCAGCCCGCTCTCGACGATGTTGGTCGCCAGCAGGATGTCGATCTGGTGGTCGTAGAACTGGCCCATCACGGCTTCCAGCTCCTTGGGCGCCAGCCGGCCATTGGCGATCCCGACCTTGAGCTCCGGCACCAGCTTGCGCAGGTCCTCGGCGAGCTTGGTCTGGTCAGCGATCCTGGGGCAGACATAGAAGCTCTGCCCGCCGCGATAGTGCTCGCGCATCAGGGCCTCGCGGATCACCACCGGGTCGGTCGGCATCACGAAGCTGCGCACCGCCAGCCGGTCGACCGGCGGCGTCGCGATCACGCTCATGTCCTTCATGCCGCCCAGCGCCATCTGCAGGGTGCGCGGGATCGGCGTCGCGGTCATGGTCAGCACGTGGACCTCGGCGCGGAGCTGCTTCATCCGCTCCTTGTGCACCACGCCGAAATGCTGCTCCTCGTCGATCACGACCAGGCCGAGGTTCTGGAACTGGACGTCCTTGGCCAGGAGCGCATGGGTGCCGATCGCGATGTCGACCTTGCCCTCGGCCAGCTCGGCCTTGATCTGCTTCTGGGCCTTGGCCGGCACGAAGCGCGAGAGCTGCTCGACCCGGATCGGCAGGTCGCCGAACCGCTCCGCGAATACCCGGTAATGCTGGCGCGCCAGCAGGGTGGTCGGTGCCAGCACCGCCACCTGCCGGCCGGCGGCCGCCGCCACGAAGGCCGCGCGCAGCGCCACCTCGGTCTTGCCGAAGCCGACATCGCCGCAGATCAGCCGGTCCATCGGCTGGCCGCTCGCCATGTCGGTGAGCACGGCCTCGATGGCGTTGAGCTGATCCTCGGTCTCCTCGAACGGGAAGCGCGCCACGAACTCGTCGTAGAGGCCGGCCGGCGTTTCCAGCGGCTGGCCCTTGCGCAGGGCGCGCTGGGCGGCCAGCGCCAGCAGCTCCTGCGCCATCTCGCGCACTCGCTGCTTGACCTTGGCCTTGCGCGCCTGCCAGCCGGCGCCGCCCAGCTTGTCGAGCTGGGCCTCCTGGTCGGCATGGCCGTAGCGGGACAGGATCTCCAGGTTCTCGACCGGAATGAACAGCTTGTCGCCGCCGGCATAGACCACCCGCAGGCAGTCGTGCGGAGCACCGCCCACTTCCAGGGTGACCAGCCCCTCGAACCGGCCGATGCCGTGCTCGGCGTGGACGACATAGTCGCCCTCGCCCAGCACCGAGAGGTCCTGGATGAACTTGTCCGCCCGCTTGCGCCGGGCCGACTGCCGCTGCATCCGGTCGCCCAGCAGGTCGACCTCGCCCAGCACCACGATGTCGCTGGTGACGAAGCCCCGGTCGATCGGCAGGACGGCGAGCTTGGCCCCGGGCTGGGCGTTGGCGCTGGCCAGGTCCGGCACCACCGGCAGGCCCGGCAGCCCATGGTCGCCCAGCACGGTCCGGAGCCGGTCGGCCGAGCCCTCGCTGTGGGTGGCCAGGATCGGGTCCTTGCCCTGCTTGGTCAGGTCGCGGACATGGTCGGCGATCGCCTGGAACAGGTTGATCTCGCGGTTCTGCCGCTCCTGGGTGAAGTCGCGCGCGGGCTTCGCACCGAGGTCGACCACGAGGTCGATCCCGTCGGGCTTGGCGAGTGGCGGCGGTGCAGGCGTGAACGCGATCGTCTGGACCGCGTCGAGCCGGCGGCGCAGGCTGCTCTCGTCCAGATAGAGCAGTTCCGGCGGCAGCGCCCGATAGACCGTGGTGCCGAAGCTGGTGCCCTTGGGCGCCGGCTCCAGCCGTGCCTGGTAGTGCTCGCCGATCAGCGCCTGGCGCGCCGCGATCGCCTCCTCGGCATGATGGTCGAAGGCGACCGCCCAGCCCTGGCCCAGATGGTCGAACAGCGTCACCAGCCGGTCGTGGAACAAGGGCAGCCAGTGCTCCATGCCCGGGAAATGCCGCCCGGCCGCCACCGCCTCCAGTAGCGGATCGTCGGTCACCGCGCCGAAGCGCTGCAGATAGGCGGTCTTGAAGCGCTCCACCGTCTCCGGGGACAGGGTCACCTCGCTCACCGCCTGCAGCACGACCCGCTCATGCTTGCTGGTGGTGCGCTGGGTGAGCGGGTCGAAGCCGCGGATCGTTTCCAGGACCGGACCGAAGAAGTCCAGGCGCAGGGGCTCAGGTGCCCCGGTCGGCCACAGGTCGAGCAGGCCGCCGCGCACCGCATACTCGCCGGCCTCGACCACCGTGCCGCTGCGCCGGAAACCGTTGCCCTCCAGAAGCGCAACCAGGTCGTCGCGCTTGATCCTGGCCCCGCGCCTGGCGACCATCCGCCCGCCCTGCACCACTTCCGGTGCCGGCACCCGCTGGGTCAGCGCGTTCACCGTGGTCAGCACGAGCCGCGACGAGGCCTTCTCGCCGAGTGCCGCCAGGGTCGCCAGCCGGGTCGCCATGATCCCGGCATTGGGCGAGATCCGGTCATAGGGCAGGCAGTCCCAGGCCGGGAACGGCAGGACCGGGACGGCCGGGGCGAAGAAGCGGAACTGGGCGGCGAACTGCGCGGCGCGCTCGGCGTCGCGGGCGACGAACACCGTCGACGTGCCGGTCTTGGCGATCCGGCGGGCCAGATGCAGTGCGTCCAGCCCGAGTGCGGCGCGGGCCAGGAGAAGCCGGCGCGGCTTGGTGGCGGACGGAGCCGCTGCTTCGGCCACGGTGGCGCTGCTCATCGGCGTCAGGCTTTCCTGTTGGCCTCCGCGCGCAGGAGCGCGAAGACCTCGTTGTCGTGCCGGGCGGGCAAGGGCTGCATGTCGGTGACCCACGCCCAGATGTCCACGTCCGCCTCAGTCAGAAGGCGCTCCAGCGCGTCCAGGGCCTCGTCGTCGAAGCTGTCGAGATGGCGGCGTACGAAGCGGCCCAGCAGGATGTCGTTCTCGACCTGGCCGCGATGATGGCTCTGGTAGAACAGGCGCTTCTTGCGATCTTCGGTCGTCTCGGTCATGCGCATGCCTTCGGACGATGCCCAGGGGGACGGGGCCCAGGGGGACGGGACCGGCAACGGGTCGGAGGCGAGCGGTCTAGCGGAGATGATGGACGGTTCCAAGGACGGTGCGCGCGCCGTGGTGCTGCCGGCGCACGAGCGGCCAGCCTCGCTCCTGCCGTTGTTCGCCCCGCTGCGCGGCCTGCAGGGCGTGGGGCCGGCCCTGGAGCGGCGCCTGGCCAAGCTCCTGGGGCTGGCCGACCCGGCGGTGCTTGACCTGCTCACCCACCGCCCCGCCTCGTTCCTCGACACGGCCCCGACGGAGCGGCTGGAGCCGGCGGACGAGGGCATGGTGCGTACCCTGGCGGTGCGGATCCTGGCCCACCATCCAGCACCTGCCAGCCACCGGCCCTTCCGGGTGGCCGCGGCCGGCGCGGTCGGCGAACTCGAGCTCGTGTTCTTCGGCAACGTCCAGCGCATGGTCGAGCAGCGCTTCCCGATCGGCGGGGAGGTGCTGATCCAGGGGCGGGTGCAGCGCTTCGGCGAGCGCTGGCAGATGGCGCACCCGGACAGCCTCCGCCCGGAGGAGGCGGGCCGGCCGCTCGCGGTCTACCCGTCGAGCGAGGGGCTGCACCAGGGTACCATCCGCGGCCTGGTGCGCCGCGCCCTGGCCAAGCTGGCCGAGCTGCCGGAATGGCAGGAGCCGGAGCTGGTGCGGGCGGCTGGCTGGCCGAGCTTCGCCGAGGCGGTCCGCCGGATCCATGCCGGTCCCGATGCCAAGGCGGAGGCCCGCTTGGCGATGGACGAGCTGCTGGCCGGCCAGCTGGGCCTGCAGATCGCCCGGCGCAGCCGCGAGGCGGCCCCGGGCCGGGCGGTTCGGGGCGATGGGAGGCTGCGGGAGGGCCTGCTCGCGAGCCTGCCGTTCCCGCTCACCGGCGACCAGGAGCGGGCGACCGCCGAGATCCTGGCCGACATGGCCCAGCCCCAGCCCATGCTGCGCCTGCTCCAGGGCGATGTCGGCGCCGGCAAGACGCTGGTGGCGCTGCTCGCCATGCTGGCGGCGGTAGAGGCCGGCCACCAGGCAGCGCTGATGGCGCCGACCGACGTGCTGGCGGCCCAGCACGCCCAGGGTCTGGCACGGCTGCTGGCCCCGCTCGGCCTGGAGCCCCTGCTGCTGGCGGCCCGGATCAAGGGCAAGGAGCGGCAGGCGATCATCCGGCGGCTCCAGGCCGGTGAGCCCGCCCTGGTGGTCGGGACCCACGCGCTGCTCCAGGAAGATGCCGCCTTCGCCGACCTGGCGCTGGCCGTGATCGACGAGCAGCACCGTTTCGGCGTGCGCCAGCGGCTGACCCTGCGCGCCAAAGGTGCGGCCGTCGACCTGCTGCTGATGACCGCCACCCCGATCCCGCGGACCGCGGCGATGAGCACCTATGGCGACATCGCCACCAGCGTCATCGCCGAGCGCCCGCCCGGCCGCCAGCCGATCGCGACCGCGGCGGTCCCGGTCGAGCGCATCGCGGAGGTCCATGACGCGGTGCGCCGGCGCCTGGAGCGGGGCGAGCGGGTCTACTGGGTCTGCCCGCTGGTGGAGGTCAGCCTGCGCGAGGACCAGGCGGCGGTTGAAGCCCGGGTCGAGGACCTTCGCCGGCAGTTCGGCGATGCGGTGGGCGTGGTCCATGGTCGGCTGAAGGATGCCGCCAAGGACGAGGCGATGCGTGCGTTTGCCGAGGGCCGGACCTCGCTCCTGGTAGCGACCACCGTAATCGAGGTCGGGGTGGACGTGCCCGAGGCCAGCCTGATCGTGATCGAGGCGGCCGAGCGCTTCGGCCTGGCCCAGCTTCACCAGCTCCGTGGCCGGGTGGGCCGCGGCCGGACGGCATCCGCCTGCATCCTGCTCTGGCGCCCGCCGCTCTCCGTCACCGCAGCTGCCCGGCTGAACGCGCTGCGGCGCACCAATGACGGCTTTGCGCTGGCCGAGGAGGATCTGCGGCTGCGCGGGCCGGGCGAGATCCTGGGCGAGCGGCAGAGCGGGGTGCCGGTCCTGCGCCTGGCCGACCTGCAGCGCCATGCCGAGCTGATCCCGATGGCGGCCGCCGCCGCGCGCCGGGCGCTGGCCGACGATCCGGGTCTGCGTCAGCCCCGCGGCGCGGCGCTCCGGCTGCTCCTACACCTGTTCCGGCGCACGGATGCCCTGGGGCTGCTCGACGGGGGCTGACGGCTGGGACAGCCCGCTCCGGGTGCCGCCGACGATGCCGAACGACAGGATCATCTTGAACGCCTCGTCCACCGTGATGTCGAGCACCCGGATCCGGCTGCGCGGCACGAAGATGATGAAGCCGGAGGTCGGGTTCGGGGTGAGCGGGACGAAGACCGAGACATGCGGCCCCTCGACCTGGTCACCCACCGCATCCGGCGCCTCCCCGGTCATGAATCCGACGGACCATTGGCCGGCCGTCGGGAACTCGACCATGACGACGTCGCGGAACGCCTTCGCCTGCTGGGCGAACAGCGTCTCGAACAGCTGCTTCAGCGTCGCGTAGATCGAGCGGATCACCGGCATCCGTGCCAGCAGCAGCTCGCTCCAGCTGACGAGGGTGCGCCCGATCAAGCCGGCGGTGGACCAGCCGATCAGAACCAGGATCGCCATCGCCATGAGCAGGCCCACGCCCGGCAGGCTGAACGGCAGGTAGGTCTCGGGATTCCAGCGCGCGGGCAGGATGGAGTTCATCCAGCCGTCGAAGAAATCGACGACCTGCCAGACCACGTAGGCCGTGATCAGCAGCGGTGCGGTGACGATCATCCCGGCCAGCAGCCAGTTGCGGATGCGGGCACCGAGCGGCTGCCTGGGCAGGTGCATGGGATTGGGCGGCAGAATCGAACTGGGAGGCGTTTCTTTCTGTGGCATCAGCGCAACAAAATTGATCCCCGGACATGAAAAATAGGTGAGCCTTTCCCTGCGCGTCCAGCCTCGATTCGCCGGGTGGAGCAGCAAGGCATCATGAGATACATTCCTTCTTCGCGCATGAGGCGAACAGACTTGGGCCGCGTATCGGCGAATGCAGTGCTGCCGGGCTTTCCACACAGCTCTCGGTCGAGTGAATCTTCTTTGCGGAGCATATAGATAAAATTTGAGGGAATTTTTGCGAGTGTCTGGCAATATTTATTCTGAATATTCATTTGTTGACACTCATTAACCAAGATACATAAAGACAACCCATAGAATTGTTCTCGTACCACTGACTCCGCAAAGGGGTGGTTTAGATGACCGTGATCGTGAACAACATGCTCCTCGTCCGCCGCATCAACGAGCTTCACCGGCAGCGGGAGCAGTTGTGCGAGCGGCAGGAGCGGATGCGCGGCATCCTTCCCGACTGGACCATCGAGCCACTGAAGCTCGCCGGCATGTCGGCACGAGAGATCGAGACGATGATCTCGGAGCTGTCGACGGCCGAGCAGCAGACTGGTCTCGCCGAGCTGGAGCGCGAGATGGAGCGTCTGGACCAGCAGATCGAAGAATGCGAGAATCAACTGATCTCCGCGCGTCACAAGTCGCTCGACTGCATCGAGACTGTGCTGCGGCTGGCCGCCGACCGGCTCCGCCGTCAGGTCTCCACCGACCCGAACGATGTCTTCTACGACTATGGCGAGGCCCGGATCATGTTCATGCTGGACAGCGTGATCGACGACCTCCGCCTGCAGATGCAGTCCGGGGAGCGCGTAGCGAGCTGAGCACCCCGCCAAGCCGGACCGGCAGGTCGACGGTTCCCATGTGACCGGCAGCCGTGCCATCCCTGGCTCCCCTGCCACGTAGCGAGCCGGACGATGCGCCCCGACATCCTGCTGTTCCAGGTTGATCAGCTCGGTGCCCAGTGGCTCCCGTTTCATGGGCACCCGCTCGTGCAGACGCCAGTGCTGCAGCGCCTGGCCGAGACCAGCGTGGTGTTCGACGCCAACTACTGCAACGCCCCGCTCTGCTCACCCTCGCGCTTCTCCATGCTCACCGGTGCCCTGCCCTCGCGCATCGGTGCCTACGACAATGCGGCGGACTTTCCCGGCGACCTGCCAACCCTGGCCCATCATCTCCGGCTGCTGGGCTATCGGACGGTGCTGTCTGGCAAGACCCATTTCTGCGGCCCGGACCAGCTGCACGGCTTCGAGCGGCGGCTGACCACCGACATCTACCCGTCCGACTATGGCTGGACCCCGGACTGGGAGCATCCCGAGCGTCGCCCGTCCTGGTACCACAACATGATCAACGTGCGGAACGCCGGGGTCGCGTTCCGTACCAACCAGCTCGACTATGACGAGGAAGTGGTGTTCGCGGCCGAGCGCGAACTGTTCGACGTGGCGCGCGGCAGCGACGAGCGGCCGCTGTTCATGATGGTGTCGCTCACCCATCCGCATGACCCCTACGTGCAGCGGCCCGAATATGTGGAGCTCTATCCGGAGGACGCGATCGACCTGCCGGCGACGCGTGCCTGCGACGTGCCGCTCGATCCGCATTCCGCGCGGCTGCGCCATATCTCGGCGATGGACGAGTTCGAGATCACCGACGCCATGATCCGGCGGGCGCGGCGCAGCTATTATGCGTCGATCTCCTATGTCGATCGCCAACTCGGTCGGATCCTGACAACGCTCGCCGAGATCGGGCGGCTGGAGCGGACCGTCCTGCTGTTCACCTCGGATCATGGCGACCTGCTGGGTGAGCGCGGGCTATGGTACAAGATGAGCTGGTTCGAGCCCTCGGCCAGGCTGCCTCTCCTCGTGCACGCGCCGTTCCTGTTCGGGCCCCGCCGGGTCTCCGCCGCCGTGTCGCTGGTGGACGTCCTGCCGACCTTGGTGGAGCTGGCAGGTGGCGAGGTCGATCCGGCCCTGCCGCTGGATGGCCGCTCTCTGCTGCCGCACCTGTCGGGCACGGGTGGCCATGACGAGGCATTGGGCGTGTATCTGGGCGAAGGGGCGATCGCACCTCTGTTCATGCTCCGCCGCGGCCAGTGGAAATTCGTCGCGTCGGCACCGGACCCGGACCAACTCTATGACCTGGCAACCGACCCGCACGAGCGCCGCAACCTCGCGGCCGAGCCGGCCCACTCAGCCCGCGTCCAGGCGCTGCGGGACGAACTAACCCTGCGGTTCAACGCCGCACGGCTGCGCGACGAGGTGATCGCCAGCCAGCGGCGCCGCCGTCTGGTGGATGCCGCCATGCGCCACGGTGCGTGGACAAGCTGGGACTTCCAGCCATACCACGATGCCGCCACCAGTTACGTGCGCAGCCAGCTCGTGCTGGACGATCTCGACGCCGCCCGAAGATGGCCGCGCCGGTAATCCTCCCGTAAGTTGACAGGCCAATATTTCCGGCAACCCCTCGTGAGTTCATGCTGCAGACGGCAGGTCCTGTTTGACATGGTCATCCTGACCAGCGATCAGCTGCCGCGTTGCACGCCTGCCTGTTGAGTATAGCCTGAGCCGGCAACGTGCAGGTTCGCTCGGGGGAAACGGCCGTGGCCGGCAAAATGATGCGATGGTTCCTGTTGCTCGCCATCGCCTTGGGCAACGTGTCGCTGGCCCGCGCCGCGACCGCACCGGATGCGACCAAGCGCGGCTCCTATGCGGTGGGATTGGGCAGCTACGCACTGGCTCCCAAGCTCGACCGCGAGCTCTCGGACGAACTCAAGACCCAGATCGCGGCGGCGGTCTGGTACCCGAAGAACGCGCCCGCGAGCGAGCCGCGCCCGCTGCTGGTCTTCCTGCACGGCAACCACGCGACCTGTGGCCGCTACGACAAGGAGCTCAAGATCCGGGTCGATGACGACACGACCTACACCTATGACGGCAAGTGCCCGAAGGGCTACATCCAGACACCCAGCCACATGGGCTACCACTACCTGGCCGACCGTCTGGCGAGCTGGGGCTACGTGGTCGTGTCGATCAACGCGAACCGCGGGGTCAATGGCGCGCCGGACACGTTCGACGACCCTTCCCTGATCCTGCGGCGCGGCAGGCTGATCCTGCGCCACCTCCAGCAGCTCGCGACCTGGCACCGGGCCGGCGGGACGCCGAAGTCGGTGGGGATCGACCTGCGCGGCCGGCTGGACTTTGCCAATATCGGCATGCTCGGCCATTCGCGGGGCGGCGACGGCATCGTCGCGGCGCACAAGCTGCTCTTGGACAAGAGCGAGCCCTGGGCCAAGCGCCTGCCGGCGAACACCCTGGTCAAGGGCCTGTTCGCGATCGCACCGACCGATGCCCAGGAATCCCAGCCGGCACCGCTCGACGCCCCGTTCGCCGTGCTGCTGCCGATGTGCGACGGCGACGTGTCCGACCTGCAGGGACTGCGGTTCTTCGAGCGGGCCATGGCCAAGCGCATCGAGACGCGCAAGTCGTTCAAGGCGACATTCGCCGTGTGGGGTGCCAACCACAATTACTACAACAGCGAGTGGCAGGAATCGGACGCGACCGGCTGCGTCGGCCATAAGCCGCTGTTCGACATGAGCGGCGGGTCGACTGCGCAGCGCAATACCGCCTTCCAGCCGGTGCTGGCTTTCTTCCGCTCGACCGTGGGCCGGCGTGCCGACAAGGTGTTCGCCCGGCTGCTGGATAGCAGCTGGTACCCGCCGGCACCATTCCGGGACCTCACCGAGCTGGACCGGGCCTATTCCTCGTCGCCCGACCGTGCCTTGAGCTGGCTGGTCGAGGACTTCGCGCAGAGCTCGCTGAAGAGCAAGGCCGGGGTCAAGCACAAGCTGGTGCGGGGCAAGGCGGCCGCCATCACCATTCCCGACCACGAGAAACGCGGCCTGGCCTTCGCGTGGCAGGGCGCCTCGGCGGCGAAGCGTTCCAGCCTGCTGGTGACGCTCGCCAAGAGCGGCAGCTCGATCAACATGACTGGCTGGTCCAGCGTCGAGATCCGGATGACCATGGGCTGCGGCGGCACGCTGAGCCAGCCGGACTGCTACGATGCGCCGCCGGTCAAGGACGGCGTGTCGCTGAAGGGCGACATCGTGCTGGTGGACGCGAACGGCAAGCGCTCCGTCAAGGTGCCGATCGAGCCGTTCGCCCGGATGTTCTCCCCGGTCGGCGTCGACTACGAGGGCTACTACTTTGTGCGCCACCCGGTGCTGAGCTCGGTGCGCATTCCGACGGTCGCGTTCAAGAACATCGACCGGACCAGGCTCAAGGCCATCGAGTTCTCGTTCGGCGGCCAGATGCCGAAGGGCACCGTCTATCTGGCGGACCTCCGGCTCTCCAAGGCGCAGGCCCAGTTCCCCTGGGGCATGAAGTCCAACAGCAAGGCGACCGTGGCGGCCGCGCAGGCGCGGACGCCGCAGGCATCGGCCGTGATCGCCGCAGAGGAACCTCGGGCGATGACCGCGGCCCGCGCCAAGGCAGCCCGTACGGTCCACCGGGCCTCACTCAGCCTGCGCCGCGGGCTCGGCAAGGCCACCGATGGCGGCAGCCGGCCGATGGTGGAACTGGTGATCGATTCCGACCGGCCCTTCCCGGTCATGGGCAACGGCATGCTGCTGCGGATCGGCGACGCCACCCTGCGCGGCGGCAGCTTCGCCCGCGACGGCGGCACCGGCCGGGTGGTGTTCCGGCTGAGCGAGGACCGCTTCGCCGAACTGCCCGAAGGTGCCGAGGTCACCCTGTTCGGCCTGGCCAGCCACGAGCCGTGGCGGGTCGGGCGGCTGGCCAAGTCGTCGCTGCGCTGATGCCATTCCCGGCCGGCTCATGCCGGCCGGGGGGCCGTTCAGTGGATCGGCGGCTCCGGCAGCCGCTCCGTGCCTTCCAGAAAGTCGAAGTCGCAGCCCTCGTGCGCCTGGCGGATATGGGCGGCGAACATGTTCCAGTAGCCGCGCGACGGGACATAAGGCGGCTTCCAGTCCTGGCGGCGACGCGCCAGCTCGGCCTCGTCGACCAGCAGTTCCAGCCGCCTAGCCGCCACGTCGACCTCGATCAGGTCGCCGGTGCGCACCAGGGCCAGCGTGCCGCCCACGGCCGCTTCCGGCGAGACGTGCAGGATGCAGGCGCCATAGGAGGTGCCGCTCATCCGGGCGTCCGAGATGCGCAGCATGTCGCGCACCCCCTCCCGGAGCAGCTTGCGCGGGATCGGCAGCATCCCCCATTCCGGCATGCCCGGCGCCCCGATCGGGCCGGCATTCTTCAGCACGATCACATGGTCCGGGGTGACGTCCAGGTCGTCCCGGTCGATCTCGGCCTGGAGATGGTCGTAGTCCTCGAAGGCCAGGGCCGGGCCGCGATGGCGCAGCAGGCGCGGATCGGCCGCGGACGGCTTCATCACGCAGCCGAACGGCGACAGGTTGCCGCGCAGGATGGCGGTCGCCTCCTTCTTCACCGGGTTGTCGAGCGGCCGGATCACGTCCTCGTTCCAGATCGGCGCCGCCTCGACATTCTCGCGCAGGGTCAGCCCGTTCACGGTCAGCGAGCTCCCGTCCAGCACCGGCAGGAGCCGGCGCAGCAGGGCGCGCAGGCCGCCTGCGTAGAAAAAATCCTCCATCAGCAGCGTGCCGGACGGGCGGATGTTGGCGAGCACCGGGACCTCGCCGGCCAGCTGGTCGAACCGGTCCAGCTCCAGCGGGATGCCGGCGCGCCTCGCCATCGCGATCAGGTGGATCATGGCGTTGGTCGAGCCGCCCATCGCCATGTGGCAGCGGATCGCGTCGTCCACCGCGGCCGGAGTCACGATGTCGGACGGGGTGAGGTCCTCCCAGACCATCTCGACGATCCGCCGGCCGCAGGCGGCGCTCATCCGGACATGGGCACTGTCGGCAGCCGGGATCGAGGAGGCGCCCGGCAGGCAGAAGCCCATGGCCTCGGCCACCGCGGTCATGGTCGACGCGGTGCCCATGGTCATGCAGGTGCCGTGCGAGCGGGCGATGCCGTTCTCCATCTCCTCCCAGTCGGCTTCCGTGATGTTGCCGGCCTTGAGCTCGGCCCAGTATTTCCAGACGTCGGACCCGGAGCCCAGCTGCCTGCCGCCCCAGTTGCCCCGCAGCATGGGACCTGCCGGCAGGTAGATCGCCGGCAGGTCCATGGAGATGGCGCCCATGATCAGCGCCGGCGTGGTCTTGTCGCAGCCGCCCATCAGCACCACGCCGTCGATCGGGTGCGAGCGCAAGAGCTCCTCGGTCTCCATCGCCAGGAAGTTGCGGTACATCATGGTCGACGGCTTCACGAACGGCTCGGACAGCGAGATCGCCGGCAGCTCCAGGGGATAGCCCCCCGCCTGCCAGATGCCGCGCTTCACGTCCTGCACCCGCTCCTTGAAGTGGAAATGGCAGGGATTGATGTCCGACCAGGTGTTCACGATCGCGATCACCGGCTTGCCGGCATAGTCGACCGCATCGCGCCCCATCTGCTTGACCCGCGAGCGATGGCCGAAGGAACGCAGGTCCTGCACGCCGAACCAGCGATGCGAGCGCAGCTCTTCCGGCTTCTTCCTGGGCTTGTCCGACACGTTCCAACCTCCCCGACGCGTGGCCCGGAAGCTGGAACCGGCAGGCGGCGGCGTCAATGCGAGGCATCCGCTCCCGGCCCAAACCGCTCCCTTGCGCAGTCCGAACCGGCTGCGGTCCTGCAGGACGCGTGGCGACCGACGAGCATGGCCGATCGGCACCGACGCCGATCGGCGCATGTCCCGGCCGGCCCAGACGGACAGCGGCGAGGATGCGGCTCGGGTTCGTTTCGTCACCACGGGCTGACCCGGCCGCTCGGGTTCGTTTCGTCGCGGCGGGGTGACCCGGCGGCTCGGGTTCGTTCGTGCAGATCGCCGTGCGGCAGGAGGCGAAGCCGCCGACCGGCCATGCCCGTGCCGGATGGATCGGGCCCGGCAGCGCGAGCATGATTCATTGCGCTCGAAATCCCGCCCCGAGTTCGTTCGTGCAAATTGCGGTTCAAGGCGGTCCAGGATCGCCGGGTACCTGCTGCAGGCGCTCTTGCGCGGTTCCGCAGCGGGCTGGGGGTCGGTGGCCCGGGTTCGTTTCGCATTCCGATCCTGGCGGGATGAGTTGCAGGCGTCCGGCTCCATCGTCCCGGAACAGGTCCGCCGTCCCGCCGGGCCGTGTTCCGGCTGCCCAAGTCGGGCCGGTGCAGCACGATGGCGGTGAACATGATGCCCTGTCCCACACGGTTGGAGGTACAGGTTAGCAGATTCCAGGTCTTTAGTCCTATTCTTGTGGAAGTGGGTGCCTGCCCTGCCAGGGACGACTGCCGCAACCTCGCTGACCAGACGCAACCGCTCCGGCGCCGGCCGCTGCGATGAGACGTCGGTGGCGCAAGCCTTCCATACCCGAGGTCAGGCCGGATTGGGCTGGATCAGCCTGCGGTCTTCAGGTGCGGCCGAGTTGTTCTCCGCGGATCGGAGCAACCGGCCGAACAGTTCCGGCCTGATCTTCCAAGATATAACCCTTCTTCCCTAAGTAAAACTTATCCACCATCTTTGAAATTTTCTGCATTATTGAACAAATTTTCGACAGATTTATGTGGATCTTTCCGGATGACTGCCGCCCTCAGTCGAGGTTATCATCTGTCGCGATATTCGGCTCCAGGGAACAGAGAGCATGGGGAGCAGTAATGATCCTGACGGCCATTATGCCGCCCTGGGTGTGCCGCCGACCGCCACCTTCGATCAGGTCAAGAACGCATACCGCAGGCTGGCGAAGGAAACGCATCCCGATACTTCCGGAAGTTCGTCCGCAGCATGCTTTCAAAGCATCAGCGCCGCCTATGCCATTCTGTCGGATCCCGAAGCCCGCGCGAAATACGACAGCGCCGGATATCAGGCTGAAGCGGAGGGCACGCGCGAAGCAACGATCGACCCCATCTGTTGCTCTCGATGCGGACAGGTTGCCGCTCAGCCTCGATACGTCGTGTTCTGGCGGGTCTACAGCCTGCTACTGGCGACCATCCGGTCGCCCGTCCAGGGAGTGTTCTGTGCGCAATGCGCTCGAAAGGAAGCTTTCGCCGCTTCGCTGGTCACCATGTTCACCGGCTGGTGGGGAGTACCCTGGGGTCCGATTCACACCATCGCCGCGATTCTTCGGAACGGCCTGGGTGGCAAGCCATCGAAAGTCGCCCAGGAGCGAATGCTCTGGTTCAACTGCCTGGCGTTCCTTTCACGTGGCGACCTTCATCTCGCCCATGCGCTGGCCAGCCGGTCGTGCTCCGCATCCGATCTCGCGATCGCCCATAAGGCCCAGAAGTTGCTTCATGATCTGGAGGCTACAGGTTACCGGCCACAGCAATCGCGCCTAAGAAATCCCTGGCGCGTGCGGCCGATGGAGTTTCTGAAGCATCTCGCGATGGCCGCCGCGATGCCGTTACTGATCACGGGTCTGCTCGTCCATTACGACAGCAGGACGCCAAGCGCTGCCAGGCCCGTGTCCCATCGTACCGCTCCCCCCTCCGGCCGCCCGCCGATGGCGGCCACCGATGCCGCAAAGCCGGCGGAATCGGGGCAGGCCATGGCTGTCTCCGGACTGGTACCCCGCTGTGCACTCGGCCCCGGCAATGGGCACATCCTGGAAGGGCGCCAGAACCTGACCCGGATCGATGGCCACGTCGTGACCATCAGGAACGGTTCAGGCGGCAATGCGATCGTGCGTCTGCGTGAGTCGGTTTCCAACCGCAGGATCGCGTCCGTCTTCGTGGCCGACGGTGCCACGGCGTCCTTGAGGAAGATTCCCGACGGGACCTACCGCATCCAGTATGCTTTCGGGGATCATCTCGCCAAGGATTGCCGGTCGTTCGTGCAGACGCACCGTGCCGGCCAGTTCCCGGGCGAAGAGACATTCGCCACCAGGACAACGGCCACGGAAATCATCACCCAGGAGATGACCTATACGCTCTATGCAGTGCCACTCGGCAACGTAACGCCGAAATCCATAACTACTCAGGAATTCGACGCCCAGTAGTGCGGGAGCGGTCGTCGAGTGACAAGGGCGAGCATGGCCATCGTCTTCAGGCTCGCAAGGAACGGTGTCCGATCATCCGGCACGCAGGGGGCGAGCCTCGACCGCCGATAGCGGCCTGCACCTCATCCACAGCTCGAGGTGATGCAGTCGAAGCAGGAGCTCACTGGACCAACTTGCGGGCCCGCGCCTCGGGCAGGAACGCGGCGGTCCAGATCGAAGCGACCGATGGCTTGCGGTCGAGAGACAAGGCACCCGCCAATTGGTCGATCGAGCGGGCCAGCCGCTCGGGGTCGATCTCGCCGAAGCCACCGTCCCAGACCCGCGTGGTCAGGATGTTGACCGCAAGCGCCAGGGCCAGACGCTGCTTTTCCAGTTCGATATCGATCTCAGGATTGCGCGCTTGCACCATCTCGGCGGCACCATAGGGGTCCGCCACCAGGTCGTGCATGGCCCTGGTGACCGCACGATTGAATGCGGCCACCGCGTCCGGTTGCTCGGCGATGAAGCGGTCCGAGGCGATCACGGCTTTGCCGTAGAAGTCCAGCCCGTGATCCTTGTAGAGAATCACCATCACGTCGCGCGTGTCGACGCCCATCCTCTGCAGATTCATCATGACCGAGAAATAGTAGCCCGAGACCAGATCGACTTCGCCACTCAGCAGCTTGGCCTCGCACTGACTCTCCTCGATCTCGATGCGCGTCACGCTGGCAGGATCGACGCCCTCATGCATGGCGAAGGCGGGAAACAGCCGGAAGGAGATGTCGTCGGCCGGTCCGCCCAGCGTTCTGCCCGCCAAGTCCGCAAGCGTCCTGATCCCGCTGGACTTCAGGGCGTAGATCCCAAATGGCGGCGCGTCGTAGATCATCATCACCGCCTTGACGAGTGGGCGCGGGTGGGTGGCGCTGAACTCGATCACGCGGTTGATGTCGGCAAAACCCATCTGATAGACGCCGGAGGCGACCCGGGTGACCGCGTCCGCCGAGCCGGTGCTGTGGTCGATTCGTACCGCCAGGCCCTCGGCCTCGAAATATCCCCTGACCTCGGCGATCAGGAACGGGACGTTGGGGCCCTGGAACTCCCAATCGAGCGCGAACCTGATGTCGGTGGCGGCCCGGACACCGACCGTGGGCGCAAGCAGCAGGCCTCCAACGGCACCCAGCACCTGCCGACGCAGCATCCTGTTTCTCCCGCGCGATCGCGGCATCATTCCATTGCTGTGGGCCGCGGCAAGATTCGCGCACGGAAAAAGTCCCGAAGCAATACTTCATTCATCTGCCAGGGTAAGTGGATTCCTCTGGCGCCGAGGCCTGTCCCTGTGCAGGCGGCACGTGCTGGTGGCTGCGCATTCCGGCAACGCCGCGCATGTCCGGCCCCAACCGATGCTCCGGCGAGGTATGCGGGCGATCCGCTGGTCAGCTGCCGCCCTGCCCACGGAAGGCCCAGCCGGTCAGGCGGCGCTCGGCCAGGGCAAACACGCCGTACATGAGGATGCCCATGGCGGCGACCACGATCAGGCCGGCGAACACCAGCGGGATGCGGAAGCTGGAGGAGGCCTGGAGCATCAGGTAGCCGATGCCGCGATTGCCGGCGATGGTCTCGGAGATCACCGAGCCGACGAAGGCCAGGGTCACGGCCACCTTCAGGCTGGCGAAGAACAGGGGCATGGCGCGCGGCAGGCCGACCTTGAGCAGGACGTCGCGCGGGCGGGCACCCAAGGAGCGCATCAGGTCGCGCATCTCGGGCTCGACCGTGGCGATGCCGGTGGCGACGTTGACCACGATCGGAAAGAAGCTGATCAGGAACGCGGTGAGCACCGCCGGCACCGCGCCGATGCCGAACCAGACCACCAGGACCGGGACGATCGCCACCTTGGGGATCGCGTTGAAGCCGATCAGCAGGGGCTGGAGCGCGGCATAGGCCAGGCGCGAGCCGCCGGCCAGCACGCCCAGGGCCAGGCCGAACACCACCGCCAGGGCGAAGCCGGCCAGCGTGGTCAGGAGGGTGAACCAGGCATTGAACCAGATGGGCCCGGCCATCCGCCAGAGCTCGGCCAGGGCGGCGGAAGGCGGCGGCAGGATGAATTCCGGGATCGCGAACAGGCGGCAGGCCGCTTCCCAGATCAGGAACAGAGCGAGGTTGGCGAGCCAGGGGGCCAGGCGCAGGGCGGTGCGGCCGCTCATGCCGGGGCTCCGGTGCGGGCCAGCGCCACGGCGTCGCGCAGCTCGTGGACGATGGCGGTGAACTCGGGCGTGAAGCTGTCGGCGAGGCGGCGCGGTCTAGGTGTCCGGATCCGCCGGCTCTGCACGATCCGGCCGGGCCGGCCGCTCATGACATGGACCGTGTCGGCCAGGTGGACCGCCTCGCGCAGGTCGTGGGTGACCAGCACGGCGGTGAAGCCCTGCTCCAGCCACAGATCCTGCAGCGCCTGCCACAGCTCCTCGCGGGTGAAGGTGTCGAGCGCGCCGAACGCCTCGTCGAGCAGGAGGAGCTCGGGCCGGTGCACCAGGGCCCGGCAGAGATTGGCGCGCTGCTGCATGCCGCCGGACAGTTCATAGGGCGGGCGCTCCGCGAACTGGGCGAGGCCCGTGAGTTCCAGGAGCTGGCGGGCGCGGGCCACGAACGGCTCAGGATCGGCGCGATAGGCGGCGCGATGCTCGGCCGAGACCTCCAGCGGCAGCAGCACGTTCGCCAGCACGCTGCGCCAGGGCAGGAGCGTGGCGTTCTGGAAGGCCATGCCGACGCCGCCGCGGGGCCCCAGGATCGGGCTGCCGCGATAGCGGGCCTCGCCGGACGACGGCAGCATCAGCCCGGCCGCCAGCTTCAGCAGGGTGGACTTGCCGCAGCCGGACGGGCCGACCAGGGCGACGATCGCCCCTTGCGGCACGTCCAGGCTGCAGGCCTCGACCGCGACCGTGCCGACCTGCTCCTCGCCATAGCGCAGGGCGACCCGGTCGAAGCGCAGGAGCGGCGTCACCGGCCGAGCTTGCGTGCGTCCGCCGCGGGCAGGAACTCCGCGGTCCAGATCGATTCGACCGCAGGCTTCTCCTCCAGTGCCAGGGCACCGGCCAGCTGCTCGATCGAGCGCGCCAGGCGCGCGGGGTCGACCGCGCCGAAGCCGTTCTCCAACACCTGCGGGGTCAGGATGTTGACGTCCAGCGCCATGGCCAGGCGCTTCTTCTCCAGCTCGGCATCGGCCAGCGGATCCTTGGCCAGCACGATCTCGATCGCACCATCCGGGTCGGCCACCAGGTCCTGCATGCCTTTGGCGACCGCGCGGTTGAACGCCCGCACCGCCTCCGGGTGCTCCTGGATGAAGCGGCCCGAGGCGATCACCGCGTTGCCGTAGAAGTCCAGGCCGAAGTCCTTGTAGAGCATCACCGTGACCGTGGCCGGGTCGACGCCCTTGCTCTCCAGGTCGAGCATGGAGGTGAAGTAGTGGCCGGTGATCACGTCGACGTCGCCGCGCACCAGCATGGCCTCGCGCAGGGGCGGGTCCATGTTGACCCTGGGCACAGCCTGAGGATCGATGCCGACCGCGGTGGCGAAGGCGGGGAACAGCTTGTAGGAGGCGTCGAACACCGGGGCGCCCAGCGTCTTGCCGACCAGGTCGGCGGGCTGGGCGATGCCGCTGGCCGGCAGGGCGTAGAGGCCGAACGGCGCCGCGTCGTAGATCATCATCACCGCCTTGACCGGCTGGCCGGGATTGACGGCGTTGAACTCGACCAGGCTGTTGATGTCGGCAAAGCCCATCTGGTAGGCGCCGGACGCCACCCGGGTGACCGCACCGGCCGAGCCGTTGCCGCTGTCGATCGTGACGGAAAGGCCTTCCTCGGTGAAGTAGCCCCTGGCCTCGGCGATCAGGAAGGCGGCGGTCGGTCCCTGGAACTTCCAGTCCAGGGTGAACTTGATCGCGGTTTCGGCGCGGGCGGCACCTGACGAAACGAGCAGCAGGCTGCCCAGTCCCAGGGCACCCAGCAGCGACCGACGCAGCATTCCGTTCCTCCCAGACGTTTCCGGCACCATGACGGGGCGCAGCAACCCACAGCAAGGCCCGTGCCGCAGGAAGATCCCGCAGCGATACTATACTAAATTCGTAGAATAACTTGATTGCCCTGCCTCCCGCCGGACCGCAGTTTCAGCCAGCACGCCGGGAAGACCCTGCCCGGCGCGATGCCGGTCGGACTCGAGCAAGGCAGCCATGATCACCGCCATTGTCCGTTATCGACTACCCGCCACGATCGGCCGCGAGGCCTGCCGGGCCCATTTCGCCAAGATCGCGGCCGGCTTCGGCGAGGCGCCAGGGCTGATCCGCAAGCAGTTCATCTGGAGCGAGCGGGGCGTGGCCGGCGGGGTGTACCAGTGGGAGACGCTGGAGGACGCGCGGCGCTTCTACCAGGGGCCGTGGCTGGACGGGATCCTGGCGCGCTACGGCAGCTATCCGGACATCGAGTACTTCACCACCTTCGCGGTGACCGACAATCCGGGCGGGAACGTCACCCTGCTGCCCGACGACGACCAGGCCCAGCCGGAGCGAGGAGAGATTCGATGACCGATCGGGATGGTGGCCGGATTTCGCGCCGGCAGCTCCTGGCAGCCGCCGGGTTCGGTGCGGCGGTGCCGCTGGCCGCGGGCGGCTTCTCGGCGATGGCGCGGGCCGGCGTGCTGGAAGGCTCGGCCGCAGCGCTCCTGGACAAGGGTGCGATCTGCACGACGCCGGTGGCGGCGGCCGCCGGCGGGGCCGACCTGATCCCGCTGCGCTTTGCCTGGAACACGGGTGCCGTGTGCGGCGCGCCGGTGGCTGCCGCCCAGACCAGCGGCATCTTCGAGAAGCACGGTCTGCAGGTCGAGTTCGTCAACTTCGCCGGCTCCACCGAGGCGCTGCTCGAGACGATCGCCACGGGCAAGGCCGATGCCGGGCACGGCATGGCGCTGCGCTGGCTGAAGCCCCTGGAGCAGGGCTTCGACGTCAAGATCGTGGCGGGCCTCCATTCCGGCTGCCTGCGCCTGCTGGCCGGCAAGGACACCGGCATCGCCACGGTAGCGGACCTGCGCGGCAAGACGGTGGCGATCAGCGATCTCGCCAGCCCGTCCAAGCATTTCTTCGCGATCCAGCTGGCCAAGCAGGGCATCGATCCCGAGAGCGAGGTCGACTGGCGGGTGTTCCCGGGCGAGCTGCTGGGTGCGGTGATCGAGCGCGGCGAGGCCGATGCGATCGCGCACTGGGACCCGCTCACCTACAAGTTCCTGCAGAGCGACCAGTTCGTCGAGGTCGCCTCCAACATGGACGGCGAGTATGCTAGGCGGGTCTGCTGCATCGTCGGGGTGCGCAACTCGCTGCTCGACGAGAATGCCGAGGCGGTCCAGCGCCTGACCCGGGCGCTGATCGAGGCCCAGCATTTCACGGCGGAGAACCCGCGGATCGCCGCGGAGGCCTATCAGCCCTTCTCGCCCAACACGAGCATCGAGGATCTGGAGACGCAGATCCGCTACCACGGCCACAGCCACTCGCCGTCGGGCGACGCGCTGCGCCAGGAGCTGGCCCAGTACACCGAGGAGCTGAAGCTGGTCGGCGTGATGCGGCCCAGGACCGATCCCGAGAAGTTCGCCGACAAGATCTACGCGCCCGTCGCGGTCTGAGGCAGGAAAGGAACCAGCAACTTGGCGCATGCGACGAGCAGTGCCGGCCTGCCGGCGCTGGAACTGGGGCAGGCGCCGGGCCGGATCGACCCGGTCCTGCTCCTGGCGGGCCTTGGCTGGGCCGGAGCGGCAGCACTCACCCTTCTCTGGCCCAATGCCACCGACGACTGGGCGTTCACCGAGGAGCTGGCCTATCTGGCCGCGGCTGCGGCCGCGGTGCTGGCGCTGGCCGGCCTCCTGCCCCGCGCGCCGGGCCTGGCGCGGCTGCGCCGGGCGGGGCCGTGGTTCCTGGTCCTGGGCATTGGCCTGGCCGTCTGGGAGATCGCGACCGCGAAGCTCGACCTCCTGCCCCGGCCGTTCTTCGCTCCACCGCAGGAACTGCTCACCGTCTATATCGACGACTGGCCGCGCCTCGTCGAATGCGTGCTGGCGTCGCTCAGCCTGCTGGTGACCGGCTACGTGCTGGGTGCGCTCACCGGCTTCGCCACCGGGATCGGGCTCGGCTGGTCGCGGCTGGTCGGCTACTGGGTGCATCCGGTGCTGCGCCTGATCGGGCCATTGCCGCCGGTGGCATGGCTGCCCGTGGCGTTCTTCACCTTCCCGTCGAGCTGGGCGGCCAGCGTGTTCCTGATCGCCCTCGCCACCTTCGTGCCGGTCACGATCCTGACCTGGTCGGGCGTGGCCAGCGTGAATTCCGCCTATTACGACATCGCCCGCACGCTGGGGGCGAGGAACCGGTTCCTGGTGCTGAAGGTGGCCGTGCCGGCGGCGATGCCGCATGTCTATGTCGGCCTGTTCATGGGCATGGCGGCCTCGTTCGCCGTGCTGGTGGTGGCCGAGATGATGGGGGTGAAGGCGGGCCTGGGCTGGTATCTGCAATGGGCGCTGGGCTGGGCCGCCTATGGCAACATGTATGCCGCCCTGCTGATCACCGCGCTGATGTGCTCGGGCCTGGTCACCCTCCTGTTCAAGGTCCGCGACCGGCACCTGGCCTGGCAGAAGGGGATGCTGAAATGGTGAGCGCCGCCCTCGCCCCGGCCGCACAGCCGGCCGGGATGGCCCTGTCGATCGAGCAGGTGAGCCATGGCTTCGTCCTGCAGGACGAGCTGCTGCCCGTGCTCCAGGACATCTCGCTGGGCATCGAGCCCGGCGAGTTCGTGGCGCTGCTGGGGCCGTCTGGCTGCGGCAAGTCCACCCTGCTCCGGCTGATCGCCGGGCTGGAGCCGCCGCGGGGCGGCCGGATCCTGGCCGATGGCCTGCCGATCACCGGGCCGGACCCGTCGCGGGTCGTGGTGTTCCAGGATCCGACCCTCTATCCCTGGCGCACGGTCTGGGACAACGTGGCGCTGGGCCTGGAGGCGCGCGGCATCCTGAAGAGCCAGCGCCACCGGGTCGACCAGGCGCTGGAGCTGGTGGGCCTCACCCGGTTCGGCAGCGCCCTGCCCCACCAGCTCTCGGGCGGAATGGCGCAACGGGCGGCCCTGGCGCGGGCCCTGGTCAACGACCCGCGCCTGCTGATCCTGGACGAGCCGCTGGGCAAGCTCGATTCGCTCACCCGGCTCACCATGCAGGGCGAGCTGGTCTCGCTCTGGCAGCGCTCCGGCTTCACCGCGCTGATGGTGACCCACGACATCGAGGAGGCGCTGTTCCTGGCGACTCGGGTGATCGTGTTCAGCGACCGGCCGGCCCGGATCGTCGAGGAACTGCGGGTCGACCGCCCCTACCCGCGCCACCGCGATGATCCCGAGCTGGTGAGGCTACGGCAGCGGATCCTGGAGCGGCTGGGCCTGGGTGGGAGCTGGTAGCGGACCGGACACCGCGGGACCCGAATATGCCTACCCGGCCTTGCGGGACGCCGCACCGCGTCGAGTTGGAGCGACCTGCCCAGACGTGCTGTATGACCATCCAGATGGTCAGGAACATGGGCATGGACAGGATCACGCTGGCGGATGCCAAGGCGCGTTTCAGCGAACTGGTCGACCGGGTCGAGGCAGGGGAATCGATCGAGATCACCCGGCGCGGCAAGCCGGTGGCCAGACTGGCCGCAGTGACCGGACCACGCAGAAGGATCGACTTGGCCAAGCTCACGGCCGTGACGGCGACCATGTCCCCACAGGCCGAAGGCGCTGCCGAACTGGTCCGCTCGATGCGGGACCACGATCGCTTCTGATGCTCTATCTGGACACGTCGCTGCTCGTGGTGGCGCTTTCCAACGAGGCGATGACGGCGCGCGTCCAGAACGGGCTAGCGGAACAGGATCCGGCGCGACTGCTGACCCAGCGACTGAACGGTTACCGAGATGTCCTCCGCCATGGCGATCAAGCTGCGGACTGGACAGGTCAGCCTGGACCAGCGGGCGGCGGCGCTCGCCACGTTCAACCAGCTGATCCCCGACAGCTTCACCGTATTGCCGGTCACCGCTGGCGCGTTCCCGGTGGCGGCGACATTCGTGGACCAGCACCTGCTCGGGCTCCGCGCGGGTGACGCGTTGCATCTGGCAGTTGCTTCGGCCCATGGCGCCACCGTCCATACGCTCGATCATCGGCTTGCCGAAGCCGGACCGGCCGTCGGCGTGCCGACCCGGCGGCTGGCATGACCGTGAGTGCTTCCTGTTCGGCCCGGATCGTCGAGGAGTTGCGGGTCGACCGCCTCTACCCGCGCCACCATGGCGACCCGGAGCTGGTGGCGCTGCGGCAGCGGATCCTGGAGCGGCTGGGCCTGGGTGGGAGCTGGTAGCGGGCTCGACCGCCCGGCTCAGCCGAGCGTGACGAGCTGGTCGCTGAACTGCAGCCGCTCGATGCTGGTAAGCAGATCCACGCCGAGATTGCCTAGCGGAGCGGTATCGGTGACCCGCCAGCCGGTTGACGTCTCCTCGATCCGGTAGCGGGCTGCGGGACCATTGTAGCTCGCGGTGTCGGTGCCCTCGCCGCCGTCCAGCAGGTCATTGCCGGAGCCGCTGTCGAGCAGGTCGTCGTCACCCATGCTGCCGCCCAGCCGATCGCGACCGGCGCCACCGTCCAGCGTATCGCTGCCGGCTGCGCGAAGATGACGTCATCACCGGCAAGTCCGGCACAATAGTCGTTGCCGCTGCCTAGCACCTTCAATTTGTCGCTGTCCGTGCCCTGCTGGTCGGGCTGCAGCTGCAGGGCGAAAGCAGTGCCGCTCCAGACATAGTTCGTGTTGTTGAAGGCAAGGCTCAGCTTCTCGATGACACCGGCTGGCGTCCCCTACTGGCCGCGCACCAGGATTTCGCTGTCGGTGGCGGTGCCGATGATCCGCAATCCGGCGAGCGCGCGGAGGCAGCACCACCTCGCCCGGCGCGAGCATCGGCATCAGGAACTGCCCGGCATAGGTATGGGACGTCGGATCGGGCATCGGCCCGTCCAAGACGAGCGCAGCGCGGCGAGGATGAACTGGTGCGCTCGATGCGGGGGGTGATCGCATCTGATGCTCTGTCTGCACATGTCGCCGCCGGCAGCCGTGCTGGACAAAGACACGATGACGATGGCCGAGCCGGTACGTCCGGCCATCCGGAGCCGGATGCACATGCCAGTCTCCCGTGATGTGCATCACTGCAAGTATTCCGAGAACCGATAGGAGATCGCAAGACGTTCTGGAATAGCGGCCGCCGGCAGGCATCTACCGCCAGAACAAACCAAGTCACCGAGCGCGGAACAGCCGGCGGGTTCCTCCGGGACCGGGCGAACCGCGGCGCGCATCATTGCCGCGTAGTGGAAGAGGCTGCGACGAGTGGCCTGAATGGTTCGGTTCGGGAGGGTATGATGTCCAGCGATCTGAGCTTTACCGAGGACGGTCTGAAGATCCAGGAGACGATCGCCCACAAGATGGACGAGCTGCTGGCCAGCGCGGCCGCCGGCACCACCTTGGGCGGCCCCACCGTCGCCGGCGTCATCGCAGCGGCCGTCTTCGTCCTGGAAATGATCGACTTTCTCGGCGGTGATGACGACCAGGTCATCACGGCGCTGAACCAGCTCCAGCGGCAGATCGACGAGATCAAGGGCGTGCTGGTGGTGCTCGACCAGCGGCTGGACGAGATGGTCCAGCAGGCCGCGATCGAGAGCAATCGCCAGACCTTGCGCGACCTCCTGGACTATCTCGACGACTTCCGGGTCCTCCAGATCCGGCTGCGGGACCAGCCCGGCAGCACCGACGTCGCGGTGAGTGTCGCCAACGAGGCAGGGATCGTCCTCGATAAGTTCCTGCGCAACGACTACGAGATCTGGCGCTGGACCGACCTGGTCGAGAAGACGTTCCGCGACCCGGCCAGCGGGCAGACGCGGCACGAGCCGGCCCTGGCGACACTGCGGTTCAAGAACGTCCCCACCCTGCCCGTCTACCTGATGGGCATGCTGACCTGGCTGGCGGCCCGCGAGCGGGCGGTGCAGGCCGGGCAGCGGGCGCGTCTGGTCGACGACCGGGCCCGGCTGGAGCGGCATCGTGCTGCGACCGCGGTGCGTACCGGCTTCGACAAGTACGCCGACGGCGCGGCGGCCGTTCCGCACTCTCTCCAGGAGCACATCAAATGGCGGATTCGCGGCCATGTGATCGCCGGCAGCAAGTTTGCGGACCGTGATGGATTCTGCGCGTTCCATTTCGACATCGGCAACCTGATGACCGGCCGGCTTGTCCTGACGACCAAGCCTTTCAGCCTCGCCATGCAGGCGGGCCAAGG
>NZ_DATMFZ010000055.1:0-13050 GCF_035556675.1 Geminicoccus sp. | reverse complement strand
GGGTCGTGCACCTGGAGGAAGGCGAAGGTGGTGCCTGCGGTGGCGAGGCGGACCGGGCTCGCCACCTCCGCCTCGGTCAGGCCCACCGCGGCCGCCAGAGGCTCGGCCTGGACGGTGCCGGCCAGTGCCGGCGGCAGCGGTGCGCGCAGGGTGGCGAGACCATCGGCGATCCGCACCGGCACCGGCCCCGCCGCCAGGTCCAGGACCGCCTGGCCAGCACCTCCGGTGGTCGGGAGCCGGCCCAGCTCGGCCAGCAGCACGGTGGTGCCGATGACCGGATGGCCGGCAAAGCGGATCTCCGCGCCGGGGGTGAAGATCCGGACGGAGAACAGCGCCTCGTCGCGCTCCGGCGGGAACAGGAACAGGGTCTCGGAGAGGTTGAACTCGCGCGCGATCAGCTGCATGCGCTGCTCGTCGAGGCCGGCGGCATCCGGCAGGACCGCCAACTGATTGCCGGCGAGCCTCGTCTGGGTGAACACGTCCAGCAGATGATAGCGGTAGTCGGTCATCGGGCGATCCTCGTCGGTCGTGAGCCTATTTCAGAGCGGCAGATGGTGCAGGGCCAGGAAGGCCAGGAGCGAACTGCCCAGCGCCACGATGAACTGGCCCGACCAGCGCATCACGGCAAAGCCCACCAGCGCTCCACCCCAGCCGGCCGGGCCGGCACTCCATACGGCCGGCGCCACCAGGGCCGCGAACACCGCACCCGGCACATGGCCGAACCAGGCTTCCAGGAAGGGGCCTGGCCGGAACCGCCGGATCAGGAGGAAGCCGCCGATCCGGGTGGCATAGGTGGCCAAGCCCATCAGCATGATGGCCAGCACGCCCTCAAGCCCGGCGGACATGCAGCCAAGCTCCCAGCAGCGAGCCGGCGAGCGCGCCGGCCAGGATGTACCAGGTGCCCGGCAGCAGCGCCTTGACCATCAGCGCCACGGCGGCGGCCACCAGCCATGGGACCAGATCGCCCCCGCCCCGCCAGAACCCTGCCAGCAGCACGACGAAGAAGCCGGTGATCAGCCAGGCGAACAGGGCCGGGTCGATGTTCCCGGTGAGGTTGCCCATGCCATGGCCGGCAAGGCCTGCCGACAGCCAGGCCAGCCAGAGCGCTGCCCCGGCACCCATCAGAAAGGCCGCGTCGGCATGGCCCTGCCGCCGGTCCGCGACGGCGACACCCCAGGATTCATCGGTCATCAGGTAGAGCGACAACCAGGTCCGTAACCGCCCCACTCCCTCGAACCATGGGGCCACCGTCGCACCCATCAGCAGATGACGGAGATTGATCACCAGCACGGCGATCACCATGGTCGCGATCGGCAGCGGCTCCTGCCAGAGTTCCAGAGCGACCAGCTGCGAGGCGCCGGCGAAGATCAGCATGCAGCTGAGCCCCACCTCCAGCAGCGACATACCCTTCTCGGCCGCAGCCACTCCGTAGACCAGGCCGAACGCGACGGCAGCTGGCAGGATCGGCAACACGCCCAGTGCTCCCCGCCGCAGACCGAAGGTGCTGAACGGGGTGGGTGAAACTCGGGAGCCGATCATGTAGTGATACATTCCCCGCTCATCGCACGGCTCATGATTCAATACCGAGCCGCTATCATCGAATTGACTCGATGCCCGAGTCAATCCGATGATCCATTCATGACGATCCAACGCAGTGACATCACCGACCAGGGCCGCCCTGCCTATCGTGCCATCGCCGATGCGCTGGAGCGTGCCATCGGGGTCGGCGACTTCAGCCCCGGTGAGCGCCTGCCGCCGGTGCGTGATCTGGCCAAGAAGCTGGGCGTCACGGTCGGCACGGTGAACCGGGCCTATGTCCTGGCGCAGAGCCGCGGCCTGCTGACCGGCGAGGTCGGGCGCGGCACGTTCGTGCTCGGCCGGCCCGACCGGCAGAGCCGGATCCGGATCGCCGCACAGGACGCGGCCAACGTGTCCGACCTGGTGGTGAACCAGCCGCCCGGGGTGCTCTCCGACGAGGAGGTCTCGGCCAGCGCCGCCAAGGCGCTCGCTACCGGTGGCGGCGACCTGCTCGGCCGCTACCCGCCGACGGCGGGTCTCGAGCGGCATCGCGCAGCGCTGGCGCGCTGGGTCAGTCGGATCGGCATGCCGGCCACGGCCGATCAGGTGCTGGTCACCGCCGGCGTCCATTCCGCAATCGCCGCCACCTGCCTGGCCTGCCTGCGTCCCGGCGACACGATCCTGGTCGACCAGCTCACCTATCCAGGTGCCCGCGACCTGCTGGGCAGCCTGAAGTTCCGGGTGGAGCCGGTCGCCACCGACGATGCGGGTGCGCTGCCCGACAGTTTGGCGGCGGCGGCGCGTGTCCATGGCGGGCGGGCCTTCCTCACCTGCCCCACCCTGCACAATCCGACCGCGGTCACCATGCCGGATGACCGGCGCCGCCAGATCGCCCAGGTGATCGAGCAGAACGACCTGCTGCTGATCGAGGACGACATCTACGGTCACCTGCCGAGCGTGCGCCCGGAGCCGATCGCGGTGCACCTGCCCGACCGTGCGGTGCTGGTCAGCGGCCTGTCCAAGTGCCTGGCACCGGGTTTGCGGCTCGGTTACATCGTGGCCCCCCTCGACCGGGTGGGGTCGATCACCACCGCCCTGCACGATCTCCTGGTGGCCGCGTCGCCCTTGCCGGCAGCATTGTTCAGCTACTGGCTCGATACCGGGCAGGCCGACGAGGTCCTGGGCCGGATCCGTGCCGCGATCGCGCGCCGCCGCGAGATCACGGGCGACCTGCTGGGCATGGCGCCGCCCGAAGGCAGCCCGCATCTTTGGCTACCGCTCCCGCCGGCCTGGAGTGCCAGCCGGCTGATCGAGGAAGCGATGCACCAGGGCATCTACCTGCCGCGTAGCGATGTGTTCCAGGTCGGCCGCACGGCGCCACCGCCCAAGGCGATCCGTATCGCCCTGGGCTCCGTGCCGGGGGAGGCGGAGCTGGCCCTGGCGCTCGGCCGGCTGCGCGCCCTGCTCGACCAACCGCCGCCGCGGACGGCACCGGTCATCTGAAACAGCAGACCAGCCGCAGCTCGATGGTCCGGCCCGGATCGGCCCCGGCCTGACCCCACTGGAATCCGGCCGAGAACCGGGCGGCCACGTGGTCGGCCGGCAGGCCGGCCTGGACCAGCCGGTCCACGAGCTGGCTGATGCGCATCAGCGAGAGCTGCCAGCCGGAGAGATCGACCCCCGATGGCCCGGCCGCCTGGGCAGCGTGCCCCTGGATCAGCACCTGCCAGCGCCGCTCCGCCGGAATCTGCCCCACCGCGGCCGACAGGCCTTCGATCGCCTGGACGAGCTGCTGGGTCTCGTCGGATCCCAGATCCGCCGAGCCGGGTGCGAAGGTCACCGTGGCGGCGAAGACCTGTGCCGGCGGTGCCTCGTCTCCGGCCGGTGCTGCCAGCACTTGGTTGAAATCGGCGACACTGGCTGCCCGGTAGCGTGCCTGCGTCTCGGCAGCCTCGGCCCGGGCGCGTTCCGCCTCCAGGGTCAGTTCGCCGATGCGCTGGTCGCGCTCCCCGAGGTTGCCGTACAGGACCGCAATCCAGGCGGTTCCGCCGGCCAGCAGCACGGCCAGGAGCGCTCCCGCCAGCAGCGCCGGGGGTGGCAGCCGCCTCGGCAGCCCGGTGCCTAGCGGATCGGCCGGACGACCGGGGGCCCGGCGCTTGCGCAGCAGCCGGTCGAACGACCACGGGTTGGCCAACGGGTCGACCCGTGGCGGTGTCACCGGGTGCTCGGCCGGCGGCTCGTCCCGGTCGAGATCGACGCTGTCGGCGTCGTAGCGCAGCCGCCGGGAGGGATCGCGCAGCACCTCGTAGGCATCCAGCACCCGTTGGAACGCCGCCGGGTCGCCCTTGCCCCCGGCATGGTCCGGATGCAGCAGCTTCGCACGCTCGTTGAACGCCCGCCGGATCTCGTCCGCTGTCGCGGTCACTGGCAGGCCGAGCGCGGCGTAGTAGCCGCGCGGGTCACCTCGGCGGATCATGGGATCGTGGGTATGACGGTCATGCCCCAGGCGCTTGCCGATTGGCCAGCCACTCGTCAAGCTGCGGGCGTACGTGCGGGCGGATATCCGGGAAGCGGATCGAGTGGACCAGCGCAGGCAGACGGCTGCCAAGCCGACGGGAAGCGGTCGCGGGACCAGACAGCCCAGGCCGCGGGATTTTCAGCGCAGCCGCCTGTATCGCTGGGAGAACGAGCACGTCCTGCCGCTGGATGGCCAGCCGATGCCGTTGGAGGCGTGCCGGGCGCTCGTGGCAGCGGTATTCGCCCGCCGGCTCGGCCCGGAGGCCCTGCCGCCGCGGGTGGAGGATGGACGGGGGCGCCGCCATGCGGCCGGCTCGCGTGACGTGATCAAGCTGCCCCGCTGGGCCAGGACCCGCCCGGTGGTACTGCACGAATGCGCCCACGGCCTGGCGACGGATGGCCACGGTCCGGACTTCGTCCGCGCCTATGTCGAGCTCCTCGTGGAGTTCGCGGGCTCCGATCGTGCCATGCTGGAAGCCAGCCTGTCCGCAGCGGGCCTTCAGGTGACGCCGGCAGACCAGCCCCTGCACCAGCCAGCGCCAAGGCAGCCACGCGTGACGGTCGGACGGGACCTCGGTGCACGCCTGATGGCTATCGGCGTCTGCAGCATGGAACAGCTGCGCGCGCTCGGTTCTGTCGCAGTCTGGGTCCGGCTGAAGCGGTGCTTCGGCAGTGCTGTCGGCGAGGCCAGCCTCCTGTCGCTGGTCGCCCTGGAGCAGGGCCGGCCGGTGGCGGAGCTGGACGGGCGCACCCGGGCGCGCATCCGGTTCGAGGCGCTGGGCCAGCTGCTGGTCGCACGGGCACGTGGCGTGTGGATGGACCGGCCGAACCGGCCGCGCGCTCCGCGCTAGTTGATGATCGGGCCGCTCGCGGGCTCGACCGGGATCAGGTGATCGACACCACCGTCCTGCAAGGTGCTGACCCGGCCCGCCTTGAGCGGCGGTCGGGCGAGCTCCACCAAGCGCCTGGGAGCCGGAACCGACGCACGGTCCAGCTGCCGGGCGGCGGGCGAGGCCAGCCGGTCCAGCTCGTCGCGCGGCCCCTCCTCGGACCCCGACGACTTGCCCCACAGGGCTGCGGTGACCAGCGAGGTGGAGACCAGCTGGTTGGTCAGGACACCCAGCGGCTCGGCACCCGGCGCAGCTGCCGGCCGGACGCCGAACTGACCCGCAGCAACGCCCGGCGGCGCGGTCGCCGCGACCAGTGCCGCCGAAGGGACCGGATCAATCGGCACGATCGCGTCCCGGTCGGTACCCTCGGGTTCGGGCATGGGACCGGACTGGGTCATGCGCGGGCTGGGCTCGACCTTCACCGGGGGAGCGGAGTCGCCGGACGCGGCATCATCCTGCGTCACCCAGCTGCTGAACAGCTCCAGGAGCGTGCGCGGCTGCTGGCCCGGATCCGGGTCGGGCGCCACAGTGGGCACGCCGTGATCGGTCACCTTAACGGTCGACGATCCCTGCCCCGCCGGCACGTCGGCGCGCAGCCGCTCCAGACTGCCGGCGGCGCCCAAGGTCTGTGACATCATGAGCACGCCCAGACAGCACGTCGCCAGCCCGGCCGACAGCCATTGGCGCGGCATCAGCAACCGGTCAGCGGAATCTTCGGGACGCTGCGACAATCTGGGGCTCGGACTCGGGGTGATTGGGTTACCAATACTTAATCCCTTTTCAACTGACCGCAACAGATTGTTGGGCCACTGCGGCACGCGGCAGTCACTCAGCTGCGGATCCTCGTGTTGTCCGGATCATACCAGGGACCCAGCTGTGCCTGGACCGGCACTCGCTCCCAGGCGATCTCAACCTCGAGAGGATGGTCTGCCAGCCAGTTCGTATCGATCGGGACGTCGGCCGCGACATAGCCCATGCCCAGCGACTCCTCGAGCCGGTGGCCGTACATGCCGGAGGTGACCGCACCCACGATCCGGTCGCCCGACCAGATCGGCTCCTCGTGGTGCAGCAGCCGGGCGGGATCGGCGAGCTTCAGCTGCACCAGCCGGCGATGCGGCCGGCCTTGCGCACGCAATCGCGCCAGGGCCGCCTGACCGATGAAGCCGCCGGGCTTGTCCCAGGCGACGCAGAAGCCGAGGCCGGCCTCCAGTGGCGTGTCGTCGACCCCGATATCGTGCCCCCAGTGCCGGTAGCCCTTCTCCATGCGCAGGGCATTCATTGCATGGTAGCCGGCGAGCCGCAGGCCCAGCCCCTCGCCTTCGGCCAGGAGCACGTCGAACAGATGGGTGGCGAACTCCGCCGGAACGTAGAGCTCGTAGCCGAGCTCGCCCACATAGGTCAGCCGGATCGCCCGCACCCTGGCGAAGCCCAGTTCCAGCTCGCGCGAGGTGGCGAACGGGAAGGCGGCGTTGTCCAGTTCCTCGCCGCTCAGCCGCTCCAGCAGGGTGCGGCTGTTGGGACCCATCAGCCCGAACATCAGCAGGCCCGAGGTGATGTCGACGGCATGGCAGCGCGCATCCTCGGGCAGATGACGCCGGAGCCAAGCGAAGTCGCGAGCCTGGGCTGCCGCGGCGGTGACCAGCATGAAGCTGGTCTCGGCCGTCCGGGTGACGGTGAGGTCGCTCTCGATCCCGCCCCGCTCGTTCAGCCACTGGGTATAGACCACGCGGCCGACCGGCACGTCGATGTCGTTGCAGCAGATCCGGTTCAGCACCCTCACGGCGTCGGTGCCCTGCACCAGGAACTTCGCGAACGAGCTCTGGTCGAACAGGCCCACGGCGTCACGAACCGCCCGGCATTCCTCGCCCACCGGCTCGTGCCAGTTCTGCCGGCCCCAGGAATAGCGGTAGTGCCGCTCCGTCCCCTCGGGTGCGAACCAGTTCGGCCGCTCCCAGCCCGCCACCTCGCCGAACACGGCCCCTCGTGCCGCCAGCCGGTCGTGACAGGGTGAGCGCCGGGCACCGCGCGCCGTTTCCATCTGCCGGTAGGGCCAGTGCATCGCGTAGAGCAGGCCCAGCGTCTCGGTGGTTCGCTCGCGGAGATAGTGCCGCCCGGACTGGAAGGGCTGCATCCGCCGGACGTCCACGTCGATCAGGTCGGCCGGCATGGCGCGGTCGCGGATCCACTCGGCCAGCACCTTGCCTGCTCCGCCCGAGCTCTGGATGCCGATCGAGTTGAAGCCGCAGGCGACGAACAGGTCCAGAACCTCCGGCGTCTCGCCCAGGAGGTAGCGGTCGTCCGGCGTGAAGCTCTCCGGGCCGTTGAAGAAGGTGTGGATCCCGGCGGTCTCCAGGGCAGGCAGCCGCGCCATGGCGGCCTCCAGGATCGGCTGGAAATGGTCGATGTCCTCGGGCAGCTGGTCGAAGCAGAAATCCTCGGGGATCCCAGTCATCCCCCAGGGCTTGGCCACCGGCTCGAAGCAGCCCAACAGGATCTTGCCGGCATCCTCCTTATAATAGGCGCACTCGTCCGGGACGCGCAGCACTGGCAGGTTCTGCGGCAGGCCGGTGATCTGATCGGTGACGACGTAGAAATGCTCGGCCGCGTGCAGTGGCAAGGACACGCCGATCTTGCGACCGAGCTCGCGCGACCACATGCCGGCGGCGATCACGACCGTGCCGGCGCGAATCTCCTGCCCGTCTGCGGTGCGCACGCCCACTGCCCGTCCGCCTGTCACCAGGATCGTGTCGACCGGGCAGTTCTCCACGATCCGCGCGCCGCGCTGCCGGGCACCACGGGCGAAGGCCTGGGTCACGCCCACCGGGTCGGCCTGGCCGTCCTTGGGCAGGAACACGCCGCCCACCGCGCCGTCGAGGTTGAGCAGCGGGTACATCGCCCGTACGTCCTCGACCGTGAGCAGCTCCGCTGCCAAGCCGAAGTTCTTGGCCATGGAGGCGCCGCGCTTCAGCTCCTCGAACCGCTCGCCGTTCAGTGCCAGCGAGATCGAGCCGTTCTGTCTGAATCCGGTGGCGTGACCGGTCTCGCGCTCCAGCTCGAACAGGAGATCGGAAGTGTACTTGGCGAGTTCGGTCATCACCCGGGTGGCGCGGAGCTGGCCGATCAGCCCTGCGGCGTGCCAGGTCGTGCCGCAGGTGAGCTGGCGACGCTCCAGGAGCAGCGTGTCGGTGATGCCGAGCCTAGCCAAGTGGTAGCTGATCGAGCAGCCGATCACGCCGCCGCCGATGACGATCACGTCGGTCCTGGAAGGCAGATGCTGAGCCATCGCTGCGCCCTGTCGCTGTTCCGCCTGTCTGTCTAGCCCGCACCGGTGCCGGGCGCGAAGCGACAGAGGCGACCAGCTTCGCCGCGCAGAGGCAAGTCCGGCCGTAGCGCCCCAAGCTTCAGGTCAGGTCGACCGGCCGGGCGAGCGGCAGCGGGGCGTCGGCCGGGCGCGTGGGCGGCCGGGTCCAGGGCTGCGCCTTGTACCAGTCGACGACCCGAGCCGTGGCCAGCAGCACCAGGAGGCCCGCCAGGTTCAGCAGCGGCACGACCACCGGCCCGCCGCCTGAGCGGTGCAGGACGATGCCCAGCACCTGTGCTGTCACCAGGCCCGCCAGGAACACGGCGAGCGACTGGCGGCCGATCAGGACGCAGCCGCGCACCACCGTCCCGCCCAGCCGGCTGCCCGCCGGCCCGACCAGCCAGCAGGCGAGATAGGCCAACGCCAGGAAGTGCACGAAGCGCAGCAGGCCGAAGCGGGTCTTGTCGGTGAGCGGCAGGATGAGGTCGCGCACTGCCTCGAGAACCGGCTGACCACGGACGAGCGGCAGCCAGGAGAACGGCACCGCCAGGGCGATGACCGCCAGGGCCGCCAGTGCCAGGGTGGCGCTGCGCGGCGGTGCCGGCAGCCAGCCGCGCACCAGGGCAAAGCCGGTGAAGAAGACGAGCTGCCAGCCGAAGGGGTCGAAGAACCACTGCCGCGTCATCCAGGGATCCGCGGGAAGTGCGGTCAGCCGCGCCTGCGCCAGGCACCAGAGCAGGACCATCGCCGTCAGCGCGGCACCTTTTCCGTACAGCCGCTCCAGTCCCAGCATCAGCGGGATCAGCACCAGGATCACCAGGTACATCGGCAGGATGTCGAAATAGTTGGGCACATAGGTCAGGCTCATGAGCCCGAGGATCCCGCTGCCGGGGTCGGCCAGGAAGCGGTGGAGCTGGAGGAGTCTGGTATAGGCATCGGTGCCGAACAGGTGGTCGGCGGCCACCATCAGGCCCAGCACGGCGATGAACACCCCGATCTGCGCCCACCAGATCTGCCAGACCCTGAGCCCGATCCTGAGCGTGCCGACCGTCCAGCCATGCCGGTCGAACACTCGGGCGAATGCGTAGGCGGACGCCATGCCGGAGCAGAACACGAAGATCTCGGTGGCGTCGGAGAAGCCGAAGCGGGCGGGGATCCAGTTGATCCAGGCATTGCCTGGGATGTGGGCGATCAGGATGATGCACATCCCGATGCCACGGAAGAAGTCGAGCCGCAGATCGCGCTCGCGGCGCCGATGACTCTGACCGTCCACCAACACCCCCGGCTGGCCGGCGGGCCGCCCCCCATATGGCCGGCCCGTTCCCCGCTCCGGCCGGCTACACGGGCGGCGGGTCGCTGTCCACGCCGGGTACCGGAGCGGCCGCGCCCGACGGCGGCACCGCAGTGGCGCCGACGATCAGCCGGGCGCCACGCTGGAAGGTGACATAGTCCCACAGCCAGTTGATCGCGACCATCAGGCGGTTGCGCCAGCTGATCAGGAAATAGATGTGCGCCACGCCCCATACCAGCCAGGCGAAGTAGCCGCTCAGGCGGATCCGGCCGAAATCGACCACCGCGGCGCGGCGGCCGATCGTGGCGAGGTTGCCGGCATGGCGGTAGTGAAACGGTGGCGGCTCGGCCGCCTCGCCCAAAAGAAAGCGCAGGCGGCGGGCGACGTGGCGGCCCATCTGCTTGGCCGCCGGGGCGATTCCGGGCACCAAGCCTCCGGCTGTCCATGGCACGGCCGCGGCATCGCCGATCACGAACACGCCCGGGCGTCCGGGCACTTCGAGATTCTGGTCCACCGCCACCCGGCCTGCCCGGTCCGCCGGCACCTCCAGCCAGCGCGCCACCGGGGAGGCCTGCACGCCCGCTGCCCAGATCACCGAGCCGGCCGGAATGTGCAGGCCGGCAGCGGACACCCCGCTCTCGTCGATCGTGGTCACCTGATGGTTGAGAAGCAGCTCCACGCCCAGCCCCGCCAGGGCCCGTTCGGTCCTGGCCGACAGCTCTGCGGGAAATGCTCCGAGCACGCGGTCACTGCCCTCGATCAGCACCACCCGGGCATCGGCCGGACCGACCCGCCGGAAGTCGCGGGCCAGCGCGTAGCGGGTGAGTTCGGCGATGGCGCCGGCCATCTCCACCCCGGTGGGGCCGCCCCCCACCACCACGAAGGTCAGCAGCCGGCGCCTCGTGGCCGGATCGTCGGCCAGCTCGGCCTGCTCCAGCCTGGTCAGGATCCGCTCGCGGATCTGGGTCGCGTCGGCGATGCGCTTGAGGCCCGGGGCCAGCTCCTCCCACTCGTCATGGCCGAAATAGGCATGGCGGGCGCCGGTGGCGAGCACCAGCCAGTCATAGCCCAGGCGTCGTCCGTCGCTCAGGACGACCTGATGCGCCGCATGGTCCACTGCGATGGCCTGACCCAGCTGCACTTCAACGTTCGCCTGCCGGCGCAGGATGCTGCGGATCGGCCAGGCGATGTCCGCGGGCGACAGGGCGGCGGTCGCGACTTGGTAGAGCAGCGGCTGGAAGAGATGGTAGTTGCGCCGGTCGACCAGGGTGATGCGCAGCGGGGCACCAGCCAGTGCCTGGACGCAGCTCAACCCGCCGAACCCGGCGCCGACCACGATCAGGTGTTGTGCACCATCCTGTCCCGCACCTGCCATGCTCCTGTCCTGTCCCTCGAATGTCGCTCTATAGCTGCCTTGCCTGGGAGGCCGGCCATCAGTCAGGCGGTCGCCTGCAGCAGTGCCTGCACCTTCGCGTGCAGCATGTCGAACGAGAACGGCTTGACCAGGAGCTCGGTGCCCTCGCCCAGATGCCGCTCCTGCCGTGCGCCGGCATAGCCGGTGATGAACAGGACGGCGAGGCCGGGCCGGCTCGCCCGGGCGATCTCGGCCAGTTGCCGGCCATTCGGGATTCCGGGCAGGCCCACATCGGTCAGCAGCAGGTCGACCCGACGCCGCTCGGACAGGATCGCCAGGGCCTCGCGGCCATCGGCAGCCTGCAGCGCATGATAGCCGGCCTCGGCCAGCCGCTCGACGGTCACCCGCCGGATCGCCTCGTCGTCCTCGACCAGGAGCAGAATCCGGCCGGTCTCGTCCATCGTGGTGGCCGGCTGGACGGTCTCGGCGGCAACGGCCGGGGCGCCCTCGTGGCGTGGCAGGTAGATCCTGATGGAGGTTCCCTGGCCGGGTGTGCTGGTCGTGCGCAGGAGGCCGCCCGACTGGTGGACGAAGCCGTAGATCTGGCTGAGGCCGAGCCCGGTCCCCTGGCCAATGGGCTTGGTGGTGAAGAACGGCTCGAACGCGTGCGCCAGCACTTCCGGCGGCATGCCCACACCGTTGTCGGCGACCGCGATCTCGACGAAGGCGCCGGGTGGCGGATCGTCGCGCTCGGTCAGGTCGGCCGCCGTCAGGCTCACCTCCGCGACGCTGATCAGGATCCGCCCGCCGCCCGGCATTGCGTCACGCGCGTTGATGCACAGGTTGAGCAACGCGCTCTCGAGCTGGTTGGCGTCGCACAGCACCAGGCCTATCTGGCCCTGCAGACCGATCTCGATCTGCACCTCCGGGCCGACCGAGCGGCGGATGAAGTCCTTCATGCCGCGCACCAGCTCGGCTACATCGGTCGGCCGGGGCTGCAGGGTCTGGCGCCTGGCGAACGCGAGGAGGCGATGGGTGAGGTTGGCGGCCCGCTCGATCGCCTCGCGCGCGCCGTTCAGGTAGCGGTCCACCTCGTCGATGCGCCCCTGGGCGATCCGACGCCGCACCATCTCCAGGCTGCCGGAGATGCCCTGGAGCATGTTGTTGAAGTCGTGGGCGATGCCGCCGGTGAGCTGGCCCACCGCCTCCATCTTCTGCGCCTGGCGCAGGGCCTCCTCGTTGGCCCGCAATTCGCGGGTCCGTTCGGCGACCTGCTGCTCTAGGGTCGCGTTCAGCTCGTAGAGTGCCTGCTCCGCCCGTTTCTGCTCGGTGATGTCGTGGCCCTGGACGAAAATGCCGATCACGCTGCCCGACGCGTCGCGCACCGGCTGGTAGATCAGGTCCAGGAAATGCTCAGACGAGGACAGGCGGTCCGGTGCCGCCAGGACGACGCGCACGCCCTGACCGATGAACGGCTCGCCCGTGGCGAACACCCGCTCCAGCACCTCGAAATGGCCCTGGCTGCCGATCTCCGGCAGCACTTCACGCATGGTCTTGCCGAGCACCGGGCGGTTGACCAGGCGGAGATAGGCCGCGTTGGCCAGCTCGAATGCATGGTCCGGACCGCGCAGCAGCGCCATGAAACTGGGGGCCTGCTCGAACATCTCGCGTAGGTGGCTGCGCTCGGCGTCGAGCGCCTGGTTGGCGATCTGCACCGCCTCGGCGCGCCGCAGCACTCCTTCGGTGATGTGTATGGATGCGGCGGTACCGGCGGTACGCAGCCGGTGGAGTTCGGTGACATCCACCGTGTGCTGGAGCACGAACGCCACTTCACCCCGGTCGTCGAACATCGGGGTTTGGGTGGCGCTCCAGTAACGCTCCTCCAGCGTGCCGTCCGGCCGGGCGATCGCGTAGTAGATCAGCGGCAGGTGGTCGACGATCTTCTCGCTCACGACCCGAGCCAAGGACGCCCTCAGTGCCCGACCGCCCGGCCCGTCCGGATCACTCGGGAAGGCTTCGAACATGTTGCGGCCGACCAGCTGGTCACGCTCACGCATGGTGACGCGCAGATAGGCGTCGTTCATGCCGACGATGTCGAAGTTGCGGTCCAGGATGACGTACGGATTGGGCGAGGCGTTGAACAGCCCGGCCAGATCCACGGTACTCAAAGCGGGTGCAC
>NZ_DATMFZ010000054.1:0-45654 GCF_035556675.1 Geminicoccus sp. | reverse complement strand
GGCCCGGCCGCCGCAGACCGAATCGATGTCGACGCCCAGCTTGCGCGCGGCTTCGAGCAGCCTGGTGCCGATCGGGAAGCGGCCGCGCTTGCCGGACGGCGTGAAGACGACGAGGGCGTCGGTCACGATGGCAGGATCTCGTTGGGGTCGGCGGAGGCAGCGGGGGCTTCGGCGGCGGCGCTACGGCGGCGACGGCGCTCGCCGCGCTCGCCCCGGCCGCCATTGCCGCCTTCCGGCGCCGGTTCACGGAACTTGGCCAGCCACTTGGCGCAGTGCGGGTCGTTGCCGAGCATCACGTCGGCACCCATGATCGCGTGCATCTCGGGCTCGTGCAGCGGGTTCATGATCGCCGAGGTCATGCCGGCACCAGCCGCCATGGCCAGGAAGTGGGCGTTCAGCCCGTGCCGGTTCGGCAGGCCGAAGCTGACATTGGAGGCGCCGCAGGTCGTGTTGACCTTCAATTCCTCGCGCAGCCGGCGGATCAGCCGGAAGGCGGCCACGCCGGCATTGCCCAGGGCGCCGATCGGCATGACCAGCGGATCGACCACAATGTCGTGCGGCTTGATCCCGTAGTCGGCGGCGTGCTGGACGATCTTCTTCGCCACCTCGAAGCGGACGTCCGGATCCTCGGAAATGCCGGTCTCGTCGTTGGAGATCGCGACCACCGCGCAGTCGTATTTCTTGACCAGCGGCAGCACCGCCTCCAGCCGCTCCTCCTCGCCGGTCACCGAATTCAGCAGGGGACGGCCCTGGTAGACCGCCAGGCCCGCCTCCAGCGCCGCCACGATCGAGCTGTCGATCGAGAGCGGCACGTCGGTGAGCGACTGCACCAGCTTGATGGTCTCGGCCAGGATCGCCGGCTCGTCGGCCAGCGGGATGCCGGCATTCACGTCCAGCATGTGCGCGCCGGCCGCGACCTGGGCCAGGGCGTCGCGCTCCACCGTGGAGAAGTCGCCGGCCGCCATCTCGGCCGCCAGCTTCTTGCGTCCGGTCGGGTTGATCCGCTCGCCGATCACGCAGAACGGCTGGTCGAAGCCGATCGTGACGGTCTTGGTGCGGGAGGACACGACGGTGCGGGTGGTCATCTTCACGTCCGATGCAAAAAGGGAAGGGGCGGCAGGTCAGGCCGGCGGGGGCTCGTTGCCGCCATTGTTCACGAGCGCGCGGACGCGCTCCTGCGGGTAGGCGGCGTCCAGCTCGTCATGCGCGCGCTGCGCTTCCGCCTCCAGATCGTCGCCGCAGGCGACCGGTGCGGCCCGGCGCCACTGCTCCAGATAGGCGTCGGTACCGGTGAGCTTCGCCCGCATCGCCGCCCGGTCGATCGCCTCCGAGAAACGGGCCGGCAGCTCCCGCTTGGCGGTCTTGCGGCCCTGCTTGACGATCACCTGGGCGGGGATGTCCCGCCAGAACACCACGATGCGATCTGCCATCATCCTCTCCGCCAGCGGCGGCCTTCACGAAATCGTCCAGCACCCCGAAGCCCACCGGGACATGCCGGAACTCCAGACCCAGCCGCACCGCCGCCGCCTGCGCCCGCTCCAGGCAGACCGGGTCGTCGGTCTGGGCGAGATAGACGATCCGGCGATAGTTGCCGAAATAGAGGGGCAGGAGGTCCGGATGCCGGTCCAGCCCCAGGCCCTGCCAGACCAGCGTGTCGAACTGGCGCGCCAGGAAGTCGGTCAGCCAGAACGTGCCGACCTCCTCCTCCGCCAGCTGCTCGAACCGGTCGAAGCCCGTGAAGAAGGCGTAGCAGTGCGCGCCCTCGATCCGCCGGACTCCTTCCTCGGCCAGCACCCGGTCCAGCTCGCCCCCGGTGCCGCAGTCGCCATAGGCGACCAGGATCCGCGCGTAGTCCGGACGGTGGCGCCGGATCGCGTCGCGTACCGCCTGCGGGATGAGCTGCGGCTGGTTGTGCAGCTGTGCCGGCAGGCATTGCAGCTTCACATGGGCCAGGCCGTTTGCCCGGGTCAGCGCCAGGATCTCGCGGGCGAGCGCCCCGCAGGCGAGGATCAGGGTGGGCGCGGGCTGGGGCACGCTGCGTTCCGTCAGCTCACCAGGCCGCGCTGGTTGTGCTTGCGCGCCATGAACTCCTTGGCGGTCTCGACCGCCACCGCGGCATCGCGGCAATAGGCGTCGGCGCCGATCGCCTTGGCGAAGGCCTCGTTGAGCGGAGCACCGCCCACCAGCACGATGTAGTCGTCGCGGCGGCCGCGCTCGATCAGCGTGTCGATCACCACCTTCATGTAGGGCATGGTGGTGGTGAGCAGGGCGGACATGCCGAGGATGTCCGGCTTGTGCTCGTCCAGGGCCGCGAAGAACTTGTCGACGTCGCAATTGATGCCGAGGTCGATCACCTCGAACCCGGCACCCTCCATCATCATCCCGACCAGGTTCTTGCCGATGTCATGGATGTCGCCCTTGACGGTGGCGACCACCATCTTGCCGACCGGCGGCGCCCCGGTCTCGGCGAGCAGCGGGCGCAGGATCGCCATGCCGGCCTTCATGGCATTGGCGGCGAGCAGCACCTCGGGCACGAACAGGATGCCGTCGCGGAAGTCGATGCCCACGACGGTCATCCCGCCGACCAGCGCCTCGGTGAGCACGCGATATGGCGTCCAGCCCCGCTCCAGCAGGATGTTGGTGCCCTCGACGACCTCTTCCTTGAGCCCGTCATAGAGATCGTCCTGGATCTGCTTGACCAGCTCGTCGTCATCGAGCTCGCGAAGGTCCAGTTCGTCGCCGGCGTCGCTCATCATCCCGTCCCGTGAGGGCGTTGCTACTTATCGCTTCCATAGCGGAGCTACGGCCGGGGGCGCTTCTCGCGGTACGACCGGTCCTGACCGGTTCGCGACGAAGCGCCGTCCCGAGCGCATAAAAATATCTTTATACCTTTGTTTCGACCTTGGCCAGGGCCGCCTTCGCCTCCGCCAGCCCCGAATCATCGGCGAGTTCGACCAGCGGCGGGCGCACCCGCCGCCACTCCGGATCATCCAGCCGGAGCGCCAGCAATGCCTTGATCGACGGGATCAGCGGGCCGCCTTCCACCGCCTTGCGCACCGCGGTGACCTGGACCTGCGCCGCCTCGGCCGCGGCCGCATCGCCCGCCTTGAACAGGTCGAACACCTTCCGGCTGCCGGCACCGTTCAGGTTGGCGGCAGCCGAGATCGAGCCGGCGCCACCGGCCTGCAGCACGGTCAGCAGATGGTGGTCCGCACCCGGGAACACGGCCAGGTCCGGAAATGCGCGCACCAGGCTCAGCGTATGCTCCAGATCGGCCGAGCTGTCCTTGATGCCGGTTACCATCGGGCCGAACCGCTCCCGCAGGGACGTCACCACCTCGGGCGTGATCGGGACCGCCGAGACCTTGGGGAAATGGTAGAGGATCACCCTGGCCTCGGCCGGCAGGCGCTCCATCACCTCGGCGAACGCCGCCGCCACGCCCGCATCGGACACGCCCTTGTAGAAGAACGGCGGCAGCATCAGCAGGTGCCGGCAGCCGAGCTCCAGGGCATGGCGGGCGAGCGTCAGCGTATCGTCCCGCGCGCACAGGCCGACACCCGGCAGGATCCGCTCCGCCGGGATGCCGGCCCCGACCAGTTCCTCCAGCATCGCCTTGCGCTCGGCGATCGTGAACGATGCCGCCTCGCCCGTGGTGCCGAACAGCGCCACGCCGTGGCAGCCGCCTGCCAGCAGGCGCTCCACATGCGCCCGCGTGCGCGCCCGGTCCACCTGGCCATCCGTCCTGGCCGCGGTCACCGCCGCCGCGAAGATCCCCTCGAGCCTCACCTGCATGGTCTCCTATGCCTGTCCGGCCAGGACCGGCCGGTGCGGCCATCGTGCCGGCTGGGCTGCGCGCGGACCAGCCCCGATGGAAGGGGATGCCTGGTTCAGATCTCGATCTGGGTGCCGACCTCGATCACCCGGTCGGGCGGCAGGTTGAAGTAGGCCGTGGGATCGGTCGCGGTCGCCGACATGCTGATGAACAGCCGCTCCTGGACCGGGTTCAGGTAATCGCGGGTCGACGGCACCAGCGTCTCGCGGCCGAGAAAGTAGGAGGCCCGGGCCGGGTCCACGGCCAGGCCGGCCCCGGCTGCGGTGCGCAGGGCCGCCTGGATGTCCGGCTGGTCCATGAAGCCGAAGCGCACCACCACCGACCAGAAGCCGTCGCTCAGGTGGCGGACGCTGATGCCCTGCTCCAGCGGCACGCGTGGCACGTCGTCGGTGCGCACGGTGAGCAGCACGACCTGCTCATGGAGGACATGGTTGTGCTTCAGGTTGTGCAGGAGCGTGTTCGGTACGACGGACACGTCGCTGCACAGCACGACGGCGGTGCCGGCGACCCGCTGGCAGCGCGAACTGGCGGTGACCGAGCGGATGAACAGCTCGATGCCCATCGACTGCTGGGTGCGCAGATCGGCCAGCACGCGCCGGCCCCGGACCCAGGTACGCAGCATCAGGAAGATGATCCCGGCCATCAGCAGGGGCAGCCAGCCGCCCGCCGGGATCTTCAGGCTGTTGGCGACGATATAGGCGGCGTCCAGGCAGAGCAGGCTGCCGAACAGGAGGATCGCCCAGGGCCGGGGCCAGCGCCACAGCCAGATCGCGACCAGGCAGGCCAGGATGGCGTCGATCCCCATGGCGCTGGTCACCGCGATGCCATAGGCGGCTGCCAGGTCGGACGAGCTCTCGAAGGCGACCACCAGGGCCAGCACGCCGGCCATCAGCAGCCAGTTGACCCGCGGGATGTAGATCTGGCCGATCTCGTGCTCCGAGGTGTGGTGCATCGCCATGCGGGGCAGGTAGCCCAGCCGGATGGCCTGGGAGGTGAGGGAGAACACGCCCGAGATCACCGCCTGGCTGGCGACGATCGTGGCGAGCGTGGCCAGCAGGATCAGCGGGACCAGGCCCCAGCCCGGCACCAGGTGGTAGAAGGGCGAATCGATCACCTCGGGATGGTCGAGGATGAGGGCGCCCTGGCCGAAATAGTTGAGCATCAGGGCGGGCATCACCGCGCCGAACCAGGACATCCGGATCGCTCGGCTGCCGAAATGGCCCATGTCGGCGTAGAGGGCCTCGGCACCGGTGACGCACAGGACGACCGAGCCCATCGCCACGAAGGCGTGAAAGCCCTCCTCCTGCAGGAACAGGATGGCCCAGCCCGGCCAGACCGCGCGCAGCACGTCGGGGCTCTGCACGATCTGGACCAGCCCCAGCACGGCCAGGATGCCGAACCAGATCAGCATGACCGGCCCGAACAGGCGGCCGACCAGGGCCGTGCCCCGGCGCTGGATCAGGAACAGCGCTACCAGGATCAGGATGGAGATCGGGACGACATAGCTGTCCAGCCGCGGGTCCAGCGTCTGCAGGCCCTCGACCGCCGACAGGACGGTGATCGCCGGGGTGATGACCGCGTCGCCATAGAACAGGCCCACGCCGATCATGGCGAGGGCCAGCACCACGAACTTGCGCTTATCGCCCCGGGCACCCCCGCTGCCCAGGGCCAGGGCGGCCAGCGCCAGGACGCCGCCCTCGCCCTTGTTGTCGGCGCGCATGATCAGGACGACGTATTTGAGCGCCACGATCAGGGTGAGCGACCAGAACACGAGCGACAGGACGCCCAGGACATGGAGCTCGTCCAGGACCAGTCCGCCGGCATGGCCGAACGCCTCGCGCATCGTGTAGAGCGGGCTGGTGCCGATGTCGCCGAACACCACGCCCAGTGCCGCCAGGACCAGGCTGGCGCGCAGCTTCGGCACGATCGGGAGATGCTGACCGGAAGTGGCGGCGGCCGAATGGTTGGCCAAGTACGGCGCCTTTCAGATGGATAGAGGCGCGCGCTCATACACCAGCCGCGAGCCAGCGCAATCAGCTCCGTTCGCCCGGCAGCCATGCTTGCGGCGAACGCCTGAGCCTGCGCCTGACCTGTCTTCTTAGGGCACGAACTGTTCCTTGAGAATGCGCTCTTCCAGATGATGCTCGGGATCGAACAGCAAGCGCAGCTCGATGCTGCGGTCCTCCCAGATCTCCACGGTCGTGACGTCGCGGACCTCGGTATAGTCGGCGACCGCGCTGGCCGGCCGCTTGAGCGGATCCAGTACCCGGATCGTGAAGCGCGCCTCGTTGGGCAGCAGCGCCCCGCGCCAGCGGCGCGGGCGGAACGGGCTGATCGGCGTGAGTGCCAGGAGGTTGGCGCCCAGCGGGAGGATCGGCCCGTGGGCCGACAGGTTGTAAGCGGTGCTGCCGGCAGGCGTGGCGACCAGCACGCCGTCGCAGACCAGCTCGGGCAGGCGTGCCACCCCGTCGATCTCGACGGCGAGCCTGGCCGCCTGCCGCGTCTCCCGGTAGATCGACACGTCGTTGATCGCCATGCCGGACACCCGGCTGCCGTCCGTCGCCGTCGCCTCCATCCGCAAGGGATGCAGCACCACCTCGCGCGCACCGGCCAGCCGCTCGGCCAGGTCGTCGATGCCGAACGCGTTCAGGAGGAAGCCGACCGTGCCCAGATTCATGCCGTAGATCGGCACGGCGCGCTTCATCTGGCCGTGCAGGGTTTCCAGCATGAAGCCGTCGCCGCCGAGCGCCACCACGATCTCGGCATCGTCGAGATCGACGGGCGGCCAGCGCCGCGCCAGCACCTCCATGGCCGCCTCGGCCTCAGGGGTGGCGGCGGCGACGAATGCCAGCTTGGGCAGGGCGGGGCTGGCCATGGCGAAGGTCCGGATTCCCTGCAGGACGCCTGGTCGGGCGTAGTGGCAATAGCCTGTCGTTTCGGCAGTTTCGGCGGAGCCGGTTCACTTCCGGCGGCCGAGTGCCTAAGTTCTGGGGGCGGAGCATAGACAGGCCCCCGGCCGCTTACCAGCGGCCCCGCAGCCCAAGGGGTCCGCCCGGATGCAGGACAAGCGATGCTGATCGATCCGTTTGCGCGCAAGATCTCCTACGTGCGCGTCTCGGTGACCGACCGATGCGACTTCCGCTGCGTCTATTGCATGGCGGAGAACATGACGTTCCTGCCCAAGGCGGAGCTGCTGACCCTGGAGGAGCTCGACCGGCTGTGCAGCACGCTGGTCGAGATGGGGGTGCGCAAGCTCCGCCTGACCGGCGGCGAGCCCTTGGTCAGGCGGGACGTGATGTGGCTGATCCGCCAGGTCGGCCGGCACCTGCGCACTGGTGCCCTCGACGAGCTGACCGTCACCACCAATGGCAGCCAGCTCGCCAAGCACGCCGAAGGCCTGGTCGAGGCCGGGGTCCGGCGGGTCAACGTCTCGCTCGACACGCTGGATCCCGACCGGTTCCAGGCGATCACCCGCTGGGGCCGCTTCGCCCAGGTGATGGGCGGAATCGAGGCGGCCAAGGCGGCGGGCCTGGCGGTCAAGATCAACGCGGTGGCGCTGAAAGGGGTCAACGAGGACGAGATCGACCGGATGGTCGAGTGGTGCGGCGAGCGCGGCTTCGACCTGACGCTGATCGAGACCATGCCGCTGGGCGACATCGACGGCGACCGCACCGACCAGTACCTGCCGCTCTCGCTGGTGCGCGCCCGGCTGGAGCGGCGCTGGACGCTGGAGGACCTAGACTACCGCACGGGCGGGCCTGCGCGCTATGTCCGGGTCGCCGAGACCGGCGGCCGGCTCGGCTTCATCACGCCCATGACCCATAATTTCTGCGAGAGCTGCAACCGGGTCCGGGTGACCTGCACCGGCACCATGTACATGTGCCTGGGCCAGGAGGACGCGGTCGACCTGCGCACGCCGCTGCGCTCCTCCGAGGGCAACCAGGCCCTGGAGCAGGCGATCCGCGACGGCATCGCCCGTAAGCCCAAGGGCCACGACTTCATCATCGACCGGCGCCGCAAGGCCCCTGCGGTGGCGCGGCACATGAGCGTTACCGGGGGCTGAGCCGGCCGCTGCGCAGCTAGCGGAGGCCGTAGATCCCGCGTTGGCGGAGCAGGTGGTCGGCCAGCACCACCGCCATCATCGCCTCGCCCACCGGCACCGCGCGGATGCCGACGCAAGGGTCGTGGCGCCCCTTGGTCAGGATCTCGGTCTCGTTGCCGAACCGGTCGATCGTGCGCCTGGGGGTGAGGATCGAGGAGGTGGGCTTCACCGCGAAGCGCACCACCACGTCCTGACCGGTGGAGATCCCGCCCAGGATCCCGCCGGCATGGTTGGACAAAAAGCGCGGGCCGTCATTGCCCATGCGCATCTCGTCGGCATTGGCCTCGCCGCTGAGCGCCGCGGCGGCCATGCCGTCGCCGATCTCCACCGCCTTGACCGCGTTGATGCTCATCATCGCCTTGGCGAGGTCGGCATCCAGCTTGTCGTAGACCGGCTCGCCCAGGCCGGCCGGCACGCCGCTAGCCGTCACCTCGATCACCGCACCCACCGACGAGCCGGCCTTGCGGATCGCGGACAACTGCTCCGCCCAGCGGGCGGCCGCCTGCGGGTCCGGGCAGTAGAACGGGTTGCGGTCGATTTCCGCGTCGTCGAACGCCGCCCGGTCGATCCGGTCCGGTCCCATCTGCACCAGGCAGCCGCGGATCCGCACCCCGTCGCCCAGCACCTTGCGCGCCACCGCGCCCGCGGCGACCCGCGAGGCCGTTTCGCGGGCCGAGGAGCGGCCGCCACCGCGATAGTCGCGGATGCCGTATTTTTGGTCATAGGCGTAGTCGGCGTGGCCCGGACGGTACTTGTCCTGGATCTCGCCGTAGTCCCTGGACCGCTGGTCCTGGTTGCGGATCAGGAGCTGGATCGGCGTGCCGGTGGTTTTGCCCTCGAACACGCCGGACAGGATCTCGACCTGGTCGGGTTCCTGGCGCTGGGTGGTGTAGCGCGACTGGCCCGGCCGGCGCCGGTCCAGCCAGACCTGGATGTCCGCCTCGGCGAGCGGCAGAAGCGACGGCACCCCGTCGACCACGCAGCCGATCGCCGGCCCATGGCTTTCGCCCCAGGTGGTGAAGCGGAAGAGTTCGCCGAAACTGCTGCCTGCCATGGCTCCCCAAGCCCTGCCGCGATGGTGCGGGCGGCAGGTGCGCGGAACGATGGGGGGCGGTCAAGGGGGCATTGCCCGGCCGGGCGCTGGCCACCGGGTCCGGCCGGGCAGGCTGCTCAGGTCAAGGCGTGGTCGTGCCACCGGCAGGCGGCGTCGCCGGGTCCGTGGTGGCAGGCGGCGTGGCCTCGGGCGCCACCGGCGTGGTCGCGGTCCTCGGCCAGAAGATCCAGGCCAGCAGGATCACGATGATCACCACGATGATGATGTACCAGGTTCTGCGGTCCACGGGCTTCCTCCTCCCTGCCGGTTCGGCAGCCAAGCGATCGATGATGCAGCCCAGGCCCGAAGGGACGCGCCTGGGCACTCGAGGCACATGGGAGGAAAGCGCGGGACCGGCTGTGTGGTTCCGCGCCGGGTGGCCTCAGACCACCGATATGTCCGGCGCGTCGGCCGCCTTCATGCCGACGACGTGGTAGCCGCTGTCGACATGCAACACCTCGCCGGTGGTGCCGCCGCCCAGGTCGGACAGCAGGTACACCGCGGCGCCGCCCACGTCCTCGATGGTGGTGTTGCGCTTGAGCGGTGAGTTGTATTCGTTCCACTTCAGGATGTAGCGGAAGTCGCCGATGCCGGAGGCGGCGAGCGTCTTGACCGGCCCCGCCGAGATGGCGTTGACCCGGATGCGCTGGCTGCCCAGGTCCACCGCCAAAAAGCGCACCGAGGCTTCCAGCGCCGCCTTGGCCACCCCCATCACGTTGTAGTGGGGCACCACCCGCTCGGCCCCCAGATAGGTGAGCGTGAGCAGGGAGCCGCCCTCGGTCATCAGCGGCGCCGCGCGCCGGGCGAGGTCGGTGAAGCTGAACACCGAGACGTTCATGGTGTTCTGGAAGTTCTCGAAGGTCGTGTTGACGTAGCGGCCCTTCAGTTCCTCCTTGTCGGAGTAGGCGATCGCGTGGACCACGAAGTCGAGCCGGCCCCACTGCTCCTGGATCTGGGCGAACAGCGCGTCCATCGAGGCGGCATCGGTGACGTCGGCCGGCAGCACCAGAGGTGCCCCCAGCTTCTCGGCGAGCGGCATCACCCGCTTCTTCAAGGCTTCGCCCTGATAGGTCACCGCCAACTCGGCACCGTGCGCCGCGACCGCCGCGGCGATGCCCCAAGCCAGCGAGCGGTCGTTGGCGATGCCCATGATCAGGCCGCGCTTGCCGGCGAACAACGGCCCGGCCGAGGCGGGCTTGATAGCGCTCATGAGCAGAGATCTCCGATGGATAAAAGCGCTGGGTGGACCGGTTCTTAACCGTGCGCCAGCGGGGCCGAAAGAGGGCTGGGCGTGCTGGCCCGGTCGACCGCGGCGGCGATCTGCGCGCCCAGCAGGAAGATGACCGCCGAGAGCCAGAAGAAGAACATCGTCACCACGACGCCACCGAGGCTGCCATAGGTGACGCTCATGCTGCTGATGTTGCGCATGTAGTAGGAGAAGCCGAACACGAAGCCGTTCCACGACACCGCGACGAACATCGCCCCGGTCGCCAGCCGGGTGAGCGGGATCTTCCTCCCTGGCAGCAGCCGGAAGAGGGTCAGGGACACCGCGAACAGGATGACGACCCCGGCCAGATGGGTGGACCAGGCGCCCACTAGCCTGGTCAGCTCGGGATCGTGCAGGAGCCGTGCGGCGACCTGCAGGCCCAGCGGCAGGATCAGCGTCATGGTGGTCAGCGCGATCGCGCAGACCCCGGCAAAGCAGGTCAGCAGCAGTCCCTGGAGACGGCGCATCGGCCAGTCTTTGGCACTGACTGTGGCATCGAAGATACGGTTCAGCGCGTTGCGGACCGCCTCGATCGCACTGGAGGCCACCCAGAGCGTGCCGATCATCGACACGGTGAGGATGGTCGGATGCGCCACCCGACGGACCTCGTTGATCAGGGGCTTCACCCAGTCGGCGACCTCGGGCGGCAGCAATGCCAGGGCCAGGTCGATCGACTGGGTGGCGGCTTCGCTCTGTCCGATCCAGCCGGCCAGGGTGAGCAGGAAGATCAGGAACGGCACCAGGGCGAACAGCGTGTCGAACGCGATCGCCGCGGCATGGGTCAGCCCGTCGTCGTAGATGAAGCGGGTGAATGCCCGCTGCACGATCTTGCGCAGCGAGATGGGCGGCCGGGGTGCGAGATCGTGCGCGAGTTCCATGGGGGTGAAGTCGCACTGCCGGCACCAGGGAACAAGCGGCCGCAGCTTCGCCCTACGCCACGGGGTCGTGGCTGGCCACGCGTGGGTGCCGGGACTATCGTTTTGGTGACATGACCGAAGAAGAGGCCGGCACACGTCTCGGCCGGTACCAGGGGAGGCAGCCGCCGTGGCGCGCGTGACGATCTTCAACAAGTCGGACCTGCCGTCGCGCTACTCCACGAGCGGCCCGCAGCGGGCACCGCACCGTTCCTACTACTACGCGATGGGTCTGACCGCGGACGACATCGGCAAGCCGTTCGTGGGCGTGGTCACCACCTGGAACGAGGCGGCACCCTGCAACATCGCGCTGGGCCGCCAGGCCCAGGCGGTCAAGCGCGGGGTCGCCAAGGCCGGCGGCACGCCGCGCGAGTTCACCACGATCACCGTCACGGACGGGATCGCCATGGGCCACCAGGGCATGAAGTCCTCGCTGGTGTCGCGCGAGGTGATCGCGGATTCCACCGAGCTCACCGTGCGCGGCCATGCCTATGACGCGCTGGTGGGCCTGGCCGGCTGCGACAAGTCGCTGCCCGGGCTGATGATGGCGATGGTCCGCCTGAACGTCCCGTCCGTGTTCATGTATGGCGGCTCGATCCTGCCCGGGCGCTACCGGGGGCGCGACGTCACCGTGCAGGACGTGTTCGAGGCGGTGGGCAAGCACGCCGTGGGCGCGATCAGCGATGCCGACCTGGACGAGCTGGAGCGGGTCGCCTGCCCGTCGGCCGGCTCGTGCGGCGGGCAGTTCACCGCCAACACCATGGCCTGCGTCTCCGAGGCGATCGGCTTGGCCCTGCCGGGCTCGGCCGGCACCCCTGCACCGTACGAGGCGCGCGATGCCTGGGCGGAGCAGTCCGGCGAGGCGGTGATGGCGCTGCTGGCGAGCCGGGTCCGCCCGCGCGACATCGTGACCCTGAAGTCGCTCGAGAACGCCGCACGCGTGGTCGCCTGCTCGGGCGGGTCCACCAACGGTGCCTTGCATCTGCCGGCCCTGGCGCACGAGGCGGGCATCGCCTTCGACCTCCACGACGTCGCCGAGATCTTCCGCTCCACGCCCTACATCGCCGACCTGAAGCCCGCCGGTCAGTACGTGATGAAGGACCTGGCCGATGTCGGCGGCGTGCCGCTGATCATGCGGGCATTGCTGGATGGCGGGTTGTTGCACGGTGACTGCATCACCGTCACCGGCAAGACGATCGCCGAAAACCTGGCCGACTTCCCCTGGCGGCCGCAGCAGGTGGTGGTGCGGCCGGTGAGCGACCCGATCAGCCCCATGGGCGGCGTGGTTGGGCTGAGGGGCACGCTGGCGCCGGAAGGTGCGATCGTGAAGGTCGCGGGCCTGGCCAATCTCCGGTTCCGCGGGCCGGCACGCTGCTTCGATTCCGAGGAGGACTGCATGCAGGCGGTCCAGGAGCGCAAGTACCAGGACGGCGAGGTGCTGGTGATCCGCTATGAGGGTCCTAAGGGCGGGCCCGGCATGCGCGAGATGCTGGGCGTCACCGCGGCCCTCTATGGCCAGGGCAAGGGCGACGCCGTGGCGCTGATCACCGATGGCCGCTTCTCCGGCGCCACGCGCGGGTTCTGCATCGGCCATGTCGGGCCGGAAGCGCAGGTGGGCGGGCCGATCGGCCTGATCCGGGACGGCGACATCATCGTGATCGATGCAGAGGCCGGGACGCTGGACGTGGAGCTGAGCCAGGCGGAGCTGGACAGCCGGCGGGCGGCCTGGCAGCCGCGCGCCTCGTACTACACGTCCGGCACGTTGTGGAAATATGCGCAGACGGTGGGCTCGGCGGAGAAAGGGGCCGTGACCCATCCGGGCGGTGCGGCAGAGGCGCACGTCTACGCCGACATTTGATCGCGACGTGGGCTGAGTGAAGCGGCCCGTGGCCGGGCCGCTTCCGGTTCACATCATGATCTGCTGCGCGATCGCGTCGACCTGCTCCAGGTGATGCAGGATCATTTCCTTGTTGTCGGCCGCAAGTTCGTTGAAGTTGGACAGTGAGCCCCGATTGGCCATCGCATTGAACAGCTCGTACGTGTCTTTATGCGACTGGCGCATCATCTGGATGTAGAGCTGGTCGAACTGATCGCCCGAGGCGGCGTTGAGCTGGTCGATCATCGCCTGGTGCTTGGTATCCAGGGTCACCGGCACGGTGAAGGTGTTGCCGGCGATGCTGGCCTTGCTGTTCATGGCCAGCCCGAGGGCGGTATGGTCGCGGACCATCTGCTCGCCATAGGTGCGCACCAGCGGATTGCTGGCCTTCTCGGCGGCGAGCTGGCCGGCCTGGATCTCGAACATGTTGCCGACCCCGGCCTGTTCCACGAACACCTTGGCGGGGATCGAGTCGGCGTTGATGATCTGGAAGATCTCCGGCGAGGTTTCGACCGGGGGCAGATCCGCGCTCGCGGGCGTCACGATGTCAGTGGCCGTGTCCGACCGCATCTCGGTCGAGTATCCGCAAGCTGCGAGCGAGGACGCGAGCAGCACCGTGGCCGTAAGAGCGACCAAAGGCTTGGTCATCAACTGTCTCCCTTGCCGGTGAAACGGACCGGCATCGCCGCCGGTCACCGAGGTTCTTGCGGCGGTAGAACCCGGCGCCTGTGGCTCCGGTTCCGGATCTTGCAGCCGTACTATGGCCGGCATGGCGGGGCGCGCCCGGCTCTGCTAGACCCGCGCCGACCGCAAGGGACACCGTTTGGGAAGATGGCCGATGGACTGGTTCACCGAGACGCTCTGGCCGCACTGGGCGCAGAAGATCAAGGTGAAGGAGGTGCTCTACCACGACCAGACCGAGCACCAGGACCTGATCGTGTTCGAGAGCGAGGCCTGGGGCCGGGTGCTGGCGCTGGACGGCGTGGTGCAGACCACCACGGCCGACGAGTTCGTCTATCACGAGATGCTGGTGCACACCCCGATCCTGGCCCACGGCCGGGCGGAAGAGGTGCTGATCATCGGCGGCGGCGACGGCGGCTGCCTGCGCGAGGCGATCAAGCATCCGGGCGTGAAGCGGATCACCCAGGTCGAGATCGACGCCGGGGTGATCGAGTTCTGCAAGCAGTACCTGCCGACCCTCTCCGACGGCGCGTTCGAGCATCCCAAGGCGCGGGTGACGATCGCGGACGGTGCGAAATACGCGAAGGAGACCGACGACCGGTTCGACGTGATCATCGTCGATTCCACCGACCCGCAGGGGCCGGGGGCCGTCCTGTTCACCGAGGAGTTCTACCGCGACTGCCGGCGGATGCTGAAGCCGGGCGGGGTGATGGTGACCCAGTGCGGCAACCCGTCGATCCACCCGGACGAGCTGGAGTTCACCCAGAGCCGACAGCGCGCCGCGGGCTTTGCCGACGTCACCTATTATTTCGCGGCGGTGCCCACCTATATCGGCGGCAGCATGGCGCTGGGTTTTGCCAGTGATGACCCGGCGCTGCGCCTGGTCGACGCCCAGACGCTGGCCGCGCGCCAAGTGCCCGGGGGACTGCGCTATTACACGCCCGAGATCCACCGCGCGGCCTTCGCTCATCCGGCCTGGATGATCCGCCGGGTCGGCTACTAGGCTCGTGGGAGCCGGCCGGATGGCACGGATCGCGGTGGGCGGGCTGCACCACGAGACCAACAGTTTCGCGCCCCATCCCGCCGACTGGATCGCGTTCGACCAGAGCGACGGCTGGCCGGCCCACCAGCGCGGCGCGGAGATGTTCGGGAACGTCGCCGGGATCAACCTGGCGATCACCGGCTTCATCGACGCAGCCACGGCGCACGGCCACACGCTGGTGCCGCTGGTCTGGGCCAATGCCGGGCCGTCCGGACCGGTGACCAGCGACGCGTTCGAGCGTCTGGCCGACGAGATGCTGGCGGAGCTGGCGGCGGCCGGCCCGCTGGACGGCATCTTCCTCGACCTGCACGGGGCGATGATCACCGACGCACTGGGGGACGGCGAGGGCGAGCTCCTGGCGCGGATCCGCGCCCTCCACCCCGCCACGCCGCTGGTGGCGGCCCTGGACCTCCATGCCAACGTGTCGGATGCCATGGTGCGGCATGCCGACGGGCTGGTGGCGTATCGTACCTACCCGCATGTCGACATCGCCGAGACCGGTGCCCGCTGCCTGCCGCTCCTGGAGCGGCTGATCGGCGGCCAGAAACTGGCCAAGGCGCACCGCAAGCTGGACTTCCTGATCGGACTGCCCTGGCAGTGCACGATGATCGAGCCGTCCGGCGGTCTCTACCGCCTGGCCGACCGGCTGGCGGCGCGGCTGGACGGCTTCGTCTCGATCGCCATGGGATTCCCGCCGGGCGACACGGCCTGCGGCGGGCCCTCGCTGCTGGCCTACGCCGAACGGGCCGAGGACGCCGAGGCGGCCGTGGCCGAGCTCGCGGCGGCCTTCGCCTCGGTAGAGCCGGACTTCGCTGGCCGGCTGTGGACCCCGGAGGCGGCGGTGGCGGCGGCGCTGGACGGGGAGCGACGCAGCCGGCCGGTGGTGCTGGCGGACACGCAGGACAATCCAGGCGGCGGCGGCACCTCCGACACGACCGGCCTGCTCGCGGCCCTGATCGCGGCACGGGCGGAGGACGCGATGCTGGCGCTGCTGGCCGATCCGCAGGCGGCCCGGGCCGCACATGCGGCGGGTGCGGGTGCCTGGCTGCGCGGCCTGCCGCTGGGCGGGCGCTTCGGCCCCAGCGGCGTGACTCCGGTCACCGGCGACTGGTACGTGCAGCGCCTGGGCAATGGCCGCTTCACCGCGACCGGGCCCATGTATCGGGGCAGCCGGATGGATCTGGGGCCGATGGCGCTCCTGCGCGCCGGCAGCCCGGACGGGCCGGGCGTGCTGGTCTCGACCAGGCGCGTCCAGGCGGCGGACGCGGCGATCTTCCGCCATCTGGGCGTCGAGCCGGCGGCGCAGCGCATCCTGGCCCTGAAGAGTTCCGTGCATTTCCGGGCGGAGTTCGAGCCGATCGCGGCGGAGGTGCTGGTGGTGGCGGCACCGGGCGTCAACACCGCCGATCCCGGCCTGCTGCCGTTTCGCCACCTGCCCGCCCGGGTGCGTCGCCGGCCGAGACAATCCTAGGTGTATCCGGATCCGGGCATATTCGAGTATGTGTAGACATTGTTAGCGGCGGCTTTGGCCACCGAGCCGGGGTCCGTCGGCTTGTGGCAACGTTTCGTTAACCATATCAGTGCGACAACAGGCGCAGGCCGGGCCGCGGCGGTCGATCCGCCGGCCGCCCGGGTTCGGGTATGGTTGGACAGGGCGTCAGACGATGAGCGACACGGCGATCAAATGGCTTGCGGACGAGGTGGACCTGGGGCCGATGGACGTTGCCGGCGATCCTGGTGCCGACCTGGACAGCCTGCCGGTAGTCGAACTGGCGCTGAGCGATCTCGTCCAGGACATCGGGGGCGAGGTAGTCCTCTATAATGACAGCGGCCTGCGAGCCATGGGCCTGGTCGCCCACGAGGCGATCGTCGGCGAGGGCGAGGCCGGTCCCCATGTCACCGCGTCGGGCGCGGACGTGACCGGGTTCAAGTTCGTGAGCTTCGCCAACGGATTGACCCTCTACTACCAGGATGGGTTGGACCTGATCGTGCGTCCCGCCTGAACCGGCGACGGCGCCGCGGATGCTGCCATCCGCGGCGCCGTCGGCAGGAAAGCCCGTGTGGAAGTCTCAGCCGGGCCGATCCTGCTGCTTGTACTCGGCGAACTCCTCCGGTGACATGGCATCGAGGAAGTCGCCGAGCCCGCTACGCCCCTTGCCGTTGTCGTTCGCGGCCGAACCCAGGCCCAGCAATTCGCTCAGGTGGAGCATGAACCGGGTGTCGGCCGGCTTGTCGGCGCTGGCGACGCGCTGCTCGAACGCGTTGAACGCCAGCTTCCACAGCCACTCCTGACGGGCCTCCAGATCGTCGAACGCGAACCTGGGCTTCCTCAGCCCCGACCGGCGCACGACAGTCTGGTTGGAATTGGGGTTGGCGGGATCGACCTGGGCGTTCCGCTTCTGCTTGGCCATCTTGCTGGTCCTTATTGACCGGGCCATCCCCGGCTTTATGAACATAATCCTATAAAGCAGTGATTTCAATCACTGCGTTTGCAGAATGTTCAACTTTTACGCGATAACCGCTATGCCGGTTCCAGATGGAGCACCGGAGGGCGGCATGGGCACTGGGTGGGGCGACGGCAGGATGGCGGGTCATGTCGGCAGCCGGCGGCGGCGCTGCCGGCGAGCTAGGCGGCCGCTGACCGTGCTGGCGGCACTCAGCCACGAGCTGCGCGAGCCGATGAACGGCGTGCTCGGGATGACCCGGCTCCTGGCCGACACCGAGCTCAGCCCGGAGCAGCGCAGTTGCGTGGAGGCGATCACCGGCTCGGCCGAATCGCTGCTGACCGTGATCAACGACATGCTCGACCTGGCGCGGGCCGAGGCGGGCCGGCTGCCATTCCTCGACACCGCCTATGACCCTCGCCTGATCCTGGACCGGGCAGTTGCTCCCTTCCGGCCGAAGGCGGCGGCCAAGGGCATCGGCCTGGCGCTCGCCATCGACCCTGCCGTGCCGAAACGGTTGCGGGGCGACCCCGGGCGGCTGCGCCAGATCCTGGTCAACCTGATCGGCAATGCGGTGAAGTTCACCGATGCCGGCCAAGTCGCCGTGGTGCTCGACCACGCGCCGGCGACGGCGGGCGACCGGCTGCTCCTGACGGTCAGCGATACCGGGCGGGGCTTCGATCCGGCCGGGATGGGCGTGCTGTTCAGCGGTTTCGGCCAGGACGGTGCCGCCACTGTCCGGCAGTTCGGCGGCAGCGGCCTGGGCCTGATGGTGACCCTGCGCCTGATCCGCGCGATGGGCGGCCGGCTCGCGGTGGATGCAGCACCCGGGCGTGGTGCCAGCTTCCGCATCGAGCTGCCGGCAAGGCTCGCCCCCGACGCACCGGCTGGCCCGGAGCCCGTCAGCCTGGCCGGCCTCGAGCTGCTGGTGGTGGAGCCGCAGGCGGCATTGCGGGAACGGCTGCGAATGGTTGCCGCTGGCTGGGGGCTGGCGGTGCGTGGTGCTGCGGGCATGGCCGATGCGCTGCGCGAGATCCAGGAGGCCGGCACCCGCGGCGCCCGCTTCGACCTGGCGATCGTCAGCGAGATGGTCGAGACCGGCGATGCCCGGGCGCTTCTGGAACGGTTGCGGGCTCAGGCCGGCCAGACGGTGCGGACCCTGCGGATCGCCGGCTCCGGCCTGCGCGGCGATGCCGCCCAGGCCCGTGAGCAGGGGTTCGACGCCTATCTCGCCCAGCCGTTCAGCGACGATGAGCTGATGCAGATCCTGATCCGGCTGGTCCAGCCACCTGCACGGCCGGGATTCTGGACCCGGCACGATGTGCAGGAACATGACGGCCGGCCCATGCATGTCCTGGTCGCGGACGACAATCCGGTGAACGTCAAGCTGGCCTCGATCGTGCTCGGCAGGGCCGGGCATCGGGTGAGCAGCGTCGGTGACGGTGCGGCGGCGGTCGCCATGGTGGCGTCGGGCGGCGTCGATCTGGTCCTGATGGACGTGCAGATGCCGGGCATGGACGGGCTGACCGCGACCCGGCAGATCCGGGAGCTCGCCGACCCTTGCCTGCGGTCCACGCCGGTGGTGGCGCTCAGCGCCGATGCCCTGGCCGGCGACGAGGCCGCCGGCCGTGCCGCCGGCATGGATGCCTATCTCACCAAGCCGATCGACCGGCCAAAGCTGCTCTCGACCGTGCGCTTCTGGGGCGAGCGGGCCGGCGGGGCGCGTCAGGACGATCATTCCTGCATGGCTTGAATCCGCCCACGGCAAGTCGCTTGCCAGCGCACGCTTTCCGGCAGGATATAACTCCAGGTTGAATTAATGATTGTCCGTGTTCGATTGCGGTTCAAGGAGATCGGACCATGACGCGTGCAGCTTGCCTGGCCGCGGGCCTGTTGGGTGTCGGCCTAGCCCTGGCTCCCAGGCCGGCTCCGGCTCCGACCACCACCGGAACGCTCGCGGTCTCGGCAGTCGTGCAGACCAGCTGCTCGCTCACCGGCGGCACTATGAGCTTTGGCACCTACACCTCGGGCCAGACCGCCAATCTCGACACGGACGGCCAGATCGGGTTCGCCAACTGCCCGGTCGGCAACCTGGTCTTCGAGCTGGACGGCGGTGGCAGCGGCAGCATCACCGCCCGGCGCATGAAGTCGGGGAGCAACGAGCTGAACTACCAGCTCTACCGCAACTCCAACCGCACGGCGCTGTTCGGCACCGGCACCAACGCCTATACCGAGATCCGGCTGGTGGCGGGTGGCGGGACCATCCCGGTCTACGGCCGCATCCCCGGCAACCAGACGCTCCCGGCCGGCAACTACGCCGATACCGTGAACGTGACGCTCACCTTCCCGTGAGTGTGATGGCGAACCCGGAACTCGGCTCCCGCAGCCTCCGTCGCCGCCTGACCGCAGGGCTGCTGGGTCTGGTGGTGATGGCCCCGGCGATGCCGGCGCAGGCCGGCGACCTGTCGGTCTCGCCCACCCGGCTGGAGCTCGGCCAGACCGGCACGGCCACGATCGTGGTGCGCAACGACGGTATGGCGGCGAGCGTCCTGCAGGTCAGCGCCATGCGCTGGCTGGATTCGCCGATGGCTTCCGCCCTGGAGCCGGCCCCGGAGCTGCTGGCCGTGCCGCCGGTCTTCAGCCTGAAGGCGGGTGGCCAGCAGGTGATCCGTCTCGCCCTGCGCGACCGCTCCCGGCCGACCACGGAGCGCAGCTTCCGCCTGCTGATCTCCGAAGTGCCGACACCCGCGGCCGGCAGTGCTGCGCTGGGCGGGGTCCAGTTCGCGCTGGGGTTCAACGTCCCGGTCTTCCAGAAGCCTGCGGGCGCGCTGGCGGCGCCGGTCTGGAGCATCGATGCCGGGCGGGATGGGCCGCTGCTCGGCCTGCGCAATGCCGGCCAGGCCCATGTCCAGGTGAGCACGATCCAGGTCCGCACCGCGACCGGGGCATCGGTGGTCGAAATGAACGAGCCCTTCTACCTGCTGCCCGGCCGTGCACGCAGCTGGCCGCTGCCCGGCACCGCTTCCGGCAGTTCCCTGACGGTGGTCGCGGAAACCAATCTTGGCACGCTCGAAGAACGCTTGGCCGCGCCGGGCCAGTAAGGTCTGGGCGGCGATCCTGCTCGCGACCGTCTGGTCGGGACTGAATGCGCAGGAGCCGGTCCCGCTCCTGCCAGCTTCGCCCGCGCGCCGGCCGGTCGAGCCCGGACGCAATGTCTTCATCGTTCCCCTGCGCGGGCCGGCACCCGCTTCGCTGCCCGCCGCTGCCGAGCTGCCGCCCCTGGAGGTGCTGGCGGCAGAACCGCCGCCTCCGCCATCCGCGCCGTGGGCGCCGGCAGCCGGCCCCGCGGCGGCACCGGTCGAGCCGGCGGATCAGCGCCGTACGCTCGACCAGTTCGCGGTGCGCCGTACCACTGCTGCCGTGCCACCCACCCGGGTGGACATGCCGCCGGCCACACCGGAACGGCCGGGACCGCCGCCTGCCGAACTGCACCGCGCCCCGATCCTGCCGCCGATCGAGCCGGAGCGCGCCTGGGTCGAGCAGCTCTATGCGGTCACGGTGAACGGCCAGAAGGTGAGCGATGCCGCGATCTTCGCCCGCGAGACCGCGACCGGCCGGCTCGTGGTCGAGCTGGCCGAAGCACTGCGCTGGCGCCTTGTGGTAGACCAGGACCTGGTGCTCACCCTGAATGGCCAGTCCTTCTATCCGATCGACGCGATCCCGGGTGGGGAGCTCCAGATCGACGAGGTCGACCTGGAGCTTGCCCTGTCCGTGCCGCCGGTGGCCCTGGACCCGGTGCGGCTCGCAGGTGAGGGCGCGGAGCGCCCGCCGGTGGTGACCGGCTTTGGCGGCTTCCTGGACTATGACGTGCAGTATCTCGCGGGGGATGGCATCCGCAGCCGCCTGGACGGCCTGTTCGAGGCCGGCTTGTTCGGGGCAGGGGGCGTGCTCACCTCCAGCCTGCTGGCGGCCGATGCCTTCTCCTCCGATGGCGAGTTCGTGCGCCTGGAAACCGGCTACTCGCGCGACTTTCTGGAGCGGCGCGCATCGCTCCGCTTGGGTGACGCGCTGGCCGTGGGCGGCGCGTTCAGCCGTCCCTTCCGCTATGGTGGCATCCAGTGGGCCAGCAATTTCGGCACCGACCCGTCCTTCATCACCTTTCCGCTCCCGACCATCGGCGGGCTCGCCGACAATCCATCGGTGGTCGATGTCTATGTCGACGACCTCCAGCGCTTTTCCGGGGAGGTACCGGCAGGTCCGTTCCAGATCGACCAGCTGCCGGTGATCACCGGGGCAGGCGAGCTCCAGGTCACCGTCACCGACCTGCTCGGCCGGCAGCGCGTGGTCACCCAGCCCTATTACGTCAGCGCGCGGATGCTGCGCGCGGGCCTGCACGACTATGCCTACGAGGCCGGTCTGGTGCGCGAGGACTACGGACTGGAGAGCTTCGAATACGGCGACCCGTTCGTTTCCCTGACCCATCGCTACGGCTTTTCCGACCGCTTCACCGGCGAGTTCCATCTTGAGGCATCGCCCGACCTGCAGAACGCCGCTGCCGGAGGCACGGTGGCGATCGGCCGGTTCGGCACGTTGAGCGGCGGGGTCGGCATCGGCTTGGCCGAGGACGGCGGCACGGGCTGGCTGGGGCAGCTCGACTACGAATATCTCGGCCGCCCGTTCAGCTTCGGCATCGGCACGCGCTTTGCGAGCGACGACTGGCAGGAGCTGGGCGATGCCGAGAACGGTGCCCAGCCCAGCCGGATCGATCAGGCACGGGTCGGCCTGGACCTGGGCACGCTCGGCAATCTCGGCCTCTTCCTGGTGCATCGCGACGAGCGCACGGCCGAGGACACATTGTCGGCCAGCGCCTCCTGGTCCTCCAGGCTCGGCCCCGGTTCGCTCGTGCTCACCGCGGCCAAGCTGATCGACCCGTCGGACGAGGCGGTGTTCTTCCTGAACTATGTCCTGCCGATCAACCGGCGCGACAGTGCCATCGCTGGCTCGGCCCGCGATGCGTCCGGCACGTCCGCGGAAGTCCAGTACCGGCGCAACAAGGGCGACAGCGACCTGGGCGTGGACTGGCAGGTCGCCGCCCGGGCCGGCAACGACGATTCCTCGCGCCTTGCGGGCAGCCTCGGCTACGACTGGAGCAAGCTCTCGACGCGGATCGATGCGGAACTTGGCAAGGAAAACAGCGCCATCCGCCCGAACCTGTCGGGTTCGCTCGCCGTGGTGGACGGCCGGTTCGACGCGTCGCGCCGCCTGGGCCGGGCGTTCGGCATGGTGTACCTGCCGGACATGCCGGACGTACGGGTCTACCTGGAGAACCGGGAGGTCGGCCGGACCGATGCGGACGGCCGGCTGCTCCTGCCGGGGCTGCTGCCCTACCAGCCCAACCGGCTGCGGGTCGAGGTCGAAGACCTGCCGCTGGACGCCCAGGTGAGCGACCCGCAGGTGGACGCGGTACCGGCCGACCGCAGTGGCATGACCGTCGATTTCGGCATTCGCCGCGAACGGCAGGCGACGGTGCGGCTGGTCGTCGGGAAGGGCCAGCCGCTCCCGGGCGGCCTGGAGCTGGCCGGCCCGGCGGGCGCGGTGCTGGCCCTGGTCGGGCGGGACGGGCTGGCGCATGTCACCGGGATCGGTGCTGGCGAGGTGGCGGTTTCGGCGGCCGTGGCGGGCGAAACGGTCACCTGCGTGCTGCCGGAGGACGCCGGCGACGATCCGATGCCCTTCCTTGGCGAGGTGCGGTGCCGATGAACTGGCCGTGGCCGATCATGCTCGGGGTGGCCGTGCTGCTGGCGGGCGGTGGTCCGGCCCGCGCCGGCTGCGGGGTCCAGATCGCCGCTCTGTCGTTCGGCGTGATCGACACGGCGCGCACCAATCAGGCCACCGGCAAGGTGACCATTCGCTGCGACGAGCCGCAGACCGTCCAGGTCGGGCTGTCCGCGGGCGGTGGCGGCGTGGAGCGCCGTCTCGCCGGGCCTGGCCGCGATGTCATCCCTTATTTCGTGTTCGCGGCGCCGGGCGGCATGCTGCCCTGGGGCGACGGCGCCGTGATCGGCCCGCCGGTCGCGGCGACCCTGGACGGCAGTGCTGCGGTCGACCTGCCGGCCTATGGCGTGATCCCCCCGGTACCGGGCACGCAGCCCGGTACCTATGCCGATTCGTTGCTGGTCACGATCATCTTCTGAGAAACGTCTGCTAACCCATCGCAATCATTGGCGGTCGGCCTCGCCGGAGCTGGAGGGCGGCCGGCCATGGTTAGGACCCGTTGAGGAAATCCCCGACGAGCTGCGCTAGCATCTTCCCGTGGCCCCGCCCGAAGGGCCGACGAGGAAACGACCTTGCGCACCATTCTAGCAGCGGCGGCCGTGGCAGCGGCGGCCGTACCGGCGGCCCCGCTGTCCATCCTGGCCGGCCAGGCCACCGCGACCCTGGGCGTCAGCGTCACCGTGCTGGCGGCCTGCCCGCCCGGCAGCGGCCGGCCCTGTGCTCCGCCCGCCTCCGCGTCAGGTGCCGCCGTAGCCAGCACACCCGCCGCGGCATCGCCGGCACCGCCGATCGCGATCCTGCGCGACGAAGTGACCGGCATGGTGACCATCGTCTACTGATCTTCAACCTCTGGCATCGCTCCGGCTTCGCCCCTAGAAGCCGGAAATCCGACGATGCACCGCAGGTCCTCCGAGTTGGAGAGCGACCGTGGACGAGGGAGATCACGTGGCGACAAGCGATGACCTGGCCTGCAGCCGCCGCACGGTCTGGCAAGGCGGGATCGGCACCCTTGCGCTGCTCCTGGCAGCAGGCCGGTCCCGGCCGGTCCCGGCTGCCCAGCAGTCATGGCCGGATTTTCTGGACCAGATCGCACGCGAGGCGCGTAGGCTCGGCATCGCGCCCGCCACCACCCGGGCAGCGCTCGCCCGGGCCGAGCGGCTGGAGCAGGTCATCGAGCTGGACCGGCGCCAGCCGGAGGGCCAGATGACCTTTGCCGGCTATATCGGCCGGGTGATCGACGCGAACCGGGTGCGGCGCGGCCAGGAAATGCTGGCGACCCATTGGGATCTCCTGGAGCAGATCCGCTTCCGCTTCGGCGTGCCCAACCCGACCCTGGTGGCGCTCTGGGGGCTGGAGAGCTCCTACGGGCGCAATACCGGCGGCTGGTCGGTGATCTCGACACTCGCCACCCTGGCGCATGACGGCCGGCGCTCCGAGTTCTTTCGTGGCGAGCTGATGGCGGCCCTGCGGATCTTGGACTCGGGCGATGTCGACCTGGACGATCTCAAGGGGTCCTGGGCTGGCGCCATGGGCCAGGCCCAGTTCATGCCGTCCACCTACTTGCGCCATGCGCTGGACTGGGACGGCGACGGCCGGCGCGACATCTGGACGTCGGTACCCGACGTGCTCGCGTCCATGTCCAACCTGCTGGCGCGCTCGGGCTGGCGTCAGGGCGAACTCTGGGGCCGCGAGGTGCAGGCACCCGCCGATCTGCCGGACGGGCGCCGTGATACCCTGGCCGCGTTCGCCAAAGCGGGCGTGCGCACCATCGCGGGCGGCCCGTTGCCCAACTCCGACATCCCGGCGGTTTTGCTGCGGATGGACGGCCCGGGCGGCCGGGCCTTCTTGACCTACCACAACTTCCAGGTGATCAAGATCTGGAACCGCTCGGACTATTTCGCTCTGTCCGTCGGGCTTCTCTCCGACCAGTTGAAGGCTGCCTGATCGTCGTGACCCGTAAGGCAACCATCAGCCGGCGCATGCCGCACCTGGCGACCGGCCGGTCCTCGTCGCGGAACTGGCTGGCCGCCGGCCTGCTCCTGCTGCTGGCGGCCTGCTCCGGTAGTGAGCCGCCGCCGCCGGCGCCTGGCCCGAAGGTCGCGGGACCTGCCGGCACCTACAAGATCGGCAAGCCGTACAAGGTCGCGGGACGATGGTACTACCCGGCCTATGATCCGTCCTACGACCGCACGGGTACCGGTTCCTGGTATGGCGAGCAGTTCCACGGACGGCCGACCGCGAACGGCGAGGTTTTCGACAAGGAAGTCATCTCCGCGGCCCATCCGACCCTGCCGCTGCCCTCGATCGTGCGGGTGACCAATCTCGAGAATGGCCGGACCATCGAGGTCCGGGTGAACGACCGCGGCCCATTCGTGGATGGCCGTGAGATCGACCTGTCGGAGGCGGCTGCCCGGGCACTGGGCTTTCATGGCAAGGGCCTGGCCCCGGTCAGGGTCCAGTTCGTCCGGATCGCCCCGGATGCGGTGGGTGCGCCGCCAGAACCGGCCCAGGTCGCATCCGCCGCAGAAGACGGCAAACTCTACCAGGAGGCGAGCGCTCCGGCGGTGACCCGGGCGCGCCGGGCGGAGGCGGCACCGTTTCGCGCGAGCACGATCGAGGTGCGCGAAGCGGTGGAAGCCGAATCGGTGCCCCCGACCTGCGCATCGCGGGGGGATCCCCTGTTCGTCCAGGTGGGCGCGTTCTCCGACCCCAGCCGGGCGGACCGCGTGAAGCGGCAGATGGCGGCGCTGGGTGACGTCCTGCTGGAACCGGTGTTCGTGCGGGGCGAGGCGCTGCTGCGGCTGCGGGTCGGGCCGGAGACCGATCCCGCGAGTGCCCGGCGGCTGCTGGCCCGTGTGCAGGCGGCCGGCCATCCCCAGGCCTTCCTCACCGAAAACACCGGTCCGTCCCGGCCGGCCACGATCTGCGGGACCTGAGCTGGCTTACCGATCCTGCGGAGGGCAGGCTTCATGACCCATCTCGTGCTGGCGCGTCGTCTCCTGCCGTTGCTCGCCCTGCGGAGCCTGATCCTGCTGGGCCTGGCCCTGCTGGTCTCCGCAGCACCGGGACTGGTGCCACCGGCCACCGCACAGCCGATCGCGTTCGAGACCAAGGCGCGCGCGGCGATCCTGCTCGACTACCGCACCGGCAGCGTCCTGTTCGCCAAGGAGCCCGACCTGCGCCTGCCGCCGGCATCGATGAGCAAGCTCATGACCGCCTACATGGTGTTCGACGCGATCCGGGCCGGGCGGCTCAGCGAGGAGGACGAACTGCCGGTCAGCGAAGCGGCCTGGCGCACCGGCGGCTCCAAGATGTTCGTCAAGGTCGGTGACCGGATCCGCGTCGGCGACCTGATCCGCGGCGTGATCATCCAGTCCGGCAACGATGCCTGCGTCGTGATCGCGGAGGGGCTGGCGGGCAGCGAGGCGGCGTTCGCCCGGCAGATGACCGAGAAGGCGAGGGCGATCGGCCTGACCGGCTCGAACTTCGCCAACTCGAACGGCCTGCCCGACCCGGACCACTGGATGACGGTCCGCGACCTCGCCATCCTGGCACGGCGGCTGATCGTGGAATTCCCGGACTATTACTCGATCTACTCGGAGGAGGAGTTCACCTACCAGAACATCCGCCAGTTCTCGCGCAACCCGCTCCTGCGCAGCGGCGTGCCCGGGGTCGACGGCCTCAAGACCGGTCATACCGAGGAGGCGGGCTATGGGCTGGTCGCCTCGGCGCAACGCGACGGACGGCGGATCATCCTGGTCATGGCGGGGCTGGGCTCGGAAAAGGAGCGCGCCCAGGAAAGTGCCAGGATGCTGGAGTTCGGCTTCCGCGAATTCGAGGAGCAGGTCCTGTTCCGTGCGGGCCAGACCGTCGAGCAGGCCAGGGTCTGGCTCGGCGAGCAGCCGACCGTGCCTCTGGTCCCGGCGGAGGACGTCGCCATGACCGTCCCGCGAGGCGCCGCACCCGGGCTCGCCATGAAGGCCGCCTGGGACGATCCGGTGCCGGCGCCGGTCACCAAAGGCCAGCCGCTGGCCAACCTGACCGTCTCCGCACCTGGCCAGGAGCCGGTCGTGGTCCCGCTGGTCGCCGGCGACGACGTGCCCGAGGCCTCCTGGTTCCGCCGGATCTGGAGCCTCGGCATGTTCTATGTGGGGAGCTTGGTCTGATCCCGTGAGCTGCTTCATCACCTTCGAAGGCGGCGAGGGCGTCGGCAAGTCCAGCCAGCTGCCTCTCCTGGCGCGCCGGCTGGAAGCGCAGGGACATCGCGTGGTCACCACCCGCGAACCCGGCGGCACCGAGGGGGCCGAGCGGATCCGCGACCTGGCCGTGGCCGGCACGGCCGACCGCTGGTCGGCGCGGACCGAGCTCCTGCTGATGACCGCGGCACGCACCGACCATGTCGAGCGGGTGATCATGCCGGCCCTGCAGGCGGGCGCCTGGGTGCTCTGCGACCGGTTCCTGGACAGCACACGCGTCTATCAGGGCGTGGCCGGGGGGCTCGGCATCGAGCTGGTCGACCGCCTGCACGACCTGCTGCTGCCAAAGCCGCGTCCCGACCTCACCCTCCTGCTCGACCTGCCCGTGCCGGCAGCGGCCGCGCGCCGCGCCGCGGCCGGCGGTAGTGGGCGCTTCGAGGCCAAGGGCACGGCCTTTCACGAGAAGGTCCGTGCGGGCTTCCAGGCGATCGCCCGGGCCGAGCCGGCCAGGGTGGCAGTGATCGACGCCAGCCTGCCGCCGGACGAGGTGGCGGAGCGGATCTGGCAGGAGATCGGCACGCGTCTGGGGGAGCGGACATGAGCCTGCCCGAGCCGCGCCTTGCGGTCGAGCTGCTGGGCCAGGACGAGCCGGCCCGGCAGCTGGCGAGGGTATTGGCATCCGGACGCGTTGCCCATGGCTGGCTGCTGAGCGGATCGCGCGGCATCGGCAAGGCGACCCTGGCCTGGCGGTTCGCCCGCGCCCTGCTGGGCGCCACCCATGACGAGCTGCTGCGCAGCGAGCCGGCCGACCGGGTGTTCCGGATGCTGGCCGGCGGCAGCCACCCGGACCTGCATGTCCTGGAGGTCGAGGCTTCACGCGGCCGTCGGGCGGTGATCAAGGTCGACCAGGCGCGCGACCTGAAGGAGGAATTCGGGGCGACCGCCGGCCTGGGCGGGCGCCGGGTGCTGATCGTCGATGCCGCCGACGACCTGAACCCGCAGAGCGCCAACGCGATCCTGAAGCTGCTGGAGGAGCCGCCCTCCGGCACGGTCATCCTCCTGATCAACCATGTCCCGGGCCGGATCCTGCCGACCATCGCGTCTCGCTGCGTGCGCCTGCGCCTGAAGCGGCTGGACGACGCGGTCGTGGAGCGCCTGCTGGGCCAGGCACTGCCCGACCGGCCGGCCGACGCGCGACGGGCACTCCTGCCATTCGCCCGCGGCTCGATCGGCCGCGCCCTGTGGCTGGACGAAGTGGGCTTCCTGGAGCGCTATCACGACGTCCTGGCCGCCTGCGCGGCCACGGCCCGGGGCGGGTCATTGAGCGGGCTCGCCGAGCGGATCGCCCAGGCGCTGCAGGCGACCGGCGCCCAGGCCCCGTTCGAGGTGCCGCAGGCCATCCTCTACCGCGCCCTGCAGACCGCCGCGGGCACAATTCCGGCGGGCAGCGACGAGGGGGAACGCGCCGCACTTTCCGCCGTGGCGGCGCGGCGACCGCTTGATGACTGGGGTACGCCGTGGGACAACCTCGCCCGGCTGGCGGCCCGGTTCGAGCCGCTCAGCCTTTCTTCCGATGCCGCATCCCTGGCGGCGGCGGCAGTGCTGGCGGGTGAGACGGCCGAGCATCTGGTCCTGCCGGAGCCCTGGTGAGCGCGGCAGCGGCGAGCCTTCCGAAGGATCCGATCGACATGAGCGCGGGCGAGCGTTTCTACATCACCACGCCGATCTACTACGTCAACGACAGCCCGCATATCGGCCACGCCTACACCACGCTCGCCTGCGACGCATTCGCGAGGTTCGCCCGGCTCGACGGCAAGAAGGTGTGGTTCCTGACCGGCACGGACGAGCACGGCCAGAAGGTCGAGAAGGCCGCCCAGGCCGCCGGCAAGGACCCGCAGACCTTCACCGACGAGGTCAGCCAGCGCTTCCGTCGCCTGGCCGACGCGATGGGCTTCTCCCACGACGACTTCATCCGCACCACCGAGAAGCGCCACTACCGTGCCGTCCAGCATCTGTGGAACGTGCTGGTGGAGAAGGGCGAGATCTATCTGGGCAAGTATGCCGGCTGGTACTCGGTGCGCGACGAGGCGTTCTTCGACGAGAGCGAGATCACCGACGGCAAGGCGCCCACCGGTGCACCGGTCGAGTGGGTCGAGGAGCCGTCCTACTTCTTCCGCCTGTCCGCCTGGCAGGACCGGCTGCTCCAGTTCTACGAAACGAACCCGGACTTCATCCTGCCGCCGTCGCGGCGCAACGAAGTGATCAGCTTCGTGAAGTCGAACCTGCGCGACCTCTCGGTCTCCAGGACGACCTTCAAGTGGGGCGTGCCGGTCCCGAACGACCCCGACCATGTCATGTATGTCTGGCTGGACGCGCTCACCAACTACCTGACCGCGGTCGGCTACCCCGACGATACCGAGGCCTGGCGGACCTTCTGGCCGGCCGATGTCCATGTGGTCGGCAAGGACATCCTGCGCTTCCACGCGATCTACTGGCCGGCCTTCCTGATGGCCGCCGACCTGCCGCCGCCCAGGCGCGTGTTCGCCCATGGCTGGTGGACCAACGAGGGGCAGAAGATCTCGAAATCGGTCGGCAACGTGATCGACCCGCTCCAGCTGATCGAGACGTTCGGCCTGGACCAGACCCGCTACTTCCTGCTGCGCGAGGTGCCGTTCGGTGCGGACGGCGACTACAGTCGCGCGGCGATGATCCGGCGGATGAACGCCGACCTGGCCAACGACTACGGCAATCTCGGCCTGCGCGTCCTGTCCTTCATCCAGAAGAACGCCGGCGCCGCGGTACCGGCCAGGGGCGTACTGACCGCGGCCGACCATGAGCTGCTCGATGCCGCGGCCGGGCTGGTGGCGAGGGTGCGCGCGGACATGGACGTGCAGGCACCGCACAAGGCACTGGAGTCGATCTTCGCGGTGATCGCGGACGCCAACCGCTGGATCGACACCCAGGCGCCCTGGACCCTGCGCAAGACCGATCCCGACCGGATGAACACGGTGCTCTGGGTGCTGGTCGAGACGATCCGCCGGATCGCGATCCTCACCCAGGCCTTCATGCCGACGGCCTCGACCAAGGTTCTGGACCAGCTGGCGGTGCCGGCGGAGCGGCGGCTGCTGGTCCACGTCACCGATCCGGGCGCGGCGCTCGTCCCGGGCACGAAGCTGCCCAAGCCGGAGGGCGTGTTCCCGAAGTGGCAGGAACCGGCATGACGATCGTCGATACCCACTGCCACCTGGACTATCCCGGACTGACCGAGCAGTTGCCGGCGGTGCTGGAGCGCGCCGCAGCGGCCGGTGTCGACCGGATGATCACGATCGGCACGAAGCTCTCCGCCTTCGAGAAGATCCGCGCGATCGCGCATGACCACCCGAACGTGTTCTGCACGATCGGGGTCCATCCGCACGAGGCCGGCAAGGAGGGCTTCCCGGACCCTGACCTGCTGCTGAAGGCCGCCGAGAATCCGCGCGTGGTCGGGATCGGCGAAAGCGGGCTGGACTATTTCTACGACAACGCCCCGCGCGACGCGCAGCGCCGCTCCTTCCTCCTGCACATCCATGTCGCCCAGGCGACCGGCCTGCCGCTGGTGGTGCATACCCGCGATGCCGACGACGACACGATGGACCTGCTGGAGGAGGCGATGCGCCGCCAGCCGTTTACCGGCGTGATCCACTGCTACTCGTCGTCGCGGCGGCTGGCCGAGCGCGCGGTGACCATGGGCCTGCATCTGGGCATCGGCGGGATCCTGACCTTCCCCAGGAGCGATCTGATCCGCGACACGATCCGGCAGATGCCGCTGGATTCCCTGGTGCTGGAGACTGACGCGCCCTACCTGGCCCCGGTGCCCAAGCGCGGCAAGCCGAACGAGCCGGCCTATGTCGCCCATGTGGCGGCGAAGCTCGCCGAGGTGCTGGGCCTGAGCGTGGCCGAGGTGGAGCGGGTGACCAGCGCCAATGCCGAGCGCCTGTTCCCGCGGATCAAGCCCGCCGCATGAGGATCACCGTGCTCGGCTGCGGCACCTCGTCGGGCGTGCCGCAGATCGGCTGCCGCTGCCCGGTCTGCCTGTCCACCGATCCCAGGAACAAGCGGCTGCGCGCTTCGATCCTGGTGGAGGACCGGGGCAGCCTGATCCTGTTCGACTGCGGGCCGGACCTGCGCATGCAGCTCCTGAGTGCCGATGTCGACCGGCTGGACGCGCTGGTCTTCACCCACGCCCATGCCGACCACACCCACGGCATCGACGACATCCGCGGCGTCAACAACGCCATGGACGCCCAGCTGCCGGCCTATGGCGCCCCCGATGTCCTGGCGCAGATCCGCGCCCGGTTCGACTATGCCTTTTATCCGGACCGCCATCCGAACGGCGGCTTCTGGAGGCCGTCCATGGACCCGCGCCCGTTCGACGGACCGTTCCGGATCGGTGCCACCACGCTGGTGCCGTTCCGCCAGCGTCACGGCCAGGGGGAGAGCTGGGGCTTCAGGATTGGTGACTTCGCCTATTCCACCGACGTGGACTGGCTGGACGATACGGCCTTTGCCGCGCTGTCGGGCGTGCGCTACTGGATCGTCGACTGCCTGCGCGAGCGCCCGCATCCGACCCATGCCCATCTGGAGCGGACCATGGGCTGGATCGACCGGCTCCGGCCGGAGCGGGCCTGGTTCACCCACATGAACCACGAGGTTGACTATGCCACCTGGTGCGCCCGGCTGCCGGAGCATGTCCGCCCGGCCTATGACGGGCAGGTGATCGAGCTGGAGGCGTCGTGACCGAGCTGGAGCTGGAAGCCGGTTTCTACCTGCTGCCCAAGGGCATGCTGCCCTCGGTGGTGGTGTGCCTGGAGATGACCGAGCGGCCCGCGCCGCGCGAGGTAGCGCCGCCCGACGGCGCGGTCCTGCGCCATGTCGAGCGCCCGGACCTGGACTGGTACCGCGCTTTGTTCGCGAAGGTAGGCGAGCCCTGGCTCTGGTACGGCCGGCGGCTCCTGGCGGATGCGGAGCTGGCCGCGATCGTCCACGACCCGAAGGTCGAGGTGCGGGTGGTCGAGCTGAACGGCAGCCCGGAAGGCATGCTGGAGCTGGACTTCCGCAAGGAAGGGGAGGTGGAGCTCAGCTATTTCGGCCTGACCGACGCCCTGATCGGCACGCGCGCCGGTCGCTGGCTGATGGAGAACGCCATCACCTTGGCCTATCGCCAGCCGATCCGCCGCTTCTGGGTGCATACCTGCAACTACGACCACCGCTCCGCACTGGCCTTCTACCGGCGCTCGGGCTTCGTACCCTACCGTTTCGCCCTCGACCTGGACCCGGACCCGCGCCTGACCGGTCACCTGCCGATGGACGCGGCTCCCCAGGCCCCGATCATTCCCTGACGACCGGAGTATCCTGCCGGCCGCCCCATTCCGTCCATGACCCGTCATAGACGGCGAGGTCCTCCTTGCCGAGCTGGTAGGCGGCCAGTGCCAGCACTGCCGCCGACACGCCCGAGCCGCAGCTGGCGGCGACCGGCAGGCGCAGGTCGATCCCGGCACCGTCCAGCGCCATCTGCAGCCGGTCGTTCGGCAAGAGGCGGCCATCCGTGTCGATCAGCTCGCCGTAGGGCAGGTTCACGGCACCGGGCATGTGGCCCGAGCGCAGCCCGGCCCGCGGCTCGGGATCGGTTCCGCGGAACCGGCCGGGCGAGCGGACATCGACGACCTGGCTGCTGCCTTCGTCCAGTGCTGTGCGCACCCCGTCCAGGTCCAGGACCAGCGCCGGCCGGAAATGCGCCACGAAGCGCCTGGCCGGGGGGCGGACCTCGCCGGACTCCAGCTTCTGGCCCGCCGCCTGCCAGGCAGCGAGGCCGCCATCCAGCACCATCACGTCCTGGTGGCCCATCGTCCGGAACATCCACCAGGCCCGGGCCGCGGCCAGGAACCGGTTGGAGTCATAGACCACCACCCGGTCCGCATTGTCGATGCCGAGCTCGCCCACCTGCCGGCCGAACTGCTCAGGGGAGGGCAGCATGTGGGGCAGGCCGCTGGAATGATCCGCGATGACCTCGACATCGAAGAACACCGCCCCCGGCAGATGCCGTTCGAGATACTCGGCGTGGGCGTCGCGGTTCAGGTTCGGCAAATAGAACGTCGCGTCCAGGATGCGGACATCCGGGTCGCCCTGGTGCCGGATCAGCCAGTCCACCGATACCAGGGCGGGAAGGGGGCTCATCGATCCGTTCCTTCGGGTATCCATGGCGGCACCGGCAGGTTCTTCGCCCGCAGGAATGCCGGGTTGTAGAGCTTCGACTGGTAGCGTGCGCCACCATCGCACAGCACCGTCACCACCGTGTGGCCGGGCCCCAGCGCCTCGGCGACCCGGATCGCTGCGGTGACGTTGATCGCCGAGGAGCCGCCCAGCACCAGCCCTTCCTCCTGGGCCAGCGCGAACAGGATCGGCAGGGCCTCCTCGTCGGTGATCTGCAGGGCGTCGTCGATGCGCGCATTTTCCAGGTTCCTGGTCACCCGGCCCTGGCCAATCCCCTCCGTGATCGAGCTGCCGCTGCTCTTGAGCTCGCCGGTCTTGATCCAGGAATACAGGGCCGCACCCATCGGATCGGCCAGCACGATCCGGACGTCCGGCTTCTGCTCCTTCAGATAGTCCGCGACCCCGGCGAGCGTGCCGCCCGTGCCGACCGCGCAGGTGAAGGCGTCGATCCGGCCGCCGGTCTGCTGCCAGATTTCCGGGCCGGTCGTGCGATAATGTCCCTGCCGGTTTGCGACATTGTCGAACTGGTTGGCCCAGAGCGCGCCCTCAGGATGCGAGGCCGCCAGTTCCTCGGCGAGGCGCCCGGACAGCTTCACATAGTTGTTCGGGTCCTTGTAGGGCACCGCCGGCACCGGGCGCAGGTCGGCACCCGCCAGCCGCAGCGCGTCCATCTTCTCCTGGCTCTGGGTCTCCGGGATCACGATCACGGTCCGGTAGCCGCGCGCCGAGGCGACGTGGGCGAGACCGATCCCGGTGTTGCCGGCCGTACCCTCGACGATGATCCCGCCCGGGCGGATCTGGCCCCTGGCCTCGGCGTCCTCGATGATCGCGAGCGCTGCGCGGTCCTTGATCGAACCGCCCGGGTTCATGAACTCGCACTTGCCCAGGATCTCGCAGCCGGTGCGCTCGGAGGGACCCCGCAGCCGGACCAGCGGCGTGTTGCCGATCAGGTCGGTGAAGCCGGAGCGGATGGGGGTCATCGATGGCAGCCCGGATGCGATGAGCAGATGCGGCAAAGCCTAGGATGGCAATGCCGGGCCGGCAAGGCGGCCGGCCAGTCCTCCTCGGATCAGCTCATGTCGCCTGGCGCGAAGAAGCTGTGGCCGCCCACTTGCAGCGTCTCGCGTACGTCCGGCCCCAGCCAGCCCGGCCGCTCGCGCCAGGATTCCCAGAACCAGAGTGCCCCCGCCGTCGGGTCGTGGCTGGGCTGGAACAGGAGTTCGCCCGCGAGCTCTTCCGCCTGCCGCCAAGCCTCCGGCTCGGCCGGGTCCACGCTGAGATCGCCGCAGGCCCAGCCGAACTGGCACTTGCCCGACCGGGTCGGCTCGACCACGACCTCGCGGATTCCGTCGGGAAACTCCGCGTCGCGCGCCCGGTTCAGGACCACCCAGCCGACCGCACGCATCGCGTCCCGGCTCTGGCCGCGCGCCTCGTGGTACATGGTGAGGGCCAGGTAGCGCTCGGCCTTGAGTGCCGGCGGGGGTGGCACGGTGGCTTGCCGGGCAGGGGCGTTCGGCGGTATCCGCCACGCTGCCGCCCCGATGGCGGCAACGCTTGCCAGCATGGCTGCGGCAGCCAGGACAGCACCCGCTCTCCGCCTCATCCGCTCCCTCCGTCCTTGAATCCTACCGGGGTACCGTCGGGAACTCGGGGTCGATCCCGCGGTTCCGGAGCCGCGCGTTCCGGCGTCGTGCTGAGGCGTTAGCACACCACCACAGGAGTTCCAGGCATGGCCGGTCGGATGCGCGACCTTTCCAATCTGACAGCGCTGCTGACCGCGTCCGGGACGACGATCATGGCCAGGCTCGGCCGGATGGCCGCCGATCCGCATGGCGTCGCAAAAGACCCGGAGACCACGCTGATGGTCACGGAGAAGCTGGCCGCCATCACCGAGGCCGCAGGCAAGGCGATGCTCGCGACCCCGGCGCTCACCATGGCCTGGCAGCGCTGGTGGTGGCAGCGCGCGCTCAGCTTCGACCTCGGTGCCGCACAGCGCGCCGATCACGAGCTCACGCGCGAGATCCAGCGGGTCATGGCCCGTACCGCACACGCGATGCAGACGCCGTTCCGACGCCGGGCCCGGGCCAATGCCCGCCGGCTCAGCGCCTGACCAGGATCCTGACCACGGCATAAGCATCCAGGGAGAGGTCGCCCGGTGGCAGCGGCACGGCGCTGTCGACCAGGAAATCCGCGTCCTGGCAGGCCCGCTCGAAATCGGCCGCATCCAGAACCGCCAGCTCCGCCAGGCCGGCATCCAGCCCGTCCAGCCGGACCTGACGCGGCGCGCCGGTCAGGTTGCACAGCCAGACCGTCAGTCCTGCGGCGCTCTCCGCTGCCAGGACCTGGATGGCCGAGGGTGCCGCGGAACGGGCCTGCCGCAGGCTGGCCCCGGCCAGGGCGGCATGACCGGTCAGCACGTGCCAGGCAGGGGTGATCGCCCCCCGGTGCGCGTCGAACCAGGGCTGCGGGTAGGGCTGGCGCGTGATGACGAGCCCGGACGGGCCTACCGCCGCGGCCAGACACAGCGTGTCCAGGCCGCCTTGCGCGGCATGGGCGAGCAGGCCCGCATACCAGGCAGCCCCCAGCAGCGCCCGATCGCGCGGGTCGACCCTGGCCATGGCGGTGCGGCCCTGCTCCGGGTTCTCGGCTGGTGTCGCGCCATAGGGGTTGTGCCGCATCGAGACGGCGGTCGGGTAGAGTACATAGGGTGTTGTCTCGCCAAGGATCGCGCGCGCGGAGCGCAGCAGCGAGGGCAGGGCCTCCAGCCCCTCGGTCACCGAAAGGTCGTCGCCGGCATGCACGGTCGGGAAGATGGCGTGGCCCAGGAAGTCGAACAGGCCCTGCGGCGGCCGCTTGCGGTTGAGTTCGGTGAAGCTGCCGAAGAAGCCGCCGCCGATCTCGCAGCCGGGAAAGGCCGCCCTGGCGCCGGCCAGGATCGCCTCGAAGGAGGGTGCCGCCGGCCAGATGCCGCCCGGCGTGGTCGACTTCAGGTCGCAGGCGGGCGAAAGTGCGATCCGACGGAAGTCCACGCCCGAGCGGCGCACCGCGGTCGCCAGCAGGTCGAGGTCGCGGGCGAGCGTGGTCGGGTCGTCGATCGGCCGGCCGAGCGCATCCCGGCAAGGCAGGACCGCCTCCAGTAGGCGCTCCTCCGGCTCGCCCAGCGCACCGAACGCTTCCAGCTGATGAACCACCATGTCCAGCGAATCGACGGTGACGCCTTCCAGAAGCGAGCAGGCATGGACCGGGAAGGCGGCACGGCCGAGCAGTTCCGCATGGTTCAGCGCCAGCGGCGCCAGATTGGCCGGCACCACCAGCGCCAGCTTCGGCATCTGGCCGATCACTTCGGGCTCGACCTGGACCTGGATCGCCTCGTCCTGGGCCGCAGCCTCTAAAGCCGGCAGCGTGCCTTCCACCGAGAGCGTCACCTGCAGGTCGAGCCGCTCGCCCTTCTCCAACGTGTAGGGCCAGGGCAGAGCTAGCGGGCGGATATAGGTCTTGTAGGAGGCATCCAGCCAGTTGCGCTGGTCCTCCATCTCGTAGGCGTCACCCTCCATGCGGCAGGTGACGCGCACGCCCGGGTAGACCTCGTGGCTGAGCGCGCGGATGTCCTTGAACGGCTGGATCGGGTCGATCAGGTCGGGAAAGCGGCTCTCCTCGATACTGCCATCCACATGCTCGACCCGGACCGGCTCGCCGGCGATGCCCTCCACTCCGTGCAGCACCACGAAGCCGGCCCGATTGGTGACGAAGTCGGTCAGCGCCTCGCCCAGCACCCGGAAAGTCAGCGAGCCATCAGCCCGACCGGTGATCTCCGCATCATAGGCGAAGGTCTGCGTGCCGTCCGAGCAGGTGGCGCGGTAGGTGACCCGGAAGCCGTCCGGGTCCTCCTGGACCTCGAGATCGGCGATCTCGGGCCCATAGGTGCCCCAGTTGCGGTCGCGCACGATCATGGAGATGGCGCGGATCGCCTCGCGGCTGCCGAGCCTGACATGGCGCAGGTTGCCGGCGTCCAGAGTGCAGGCGAGCGGGCCGGCCCTCAGCGTCCGGGTGGCCGCGACCGGCTCCTCGGTGCCGAACAGGGCGACCGCCCGGCTGACAGTGCTGCTCGTCATGCGTCTTTCCCCTCAACCCTTGACGGCACCCAGCGAGATCCCGCGGACCAGGTAGCGCTGCAGGAACGCCACCGCGAGGAAGATGGGCACGGTGCCCAGCACGCTCATCGCCGAGATCTTCGCCCAGAAGTTCGACTGGCCGCCGAAATAATGGGTGAGCTGCACCGGGAAGGTCGTGACCGCGCTGCGGGTCAGGACCAGCGCGAACAGGAACTCGTTCCAGGCGAACACGAAGGTGAACACGGCGGTGGCGAACAGGCCGGTGCGGGCCAGCGGCAGCACGATCTTGGTGAACACCTGCAGCCGGGTACAGCCGTCGACCAGTGCCGACTCCTCGATCTCGCGCGGGATCTCCTGCAGGTAGCCGCGCATCATCCAGACCACGTAGGGCAGGTTGAATGCGGTGTAGAGGATGATCAGCCCGAGATAAGTGTCGACTAAGCCGAGCTTGACGTAGAGCAGGAAGATCGGGAACACGACCACGATCGGCGGCACCATGCGCTGGGACAGCACCCAGATCGAAAAATGGTCGCCGCCCGTCCGGAAGCGCGCAATCGCATAGGCGCACATCGTGCCGATCAGCATGGCCGCCACGGTCGAGACCGAGGCCACCACCAGGCTGTTCCAGATCGTCATTACGTCGCCGTCGCGGAACAGGACGGTGTAGTTCGAGAGCTGGAGGCTCGACGGCCACCAGACTGGAGGATAGCTGAAGATCTCGTCCGGCGTCTTGAAGGAGATCGTGAACAGCCAGTAGATCGGGAACAGGAACAGGACCGTCACGATCATGGCGACGGTGAAGCGGATGGCCGTCCTCATCGGGCGATCTCCACGCGCTTGAGCGCCGCCATCACCAGCATCGTCAGGATCACGATGATCACGAAGGCCATGGCGGCGGTGTAGCTGGTCTCGAACTGCTGGAAGCCCTGGACATAGGCATAGATCGAGATCGTCTCGGTCCGCGTGCCCGGCCCGCCCTTGGTGAGCGCCCAGATCACGTCGAAGATCCGGAACAGGTCGAGGCCGCGGATCAGCAGCGCGATCACGATCACCGGGCGGATCACCGGCAGGGTGATCGACCAGAGCGTACGCCAGAAGCCGGCCCCGTCGATCCGTGCAGCCTCGCCGAGCGAGGGGTCGACATTGGTCAGCGAGGCGAACAGCAGGAGGAACATGAACGGCGTCCACTGCCAGACCTCGGCGATCAGGATCGCCGCGTAGACGAAATTCGGGTCGTTCAGCCAGAGGATCGTCACGGGCTCGCCGGCCACCCAGGAGATCACCTGGTTGATCGGCCCGAACCGGTTGTCGAACAGAAGCCGCCAGGCGGCACCCGCCACGATCGGCGAGATCACCGTGGGCAGCACCAGCAGCGCCACGAAGACCGGCCGGCCGGGCAGTTCCTCCAGGAACAGCAATGCCAGCGCCAGGCCCAGGATCAGTTCCAGCGGCAGCGCCACCGCGGTGAACAGGAGGGTGTGGCCCAGCGCTTCCCAGAACCGCGTGTCGGACATCAGGCGCTGGTAGTTCAGCAGGCCCTGGAAGCTCGTGTCCTCGTCGATCATCGAGATGTTCTGGACGCTGACCAGCAGGGTCCAGATCAGCGGGAACAGGCCGATGAACAGGATGATCGCCACGGCCGGCGCGATCATCGCGTAGCCGAACCGGCGGTCGTGGCGGTGGACGTTTGGCTGGGTCATCGAAGCTCCGCGAGCCGGCGGTCACGGCTGAAGGCGAGAAAGCCCGTGGCGATCGCCAGGAGCGCCGCCAGGCTGAGGAACACTGCGGTCCAGACGGGCGGCGCAGCACTGGCCGCGACTTGGCCGGTCAGCGCCTGCAGCAGGGCGGCCCCGGCAAAGCAGGCGCCGTTCAGGAGGGTCAGGCCGCGCCCCATTTCCTGCGGTGCGAAGAACCGGCGCCCCTGGGCCATGACCATGTTGAACACGCTGCCAAAGCAGCCGACCAGCACCAGGGCGATGGTCGCCACCAGCAGGCTGCCGGTGACCATGAGGGCGACCAGTGCCGCCAGGGTGATGCAGGATCCCGCCAGCACCGGCAGCTTGCGCCGGTCGGTACGGCGCTCGATCGAGGCATAGAGCAAGGGGCCTGCGATCATGCCGATCGACATGAGCAGCAGCACGTTGCCGCGCTCGATCGCATCCAGGCCGAACATGTCGGCCAGATAGGGCCCACCCCACAGGCCGCGCACCGTGACCATCACGCCGTAGCCGATCAGGGCCATCGGCATGAGCGGCCAGAGCTCGCGCTTGCGGGCGACCTTGAACGTGCCGATCAGCGCCCGCAGCGGATGCTCGCCCGAGGCCGGGGCCGGGCTGCCGTCGCGCGTGTCCTGGACGAACAGCCAGACGAGCAGGGCGGACAGGCCCACGATCGCGGCCACCGCCACCAGCGCCAGGCGCCAGCCGATCAGGCCGGCCAGCCAGGCCAGCGGTGCCGTGCCCATCAGGTTGCCGAGGCTCCCCAGCGCCAGGACCAGCGAGGCCAGGCTGGCGAAGCGCGCCGGTTCGTACCAGCGGGTCAGCAGCACCAGCGTGCCCATGTAGACCGGCGCGCAACCGATCCCGATCACCACCTGGGCGGCGATGCCGACCTCGAGGTTGGGCGCCATCGCGAGCAGCAGGGCACCCAGGGCCGCAACCAGCACCATCGGCGCCACCAGCTTGCGGATGCCGTACTTGTCGAGCGCGATGCCGACCGGGATCTGCATCACGGCGAACGCGATGAACCAGACGCTGGACAGAAAGCCCAGGTCCTGGGTGGTGAGATCCAGGTCGCGCGACAGCTCGGGCGCAATGACGGCCAGCGAGGTGCGGAAGAACTGGCTGAGGATATAGGCAAGCGTCAGGGCCGCCAGGCTGGCCAAAGGCTGCGTCATGAAGAATCCGGAAAAGCATCAAGAAACGGCAAGATGCCGCCCGGCCGGCGGGCCGGGCGGCATCCCTTATCCGTTCAGGCTTTCGGCGGATAGGCGTTGGGCTTGGACGCCCAATCGGCATAGGCCGCCTTCTGCTTGTCGACGCCGACCCGCTCGGTAGTCGCGTCCCATTGCGCCGCGACGTCGTCCAGGATCGCCTGCGGATCCTCGCCAGACCAGAGCCGGGAGATGCCCTGGCGGATCGCCTCCTCGTACCGGTCGGTCTGCAGGATCGACAGGTCGAGGATGCCGGTGTTCGCCGCCTCCTGCAGGGCCGCCAGGTACTGCGGCGCTTCCGGCCAGCGGCTCTTGTACTCCTCGCTGGTGAAGTGGTCCTCGCGGAACGGGTCGCGCAGGGCGAACGGCAGCTGGACGCGCTGGATCGAGATGTCGCGCGAGTTCAGCCATTGGATGAACAGATAGGCCGCATCCTTGTTGGCCGAGGAGGCCGAGACCGAGAGGGCGAAGCCCGACGCCAGCTCCGGATGGCCGCCCGGCGTCACCGCATAGCCGACCTTGCCGGCGATCGTGCTCTTCGGCACCCAGTTCAGCGCAGCCTCGTCGGTGCCATAGCCCGCGGCCCAGCGCCCATACGGCGGCCAGGACAGGGTCATCGCCGTGTCGCCCTGCAGGAAGGCGGCCAGATTCTCGACGAAGCCGAAATTCTCGATGCCGGGCGGCATCCACTTGTTTTCGGCGACCCAGTCGGAGAACACCTTGACGCCGGCCGGAGAGTTCACCTGGGCCTTCATGGTCTCGGCGTCGAAGAAGATGCCGCCCTCGTTGCGGAACCGCTCCTGGAACATGAACTGGCCCTGGGCAGGGTCGCGGATGAACGCGGCGCCATAGGGCTTGCCACCGGTCACCTCGGTGATCAGCGCGCCGACCTCGTCGAACTCCTTCCAGGTCTTGGGCGGCACCGGCAGGTCGTAGCCATACTTGGCCTTGAACGCCTCCTGGATCTTCGGATCGCCCAGGATGTCGGTGCGATAGTACATGATGAAGACGTCGCCGTCGTCCGGCAGGCCGTAGATCTTGCCGTCCACGGTCATCTGGTTGTCCCGGTAGACCGGGGCGATGTCCTGCAACTCGTCGCGATAGCCGTACTTGTCGACATATTCGTCGAGCTGTTCCAGCGCACCGGCGCGGACCAGGTCGGGCATCCAGGCCGGGATGACGTTCAACGCGTCATAGGCGCCAGTACCGGCCCGGTGCTCCTGCAGGATCTTGGTGAACATCTCCGAGGTCGGCACCTCGACGACCTTCACCTTGATCCCGGTCTCCTTCTCCCAGAGCGGCCCGCTGAAGTTGAGCGGGTCCAGCGCCTGCAGGCCGGCTTCCCAGACGATCGAGATCTCGGTGCCGGCATATTGCTTGGCGGCCTCGACCGCCTTCTGCGCTGCCGATTCGGCGGCGAGCGACGGCCGCGCCAGGGCGACGAGCGCGCCGGCCATGGCGGTGGCTTCGAGGAAACGACGACGTTGCATCATCTTGTTCTGCCTCCCTGAAAATCATGCGGCCCGTCTGGGCCGCCGCTTATGTCAAGCCGACCGCGCCTTCGCCTTCGCGAGCTTCTCCTTGAAGCGCGGGTCCTCCAGTACTTCCCGGTTGACCACGCCCCTGGGGTTCTGGCCGTTCAGGATCGCGAGCGCCCCCGCCACATCGCCGGCGCCATTGCCGGCGAAGCACTGGTCGGTCCAGCACAGGGCGTGCGGCGAGACGATCACGTTGTCGAGCTGGAGGATCGGCTCGTCGGCCGGGACCGGCTCGACCTCGAACACGTCCAGCCCGGCCCCGGCAATGGTACCGTCCACCAGCGCCTGGTAGAGCGCCTTCTGGTCGACGGTGGGGCCACGCGAGGTGTTGATCAGATAGGCGCTGGGCTTCATCAGCTTGAGTGCCCGCTCGCCCACGATGTGGTGGGTCGCCTCCGACAGCGGCACCGATACCGACACGAAGTCCGAGCGCTGGAACAGCTCGTCGAAGCCCACCAGCTCCACACCCAGCTCGGCCGCGACCTTCGGGTCGGCATAGGGGTCGTGGGCGATGAGCTTCATCTCGAACGGCTTGAGCAGCCGGATCGCCTCGGCCCCGATATTGCCGATGCCGAGCTGGCCGAAGGTCCGCCCGACGATGCCCATGCCCATGTGTTCGGAGCGGTCGTTCCAGCGCCCCTCGCGGGTCATCTTGTCCTTGATCAGGAGCTTTTGCGACAGTGCGAGGACGAAGGTGACGATCGATACCGCGACCGGGCGGCGGATGCCGTCCGGGGTGATCACCAGGGCGATGCCATTATCCGTGCAGGCCGCGACGTCGACGCTGTCATAGCCCACGCCGAACCGGCAGACGGCGGCCAGCCTGCCGTCCTTCGGCACGCTGGCGCGGGTGAACTTCGGCACCAGCAGGATCAGGACGTCATAGCCCGCCAGCCCCTCGGCCGGCATCACGCCGTCCACCGGATCGACATAGCCGATCTCGATCCGTGGATCGGAGACCAGCGGCGACAGATCGAAGGAGGGATAGGTGGGCGAGCCGTCCGCCTTCCGGAAGTCGGAGGAAAGCGCCACCCTGAACTTGTCGGCCATGCTCACTTGCCCTTCTCGGCGTTCTTCTTCTGGGGCTTTTCCGCTGCAGACGCCGAAACGCAGCCCGCGCGCAGCCCGTCGATCCCGCTCTTCACCGCCGCCTGATAGGTCCAGACGTCACCGGCATAGCAGAGGAAGTCGAAGCCCTTGCCGTGATACTCGATTCCGGTCGCGACGTCCGGCACCAGCCGGCCGAGCCGCTTGCCGTGCCGCCGGCAGGCCTGCGCGACCGTGTCGATCGCGTCCAGGAAGGTGCGGCTCTGGAACTGGCCGGGCTCGCCCAGCGAGCAGGACAGGTCGAAATGGCCGACCCACAGGCAGTCGATCCCGGGCATGGCGGCGAGCGCGTCGGCGTTGTCGACGCCCTCCTTGGTCTCGATCTGGGCGAACACCACCGAGCGCCGGTTCTGGGCGGCCAGCTTGGCCAGCACGTCGCCGCCACGATAGGCGTCATGAGCAATGCCGAGCGCCACGCCGCGCTTGCCTTCCGGCACGTATTTCACCGCGTCGATGATGCTCTGCGCCTCCTCGGGCGTGGACACCATCGGCAGCATGATGCCCTCCGCGCCCATGTCCATCGCGCGCGCGATGTGCTGGTACTCGCGCGACGGCACCCGGACGATGGCCGGCAGGCGGGCCGCCTCCAGGTATCGGACCGCCGACTTCACCGTCTCGAAGCCGAAGCCGGAATGCTCGCAGTCGAACAGGACGAAGTCGCAGCCGGCATTCTTCAGGATGTGGCCGATCCCGGGGGTCGCGAACTCGACGACGAAATGGCCGAACTTCGGCCCGGCATCCTCGCACATCTCGCGCATGGTCGCATGGCTCATCGCGGGGCTCCCGAACTCGGCTTGCAATGCTCGGCAAGCTCCAGAAGCCGTACCGTCGAACGCTCGACCAGGTCGGCGGAGCGCTCCTTGAAGGTCAGAAAGTGCGGCGTCTCCAGGTGACGCTCGAACGCCGCGCGGTCGTCATAGATCTCGTAGAGCAGCAATTCGGTAGGATCCTCAGGCGAAGTGACCACATCGAAACGGCGACAGCCGGGCTCGTCCGCGACCGAGGCCCGGGCATTCGCGGTGACGAGCGCACGGAACTCGTCGACTGCGACCGGTTTCAGGCGAAACTCGACCATCACCACCAACCCGTCGCTCATCGTTTCCTTCCTGCCTTGTTCCAGTAGAGGCCGGCCACCTCGGTCAGATGATCGGCCATCGCCTGGGCCGCCTCGTCCGGCTGGTGCGCTGCCACCGCCTTGAAGATCCGCTCGTGCGCCGCGAATGCCACCTCGAATGCCTTCGGGCTGGTGAGGGTCACCCGGCGCTGCTCGGTGAGCCAGCCGACCAGGGCCTCGTGCAGTGCGGTGAAGATCGGATTGTCCGGGATCTCGGCGAGGCGCAGGTGGAACAGCACGTCGGTACGGGCGAACTCGACCGGATCGCCCAACACCGCACGGTTGGCTTCCAGGGCCGCCTCCAGCGTGGCGACCTGTTCCGGCGTAGCGCGCAGCGCCGCCTGCCGGGCGACCCCGGTCTCGAACAGCCAGCGCGCCTCCTGGAAGTGCCGGACATTCTCGGGCCGGGCCAGCATCCGCCGCACCGGCAAGGTCATCTGCGAGACCACGTCCGCAGCGCTGGGCGAGGCCACCCGCGCCCGCTCGCCGTTGCGCCGCTCGATCAGCCCGCGCTGCTGCAAGGACAAAAGGGCCTCGCGCACAGCAGGTCGGCCCACGCCATAGCGGCCCATGAGCTCGCGCTCGGACGGCAGGCTGTCGCCCGGCCCGAGCGCCCCGGCATTAATGGTCGCCTCGATCCTGGCCGCCACTTCCTCGTGCAGCCGCCGCGTCCTGATCGGGGCATGATCCGCCCGTGATTCGACGGGCGCGATCTCGGTGGCCCGAGCGCTTGCCACTGTCTGCCTCCCTGGTGGCCCCGCCCAGGCGGGGTCATCTGCCTGCCATCCGGATGCTGCCCGGCATGACGGTGATCTCTTGGTATGAATGTGAACCTGTCATACCATCGCCGTCAACCGGTGCTGCACGCCCCACCGGGACCGGTGGAGTGCTGTCACCCGCCTCGTGTGCAGTGGCGGGTGCCGTCCACGTTCTCGAGGATCGCTTGGTCGCCTTCGATCCGCAGGATGGTGTCGCCGGCCTTGTACTTGGCGCCCTGCTCGGAGAATACGCCGTGCAACTCGCGGGACACGCCGGCATGCTCGATCGTCGCCGCTTCCAGCCCCGTGAAGGTCACCTGCAGCTGGGTGCCATCGTCACAGCCATAGGCGAGCGTGCTCCCGCTCGGCGGAACGTGACGGTTCACGCCCTCGATCTGGCCCTGGCAGCCGCCCAGCAGGACGGCCGCCAAGAGGAGGCCTGCGGCCGGCCTGGCCGCGGCCCCCCGCCCGATCAAGGCACCTGCGCTCCGGTGACGGTGACATGCACCGCATAGAGCGAGGTCGTGCCGCAGATATAGAGCCGGTTGCGCTTGAACCCGCCGAAGCAGACATTCGCCACCACCTCGGGCACCAGGATCTTGCCGAGCAGCTGCCCGTCCGG
>NZ_DATMFZ010000053.1:0-2204 GCF_035556675.1 Geminicoccus sp. | reverse complement strand
CGAGCCGCAGCTGCGCGCCATCCTGCGCGCGCGGATCAAGGACTTCCTCATCGAGCACAAGATGACGACCGTGTTCGTCACCCACGACCAGACCGAGGCGCTGGCGCTGGCCGACCGGATCGCGGTCATGGAGGGCGGCGTTCTCCAGCAGTTCGCGACCCCTGCCGATCTGAAGGAGCGGCCGGCCAACCTGTTCGTCGCCTCGTTCATCGGCGAGCCGCCCATGAACATCATGGCGGGCGAGATCACCGGTCAGGAGATCGTGATCCGCACGGTGCAGGGCGAGAAGGCCTTCACCCTGCCGGCGCGGGCCGGCGATCGCCCCGGCGAGATCCGGGTCGGCATCCGGCCGCACCGGGTCCGGGTCGGCGAAGGCCCGCTCAAGGGCCAGGTCGTGAGCAACCAGTGGCTGGGCGACCAGACCCATCTGGGCATCGAGGTGGAAGGGGTACTGCTGGTGGCGGTCACCGATGGCACGCTCAATATCGGGACCGGCGAGGCCGTGCCGGTCGCTCTGCCGGGCGACGCGCTGCATCTGTTCGATGCGGCCAGCGGCACGGCGCTGCGCCATGGCGAGGTCAGCGCGGCATGAGCAGTGAACTGATCCTGGGCATCGATGCCGGCACCTCGGTCACCAAGGTGGTGGCCTTCGACCTCCAGGGCCACCAGGTCGCGGTCGCGGCCAAGCCGAACCACTATGTGAACCTGCCGGGCGGCGGCTGCGAGCAGGACATCAACCGCACCTGGGCCGACTGCGCCGAAGTGCTGCGCGAACTGGGCAGCCGGGTCGAGCGGCTGGCGGACCGGGTGGTCGCGGTAGGTGTGACCGCGCAGGGCGACGGCACCTGGCTGATCGATGCGGCGGGCGAGCCGGTGGCCCCGGCCTGGCTCTGGCTGGACAGCCGCGCTGCTGCCATTGTCGAGGAAGCCGAGGCAAACGGCACCACGGCGCGCAACTACCCGATCACCGGCTGCGGCATGAATGCCTGCCAGCAGTCGGCGCATCTGATGTGGATGCAGCGGAACACGCCGGAGATCCTGGAGCGTGCCGCGACCGGCATGCACTGCAAGGACTGGCTCTATTTCAAGCTCACCGGCGTGCGCGCGACCGACGTGTCGGAGGGCGTGTTCACCTTTGGCGACTTCCGCACGCGCAGCTATTCGGCCGAGGTGCTGGCCAACTATGGCCTGAGCGACCTAGCCCGCCTGCTGCCGCCGATCCTGAACGGTGCCGAGACCAACCATCCGCTGACCGAGGAGGCGGCGCGCCAGGTCGGGCTGAAGCCCGGCACGCCGATCTCGCTGGGCTTCGTGGATGTCACCTGCACGGCGCTGGGTGCCGGCCTCTACGAGCCCGGCCGCCAGCTTGGCGTCTCGGTCATCGGCTCGACCGGCATGCATATCCGCCTGGCCAGCTCTGCGGACGACGTGGTGCTGGGCGAGCGGCCGTCCGGCTACACCATGTGCCTGCCGATCCCCGGCAAGTATTCCCAGGCCCAGTCCAACATGGCGGCCACGCTCAACATCGACTGGGCGGTCGACCTGGTGTGCCAGGCGGCCGGCGTGCTGGGGCTGGAGGTCACTCGCCGCGAGGCCCTGCCGAAGCTGGATGCGCGGGTGCTGGAGGCGCGGCCGGGTGCCGGGATCTGGCATCCCTACATCCATACTGCCGGCGAGCGCGGTCCGTTCGTGGATGCCAATGCCCGGGCGATGATGACGGGCCTGGACCAGAACGTCCGCTTCCTCGACCTGCTGCGCTCGGTCTACGAGGGCCTGAGCTTTGCCGGCCGCGACTGCTACTCGGCGATGGGCCATGTCCCGGAGGAGATCCGGCTGGCCGGGGGTGCTGCGCGGTCCAAGACGCTGCGCACCATCCTGGCCTCGGTGCTGGGCACGCCGGTGCGGGCCGGGACGCGCGGCGAGGAGGGGGCGGTCGGCACGGCGATGATGGCCGCCTGCGCGGTGGGCGTGTTCCCCTCGCTGGACGAGGCCGTCCAGAGTTGGGTCATCCCGTCCTTGGGCGAGATCACCCAGCCCGACCCGGAGCTGGCCAGGCTCTATGGCGATCTGTTTCCCATCTACCAGTCGACCCACCGCCGGATGCGCGACATCTGGCGCGACCTTGCGAAAGTGCGTTCATGACCCGGACCATCGAAGCCGCCATCATCGGCGACAATTTCATGCGCGCCTCGGTGTTCGAGGAG
>NZ_DATMFZ010000052.1:0-53642 GCF_035556675.1 Geminicoccus sp. | reverse complement strand
CGCGTTCGACCGCGGCTTCATCGGGGTCGTGTTCGGGATCTTCCTGCATCTCTTGTGGATGCGCTTTCTGGAGCAGGCCATCCCGCTCTGGGTCTGCACGATCCTGACTGTTCTGCTCGGCATCTATATCGTCAAGCGCGGCTAAGGCTGACCGCCAGAGGAGCCATGGCGGTTGATCGGGCCGCCGGCTCTTTGTAGAAAGGTGGCTGCCAGATGCGTTCAAGTTTGAAACGATCCACGGCTGGCGCCGCCGGCGCCCAATACTTGGGAGGTGAGTGATGAAACTCGGAATGATTGGCGCAGCTTTGGCTGTCGCCCTGATGAGCAGCAGTGCCTTCGCACAGGAAAAGCGCATCACGATCGCGACGGTCAACAACCCCGACATGATCACGATGCAGCGCCTGTCGGCGGAGTACACGGCCGCCAACCCGGACGTCACGCTCGATTGGGTCGTGCTGCCCGAGAACGAGCTGCGCGCCAAGGTGACCACCGACATCGCGACCAAGGCCGGCGCCTACGACATCCTGACCATCGGCACCTATGAGGTGCCGATCTGGGGCAAGCTCGGCTGGCTGGTGCCGTTCGACGACGTGCCGGAAAGCTACGACCTCGAGGACGTGTTCCCGCTGGTCCGTGCCGGCCTGACGGTCGACGAGAAGCTCTACGCCATGCCGTTCTACGGCGAGAGCAGCTTCCTGTTTTACCGCAAGGACCTGTTCGAGAAGGCCGGCATCGAGATGCCGGAGCAGCCGACCTGGGAACAGATCAAGGAATGGGCGGCCAAGCTGCACGACCCGGCCAACAAGATCTACGGCACCTGCCAGCGCGGCCTGCCGGGCTGGGGCGAGAACATGGCCATCATCAGCACGATGGGGAACACGTTCGGCGCCCGCTACTTCGACGAGGAATGGAAGCCGGAGCTCAACTCGGAAGAGTGGAAGACGGCAGTCAACTTCTATGTCGACCTGATGAACAATTACGGTCCCCCCGGCGTCACCGGTAATGGCCACCTCGAGAACCGCACGCTGTTCGCGGGCGGCAACTGCGCCACCTGGGTGGATGCCACCTCGGCCGCCGGCTACATGTTCAACAAGGACGAGTCGAAGGTCGTCGACACCGTCGCGTTCGCCAACGCGCCGATCGGCACGGTGCCGAAGGGCAACCACTGGCTGTGGGCTTGGTCGCTGGCGATCCCGGCCACCTCGCAGAACGCCGAGGCCGCCAAGGACTTCATCTACTGGGCGACTAGCAAGGAATACATCCAGAAGGTCGCCTCGGAGAATGGCTGGGCCGCCGTGCCGCCCGGCACCCGCAAGAGCACCTATGCGGAGCCCGAGTACATCAAGCTGCCGTTCACCCAGCCGACCCTGGATGCGATGAACACGGCGGATCCCACCGACGCCACTGCCAAGCCGGTGCCGTACGTGGGCATCCAGTACGCGCCGATCCCCGAGTTCCAGGCGATCGGCACCGAGCTCGGGCGTGCGATCGCCGGTGCGGTCGCCGGCCAGACCACGGTCGACCAAGCCCTGGACAATGCCCAGGCCGCAGCAGATCGGATCATGCAGGAAGCCGGCTACTACTGAGCCGCAGCTTTCCTTGAAGGTCGGGGCGGCCGCCTGGATGCACCTCTACCAGAGGGATGCATCCGCGGCCGCCCCGCCGCGTTTGCAACGGCGGAGGGATCACAGAAACCATGGCAGCTAGTCTGCAGGGTCAGGGCGGCACGGCGGTAGCCGGGCGCGGCATGGCCAAGGAAGCATGGTCCAAGCAGCGCTGGACCATGCTGGCGCTGATCGCGCCGGCGGTGGGCGTGCTGCTCGTGTGGATGATCGTCCCGCTGGCGATGACGATCTACTACGCCTTCCACCGTTACAACGTGCTCTACCCCGAGCGGTTCGGCTTCGCCGGCTTCCGCAACTTCTCCCTGCTCCTGAACGACCCGATGTTCTGGGGTGCCATGGGCAAGACCCTGATCCTGGTGGGTGCCTCGCTGGTCGTGACGGTGGTGCTGGGTATCATCCTGGCGCTGGTGCTGGAGAAGGACTTCCCCGGCCGCAGCATCGCCCGGCTGATGGCCCTGGCCCCGTTCTTTGTCATGCCGGTGGTGGCGGCCCTGGTCTGGAAGAACATGCTGATGCACCCGGTCTACGGGCTGCTCTCCTGGATCCTCGGCACGCTCGGCCTGCCGGTGGTCGACTGGTTCCAGAACTGGCCGATGACCGCCATCGTCATCATCATCGCTTGGCAATGGACGCCGTTCGCGATGCTGGTGTTCCTGACCTCGCTGCAGTCCATGCCCGAGGAGCAGAAGGAAGCCGCCTGGCTGGACGGGGCCAACCCGATCCAGATGTTCTTCAAGATCATCCTGCCGCACCTGTCGCGGGCGATCACGGCGGTCGTGATGATCGAGAGCATCTTCTTCCTCTCGATCTTCGCCGAGATCTTCACCACCACGGGCGGCGGCCCCGGCCAGGCCACCACCACGCTCAGCTACATCATCTACACCCGCGCCTTCCTGGAGTGGAACGTCGGCTCCGCCTCGGCCGGCGGCCTGTTCGCCGTGATCCTGGCGAACATCGTCGCGATCTTCCTGATCCGCCTGGTGGCCCGCAACATGCAGAACCCGGAGAAGTTCGGATGAAGCGCTCCCATCTGGGCCACGCCTTGCTGGGCCACGGCCTGGCCTTCCTGATGTTCTTCCCGATCCTTTGGATGATCATCACCGCGTTCAAGACCGAGATCGACGCCTTCTCCATGCCGCCGATCCTGTTCTTCGAGCCGACCCTGTCCTCGCTGAACGAGGTGTTCGCCCGCGGCTCCTATTCGAAGTTCGTCACCAACTCGGTGATCGCGGCGCTGGGCTCGACCGCGCTGTGCCTGGTCTTCGCGGTGCCGGCCGCCTACCAGATGTCGTTCTTCCCGAGCAAGCGGACCAATTCCACCCTGCTCTGGATGATCTCGACCAAGATGATGCCCGCGGTCGGCGTGGTGATCCCCATCTACCTGATCTTCCAGGCCACCGGGCTGCTCGACAACATCCTGGGCCTGGTGCTGATCTTCTTCCTGATGAACCTGCCGCTCGCGGTGTGGATGCTCTATACCTACTTCAAGGAAATCCCGAACGAGATCCTGGAGGCGGCCCGCGTCGACGGCGCCGGCATCATGGAGGAGCTGCGCTTCATCCTGCTGCCCGCCGCCATCCCCGGCATCGCGTCGACGGCGCTGCTCTGCACCATCCTGGCCTGGAACGAGAGCTTCTGGAGCCTGCAGCTCACCGCCTCGAACGCGGCCCCGCTCACCGTGTTCATCGCCAGCTTCAAGGCCGCCGAAGGGATGTTCTGGGCGAAGATGTCCGGCGCCTCTATGCTGGCGATCGGCCCGATCGTGCTGCTCGGCTGGGCGATGCAGCGCCATCTGGTCCGCGGCCTGACCTTTGGAGCCGTCAAGTGAGCAAGGCCTATCTGATCGCCCGGATCCGGGTCACCGACCCGGACGCCTACCGGGGCTACATCGCACGCACTCCGGCCGCGGTGGCCGAGCAAGGCGGCCGCTTCCTGGTGCGTGCCGGCGAGTTCGCGACGCTGGAAGGACCGGCCGAGGACCGGCGCATCGTCGTCATCGAGTTCCCGAGCCGTGCCGCGCTCGACGCGTTCTGGACCGGCGCCGCCTATGCGGAAGCGAAGCGCTTCCGGCTGGGCGCTGCCGAGTTCGAGGCGATCGCCGTCACCGGGGTCGACGACACGACCGCCTGAGGCCGTCCGGTAGCGGCCGCGGGATCAGGTTCCGCCCAGGTATGTAGCGCCGGCCGTGCTCGGCCCCCGGACCTGTGCTATCCTGGCCCATCCCGAGCCGCGGGAGCGCCGGCCGGAGCAGGCCGGCAGGGGCCGTCACCAGAATTACGAAACGAACCCGAGAAGGCCGGTCATCGCGTCCGTCCTACCGGCCCCTTTGCCCCGCCTGTCGCACCATTCCCCCGCCATGGCGGAAACCTGCCCAGCAACAGCAGCGCTGCCGCGGCAGCCTGTCTGTGCTACACTGGCCGGTCTGCGCCGCCTGGGTGCGGCAGGCGGGCTGGCCGGCGCGCAGACCGAAAATTGCGAAACAAACCCGGGCGGGCCATTGTCAGGATCATCCGCGCCGGTCGGGCGTGCCGCAGCCCGGGCGCAAGGAACCCGGGTCCCGGCTGCGGCCAGGCGCCATCCGACATCGGATGGCTCGGGGCCGCAGCCCTGCCCTGCCCCGCGGCGGCGTCAGGCCGCCGCGGCCGGTGCAAGCGGGACCCCGGCCTCGTCGGCCATGATCAGTTCTGCCGCCTTGTGGCCGAGCGCCAGGGCGATCGCGTTGGTGTTGGCCGAGGGGATGAACGGGATGGCGGCGCAGTCGATCACCCGCAGCGCCTCGACCCCGCGCACCCGCATCCGCGCGTCCAGCACCGCCGTCGGGTCGTGGTCCGGTCCCATCCGCGCCGAGCCCACCGGGTGGAAGTTGGTCTTGACGGTCTTGCCGGCAAACGCGGCCAGCTCGGCATCGCTCAGCTTGTCAGCACCCGGCAGGATCTCCCGCGCGATGTTGCCGGCCAGCGGTTCGGTCGCCAGGAGGGTGCGGGCGAAGCGCATGGATGCCAGGGTCAGGCGCAGATCGTCCGGATGGCCGAAGAAGTTCGCGTTGACCCTGGGCTTCTCCTTCGGATCGGCCGAGCGCAGCCGCACGGTGCCGCGCGCCTTCGGCCGGAGCAGGCAGGAGGCGATGGTGATGCCGTCGCCCTCCTCGACATCGGCGATGTCGCGGTCGACATGCACGATCGGGCCGCAATAGAGCTGGATGGTCGGGCGCTCGCCGCCGTCCGGGTCGTAGAACAGGCAGGATTCGATCCCGGTCGTGGTGACCGGGCCGGTGCCGAACAGGAGATATTGCAGGCCGTTGCGGATCATCCGCCAGCCATGGTCCTGGCCATGGTAGCCGCCGGGCTCGCGGGTGAGCGCGATCACCGGCACCTCGTGGTGGTCCTGGAGGTTCTGGCCGATGCCGGGCAGGTCGGTATGCACGGCGATACCGTGCTCGCGCAGATGGTCGGCCGGGCCCAGGCCGGACAGCATCAGCAGCTTGGGCGTATTGTAGGTGCCGGCCGCGACCAGCACCTCGCGCGCCGCGTGCGCCTTGAAGGTGGCGCCGTTGCGCAGGTACTCGACGCCGACAGCACGGCGGCCATCGAACAGGATCCGGGTGACTTGGCTGTCGGTGACCACGGTCAGCCGCTCGTCCGCCATCACCTGCGACAGGAACGCCGTCACCGCGTCGCAGCGCTGCATCTTGCCGTTCGGCCCGATGCCCATGGTGTGCTGCATGACGCCGACGCCGGCCTGGCGGGCACCGTTGAAGTCGCGGTTGTAGGGAATGCCGGCGCCCTGCGCCGCCAGGATGTAGCGCCGGGTGGTGTCGCAGAGCTGGCCTGGGTCCGAGACCAGCAGCCGGCCGTCGATGCCGTGATACTCGTCGTTGAAGTTGGCGTTCTTCTCCAGCGCCTTGAAGTGCGGGAGCAGGTCGACATAGGACCAGCCCGAGCCCCTGCCCAGATAGGCGTCCCAGCCGTCATAGTCCTCGCGCTGGCCGCGCATGTAGACCATGGCGTTCACCGAGCTGCCGCCGCCCAGCACCCGGGCCTGCGGCACGATCGGGCCACGCCCGCCCAGCTGTGGCTGGGGGGCAGTGTGGTGCATCTCGAGGAAGTCCTCGCGCCACAGATATTTCATGTAGCCCGCCGGCATCCGCATCAGCCAGGCATAGCGGGCGGGCCCGCGCTCGATCAGCAGCACCCGGGCGCCGTGGTCGCGGACCAGCCGCATCGCCGCCACGCAGGCGGACGACCCGCCTCCGGCGATCACATAGTCGTATTCCATCCCGGCCACTCCCAGCACTGCCCGGGACGAGCGGATAGCGCAGTGCGTGGCCGGGTCAACCTGGCAAGGCCCTGGATCTACTTGGTCTTGCAGCTGTCGATCGTTTCCCTGGTGCAGACGTCCAGCCCCACCGTGATCGGGTCCTCGACCGTCTTGCCGTTCACCAGGTCGTTCAGCACGTACATGGCGCGATAACCCATCTCGTAGGGCCGCTGGCCGACCTGGCCCTGGCTCAGCCCCTCCTTCAGGAACTGCATCTGCACGTCCATGGTCTCGACGAACAGCAGGACGAGATCGCCGGACTCGATCCGGTCCGCGTATTGGCTGGTGAGCTGCCGATAGGCCTCGGGCAGCATCTGCGGCGCGCCGCCGGCGTTCAGCATCGCGTCCAGGTCGGGATACTTGGCCAGAATATCGGTCATCTGGACGATCGAGAGCGGGAAGTCGTCATTGTTGTAGAGCGGGCAGCCTGCGACCTGCGTCCACTTGTCGGCCGGCAGGGTCTCGGTCATCCCCTGCATTCGCTCGTTCATGTTGACCGCCGCCGGCCCGCCGCTCTGGATGCAGTAGGTGCCGCCCTCGGGCTTGAGCGCCATCAGCCGCTTGGCCAGCTCCTTGCCGATCTCGGTGTTGACGGTGCCGATATAGGTCGAGCGCAGTGCCTGGTCCTGGTCGAGCAGGTCACTGTCCCAGGTGACAAACGGGATATCCGCGTCCTTGGCCGCCTGTGCCGCCTTGGCGATCGCCGGAGCATTGGCGACCGATACGGCGATGCCGTCGACGCCGCGCGCGATCAGGTCCTGAACGACCTGGAACTGCTCGTCGCCACCACCATGCTCGCCCGGACCAATATAGTAGCACTCGATCCCGCCGATCTCCTCGGCGGCCTTCTGGCAGCCGTCGCGTGCCTGGTCGAAGAACGGATTGTTCATGTTCTTGGGCACGAGGGCAAAGGTCTTGTCGGCAGCATGTGCGACGTTGGACAGGACTGCACATGTCGACACGGCAAGAAGAGTGGCGATCCGATTCATGGATGGGTGTTCCCTGATCTTCGTACTGGCCTAAGCTCGGCCGCACGTCCTCTTGTGGGCGGTCGAGCTTAGGCGCTTTCGATCTTCCAGGACAACCCGATCCACGGCACCGATGAGGCGGGGCGGCTCAGATTCGCCCGGGCCTGCCGACGTCCACACCCTCCGCCTCGGGCTGCCAGGTCACCGCCTTGAGCGTCAGCGCGCGGCTGTGCCCGTCAGCACCGGCAAAGCTGATCGTCTGGCCCACGCGCAGGCCCAGCAGGGCGCTGCCGACCGGCGTCACGATCGAGATCCGGCCCTGGGCGACGTCCTCCTCGCCTGGATAGACCAGGGTCACCTCCCGCTCCTCGCCGCTGCTCGACGCGAAGCGGCAACGCGAATGCATGGTGACGAGATCCGCAGGGGCCGCCTCCGGCGCCACGATCTCGGCACGGTCCAGTTCCTCGGCCAGCGCTTCCACCAGTTCGCCGTCGCCACGGCGCTCGAACGCCTCGACCACGCCGGTCAGGCGCAAGTGATCCAGCGTGGTAACCGTAATGCCGGGGGTGTCTTGCTTGTCGGCAGTCATGTCGTCTTCTCCATCGATACGTCTGATCTTAGACAGGTTCTTCGGCGTTCAAGCGGCGCCTTCTTCAATCAGCCCTTCCGCCTGCCGCTCGAACAGGCGGCGGTAGACGCCGTCCTTGCGCCGCATCAGTTCGTCGTGGCTGCCGTCCTCGACGATCCGGCCACCGTCGAACACCAGGATCCGGTCCACGGCGCGCACGGTGGACAGGCGGTGGGCAATGATGATCGCGGTCCGACCCTCCATCAGCCGTTCCATGGCATCCTGTACCAGCGCCTCCGATTCGGAATCGAGGCTCGAGGTCGCCTCGTCCAGGATCAGGATCGGCGCGTCGGCGAAGAAGGCGCGCGCAAGCGCCACGCGCTGGCGCTCGCCGCCGGACAGCTTGACGCCTCGCTCACCCACCGTGGTGGCATAGCCCTTGGGCAGCCGCATGATGAACTCGTCGGCATTGGCCAGCGCCGCCGCCGCCCGCACCTCGCCGAGCCCGATGCCGGCACCGGTCTCCCACCGGGCATAGGCGATGTTCTCGAACAGCGAACGGTGGAACAGGATCGGCTCCTGCTGGACCACCGCGATCTGCGCGCGCAGCGATGCCTGGGTCAGCCGGTCGATCTCCTGGCCGTCGATCAGGATCCGGCCGTCCGCCGGCTCGTAGAGCCGCTGGATGAGCTTGACGAAGGTGGTCTTGCCCGAGCCCGAGCGCCCGACCAGACCGACCCGCTCACCGGCACGGACCGTCACCGACAGGCCCCGGTACAACGGCGCCAGGTGCCGGCCGTAGTGGAAGTCGACATTCTCGAAGCGGATCTCGCCCCGGGTGATCCGCAAGGGCTGGGCGTCCGGACGATCCTCGATCTCCATGGGCTGGTCGTGGATCGCCACCACCTCCTCCATCTCGTTCACCGCCCGCTGCAGCGCATGGACGTGGTAGCCCACGTCACGCAGATAACCCTGCACGACGAAGAACATGGTCAGCACATAAGCGACATCGCCCGGTGTGGCACGGCCCTGCCACCAAAACCAGAGCACCATGCCGATCACGAGCGCACGCATCACCTGCAGCGCAGTACCCTGCGCCGCCTCGCTGACGGTGCCGCGAAGCCAGAATCTCCTGGTGCGCTGCCGCCACCGCCCGACCAGGGCCGCCAGCCGCGCATCCTCGCGCGCCTCGGCGCCGAATGCCTTGACCACCGCATTGCTGCCGATCGCATCGGCCAGAGCGCCGCCCATGCGCGAATCCCAGCTGTTCGCCAGCCTCGCGGCCGGCGCCACCCAGCACAGCGACAAGGCGGCGGTGAGCGTCAGGTAGGCGACAGCGCTGCCGGCCACCACCAAGCCCATCGCCGGCCAGCGCCAGCCCAGCAGCACCGCCGAGCCCAGCAGTACCATTACCGATGGCAAGAGCGCGATCAGCAGGGTGTCATGGAGGGAATCGATGGCGTTCATGCCGCGGCTGACCTTGCGGACGGTCGAGCCGGCGAAGTGGTTGGCATGCCAGTCGCTCGACAGCCGCTGGATCCGGAAGAACGCATCCTGGCCGATGTCGCTCATCACACCCAGGGTGAGCTTCACCACCAGGACGATGGCGCCGGTGCGCAGCACGAGCCCAGCCAGGCCCAGCAGCACGATGGCCCCGAAGGGCAGGAGCGCCTGTTGCAGGATGTCCGACGGTGCCAGGCCGGCACTAGCCGACACGGCGTCCACCAGCTGGCCGGCGAACAGCGGCACCAGGATCTCGGTGAGCGTCGCGGCGATCATGGCGAATACCACCAGCCAGGCCCGCCAGCCCTGCCGCTGCCAATGGCTATAGACGAATAGTAGAACCGCGCGAACCGGATTCGCGCGACCGAGTATTGCAGTCATGGGAGAGTTCCGAAGGAGCGAGCGGGCCATGCAGACATGACCCCTCACGTCCCAGGGGGATGGTTGCATCCGGATCGTTCCCGCTCCGATCAGGAGCAGGACCCACCGGATTATCTCGTTGGAGGCAGATGCGTGCCAGAATTGGCGGCTGGATCGAAGCTAACGGCGCCACTCGTCGGGGACGAGCAATCGCATCACTATCATGCAGACCCTCCCGACGACAGTAGGTTGACGTAATCAACCTACTGTAGAACCCGAGACCGGGTTTGGCAAGCATTCTGGGGAACCCGCCGTTCCCGGAGAGGTTGGCTAGCATCGTCGGCGTCCGCGAATGCCACGGCAATCCCAGTCTGGAGCAAGGATCTTCTGGTGGTTATCCTCGTTGCCGAAGATGACGGGCTAACCGCCCTGGCCATCGAGATGGCGCTGCGCACGGACGGTCATGAGGTGCTGGGACCAACCGGCTTGGTCGAGGAGGCGTTGCAGCTCGCCCAGTCCAGGACTCCCGACCTGGCGCTGGTCGACCTCGAGCTGGCCGATGGCGGCGATGGTATCCAGATCGCGCGCCAGCTGCATCGCCGATACGAGATCCCGCTCCTGTTCACCAGTGCCAGCGCCGAACGAGCCCGAGCCCATGTGGACGTGGCCATAGGCCTGCTCCGCAAGCCCTACGACCCGCAACTGGTGCCGCGCGTGATCGCCTTCCTGTCCCGGTTGGCACATGGCGAACTGGTCGCCGCCGTGCCCAGACCGCTCGAGCTGTTCGACCCGCCCCGCGGTGTCGCCGCCCTGGCGTGAGGCTGTCTCCGATGAGCGAGCGCAAGCTGCGCATGGTCTCCTCTCGCTGGCAGGCCGTGGCACTGATCTGCCGCAAATGCTCCAGGCGCCTGAAGGGCGGGTTCGGGGAGAGCGGCGAGCAGCACCTGGCCAAGGCGCTGCGCAAGCACTTGGCGCAAGGCGACGGCCAAGCGAAAGGAAGGAAGGCGCGCCTTGGTGTGGTCGAGGTCGGCTGCCTCGACATCTGCCCCAAACGGGGCGTGGTGATGATCCGCTCCACCGCACTGGACGAATGGCTGATCATTCCGGCAGGCATGCCCTTGATCGAGGTCGAGGCACTGCTGACGGAGCAGCTGCCCGCTCAGCGTGCCGCCGCGACGGGCTGAGGCAGGCCCGCGATCTCCAGCAGCAGCTTGCGCCGCACCGCCTCGGCAAAGCTGGTGGTCTGGTCCACGGTCACGACGAAGGCGCCGAACCCGCCGATCACTTGGCTAGCGAAATAGCCCTCCAGATCGGCGCGTGCCGGGCGGCCGTCGCAGGTCCGGCACAGGACCGCCAGCCCATTGATGGTGATGTCTTCCGCCAAGGCCGCCTCCCGGGCCAGCGGCAGCGGTAGTCCGCCATAATTGCCGCTGTCGGCCGAGACGTCGATCACCTTGCGGATGCCGTCATAGCTGTTCCCGGCCATGGCGCGGCGGCCGAAGTCGATCGCATTGGAGATCGAGTTCCAGCCGAACGCGCCGCGCGGCGTGGTGCGCAGCGTGTCGGCAAAGCGCGCGGCACTGTCTGGCCCGTCGATGACCGCCCAGTCGGCGATCACTACCTGCGAATCGGCACCGCCCCACTCGAAATACATGAGCGCCATCCGACCATGCGCCCCGGCGGTCATGGCGGACACCAGCTCCGGATCAGTCAGGGCAGCGGCATAGCCCTCGCGCTGCAGACGTATCTCGCCATCGTCGATCGAGCCCGACCCATCCGCCGCCAGCACCAATTCCAGGTCGACCGGCTCGGCCGTGGCGGGTGCAGCGAATGTCATCATGAGGCCAAAAAGGAACCATGCTGACTGGCGATTGGCCATGCTCACCCTCCCAGGTTCTCACGGATTGATCTGGATTATCCCGGCTGTCGGGGCAAGGCGACGAGCATCCGTGACGGTCGCAGACCGCAGCATCAATCACGCAGGTAGCAGGCTTCTTATACTGACACACGATTGTGGCGTGCTCCGGCTGGTTGCACAACCTGAGCAATTCATTCACTCAGAACATCCTGAAATTTCGTCTCTTATTATTATATGCATTTGAATAATACGCAACATTTTCCATGATATTGACAATTACAACTCCAAGGTAAAATTGCCCCAATCAACGAACGCTGCATCTATTCGTAACAATTTTTATGTTGCCTCCACTGTGCATCATGATACTCATAAGAATAGTTCCACAATGTAGCCCGATGTCTTGCACAAAGACTATCGAAACATAAGACTTGCCGCATCGTTTGGCTGATTTTGTCTGATCAGCCTATAAATCGCCTCGGTCATACATCAAAATTTCACGAGAAGGTACTTCATCCCTATCCGTGGGGAGGATTGGTGTCGTGCGGAAATCAATCACACGTTCTGGGACCCGGCATCATCTGGCCCGCCTGCTGCTGGCAGCCGCCAGCCTGTGCTGCCTGTCCCTGGCCAGCCAGGCGCAGGAGGTTCCGGCCTCGGCCATTCCAAACCGGGCGCCGAAATATTTTCCGCCGACCTATCGCGCGGCGCTGGGTGCCCCACTGCCGGCGATCATCGGCAACGAGACGCTGCCGGCCACGGTGCCGGCCAAGGGCACCTACTCGAACCCGGACGGCACGCTCGGCTTCATCAGTGGCACCGGTGCCGCGAAGACGGTGGGCGCCGGCGAGCACCCGTTCTTCAAGTCGCTGGGCGCCAACGGCCGGAGCTGCGGCACGTGTCACCAGCCGTCGCAGGCGATGAGCGTCAGCGCCGCCGACATCCGGGCACGGTTCAACCGGTCCGGCGTGAGGGACCCCATCTTCGCGCCGGTGGATGGCGCCAACTGTCCGACCCTGGTGCCGGCTTCCGAGACCAAGGCATCGCGGTTCTACGGTGGCCGTCGCGGGCGCGGCAGCGATTCGCGCAAGGCCCGCTCGTTGCTCCTGAACGACGGGCTGTTCCGGATCTTCATGCCAGCCGCCCCCAATCGCGACTTCACGATCGAAGTGGTCAAGGATCCGTATGGCTGCAACACGCCCGGCAACCCTCATGCCAGCACCTCGGACGGCAATGACGGCGCCAACGGGACCGGCGGAACGATCCCGATCTACTCGATGTACCGCCGCCCCCTGATCAGTCTCGCGCTCGACTTCAAGACCAAATCCCTGAGTTTCGGCCCGCCCGGCCCGAGCGGCAATATCATGTGGGATGGACGCGAGCCCAGCTTAGAATCCCAGGCGCTGAATGCCACGCTGGGCCATGCACAGCGTGACAACCGGCCTACCTCCGAGGGTGGCCAGGGAACCATGGACACCAGCCATCCTGATATTGCGAAGATCGTGGAGTACGAGGTCAGCTTCTTCGCCGCGCAGATTCGCGACAAGAAGGCCGGCGCGCTCGACAAGGACGGCGCTACCGGTGGCCCCGCGCACCTCAAGACGAGCGTGGAGACCGAAGGGGTCATTTTCCTCGACCTGGTCACGCAGCCTCCGCCTCCGCCCAAGCTGCCCTTCGACGAATTCGACGGCTGGTCGGCCGACAGGTCAAAGCATCGTCAGTCGATTGCGCGGGGACAGGCGTTGTTTAACGGTACTGCCCCCGACAATCGGGGCAAGTTTACCCTCGGAGAAGTTGCCGGCTTCAATGACGCCTTCCCTGGTGCACCAACAGATCCGGTACCGAACTCCGCTTGCGCCACCTGCCACAATGGCGTTGCCGGCGGCTCGGATATCATCCAGGCAAGCCAGCGAAATATCGGCACGGCCGGTGACTTCGCCAAACGTCTGGGCAACCCGCTGCGGAGCGATCTGCCGGTCTTCAAGATCACCTGCACGGGCGACAAGCCGCCCTTCTTCCCGGAGAACAAGACCGTGCTGGTCAACGATCCGGGCATGGGTCTAGTCACCGGCAGGTGCGCGGACATCGGCAAGTTCTCGGTGCCGACCCTGCGTGGCCTCGCCTCCCACGCGCCGTACTTCCACGACGGCTCCGCCAACACGATCGCCGACGTCGTCTACTTCTACAACAAGCGGTTCAACATGGGCCTGACCAAGCAGGAGAAGGCCGACCTGATCAACTTCCTGGCTGCCCTCTGAGCTTCCCGGACCGGTCAGGCGACTGACTAGGGCCCCGGTCGGACCGAAAGCCGGCCGGGGCCCGATTGTCTTCGCAGGCCACGTTCCGCCCAGGCATCCCTGCTTCCCGAGGACGATCATGGATTACGACGCATGGTTCCGTGCAGCCGTCCAGCGCGTGCGCGCCGAGGGCCGCTACCGGGTGTTCGCCAATCTGGCCCGGGAAGTCGGCGCCTATCCCCGTGCCCGGATGCGGACCGCCGCAGGTCCGCGCGACGTGGTGATCTGGTGCTCCAACGATTATCTGGGCATGGGCCACCATTCGGCCGTGCTGGACGCGGGATGTGCCGCCCTGCGTGCCCATGGCGCCGGTGCCGGCGGCACGCGCAACATCTCGGGCACTACTCATCTTCATGTCCGGCTGGAGCGTGCTCTGGCCGAGCTGCACGGCAAGCCCGCCGCGCTGCTGATGTCCTCCGGCTATGTCGCCAACGAGGCGGCGATCAGCACCATCGCCCGGCTCCTGCCGGACTGCCTGATCCTCTCCGATGCGAACAACCATGCCTCGATGATCGCCGGCATCCGCGCATCAGGCTGCGAGAAGCAGATCTTCCGGCACAACGATCCCGCCCATCTGGAGCGGCTCTTGGCGGCACAGCCGGCAAGCCGCGCCAAGCTCGTCGCCTTCGAAGGCGTCTATTCCATGGATGGCGATTTCGGGAGGGCGGCGGAGATCTGCACCATCGCCAGGCGGCACGGTGCGCTCACCTACCTGGATGAGGTGCACGCCGTGGGCATGTACGGCCCGCAGGGCGGCGGCATCGCGGAGCGGGACGGGCTGACGGACCAGGTCGACGTGGTCCAGGGCACGCTCGGCAAGGCGCTGGGTGCTGCCGGCGGTTATGTCGCGGGGCCGGCCGCCATGATCGACGCGCTCCGCAGCCACGCGCCGGGCTTCATCTTCACCACCTCATTGCCGCCGGCGACCGTGGCGGCAGCCCTGGCGGCCGTGGAAATCCTGCGCGGCCCGGAAGGCCAGGCGCTGCGGGCCCGCCACCAGGAGCGGGCCGCCAGCCTGAAGTCGCGGCTGCAAGGAGCCGGTCTCCCGGTCATCCCGTCGCCGTCGCACATCGTGCCGCTGCTGGTCGGCGATCCGGTCCGGTGCCGGCTCCTGTCCGACCTCCTGCTGGAGCGCCACGGCATCTATGTGCAGCCGATCAACTATCCCACCGTGCCCCGCGGCACCGAGCGGCTCCGGCTGACCCCGAGCCCGCTGCACGATGACCGGCTGATGGATCAGCTGGTGGCGGCACTGGTGGAAGTCTGGCAGCAACTCGACCTGCCTGAGCGAGGGTCCGCCTGGCCGTCAGGCGGCGAGCCTGCCCACTGCCTCGATCGAACGGTCGAGGGCCGCCTGGGAATCGTTGATGATGCTCAGCATCGCTTGGCCGGCCCCGGGAGCATCGCGGGCGGCGATGCGGTCATAGACCCGGGCATGCAGGGCAAAGCCCTGCTCGGCCGGGATCAGCGAGCGGCTCTGCAGGCCGAAGCTCACCGCCAGCACCGCGTCGACGATCGAGCCTAGCCGGTCGATGAAAGGGTTGCCGGTGGCGGCGAACAGGGCACGGTGGAATGCGCGGTCGGCGGCATAGTAGGAGCCGACATCGGTGCTGCGCATGTCGTCGAGCGCCGCGGCCAAGGCGGCCAGCTGCACCTTGTCGTGGCGCGTGGCCGCCATGCGCGCCGCACCCGGCTCGATCAGCCGGCGCAGCTCGATCATCAGCCGGGTGATCTCCGGATCCGGGTCGCCCGCCACCAGCCAGGCCAGCACGTCCGGGTCGAGCAGGTTCCAGTCTGACTTCGGCCGGACCAGCGTACCGCGCTTCTGGCGGGTTTCCACCAGGCCCTTGGCCGCCAGCACCTTGATCGCCTCGCGGATCGTGGTGCGCGAGGCCTGCAGCTCGGCCATCAGCTCGGCCTCCTTGGGCAGCATCTCGCCCTCGGCCAGCTCGCCTCCCACGATACGGTTGCCGATATGCTCGACGACGCGGCCATGGACCCCGCGCGCGCCATAGGTACGGGACTGGTCGATCAGATACGCAGGGTCGGTTTCCATGGGTCCTTCATCAGTGCATCCACCATCCGCCATCTACCGAGAGGTTGTGGCCGGTCACGAACCGCGCCCGATCGGAGATCAGGAACATCAGCGCATGAGCGATGTCGTCCGCGCTGCCGCGGTACTTCAGCGCCTGGTGGTCGATCAGAAACTTCACATAGCTATCGATCTGGTCCGCCCACACCTCCTGTTCCAGGGGTGTCGGGATGGCACCGGGACTGATGCAGTTCACCCTGATACCGAACTTGCCGAGCTCGCGCGCCATGGAGCGGGTCAGGCCCAGGAGCGTGCCCTTGGAGCCGACATAGGCGGTGAAGTCCTCCCAGCCGCCATTGAGCGTCACTGTGGTGATGTTCACGATCTGCCCGAAGCCCTTGCGCTTCATCGATGGCACGGTCGCCTGGGCGATCGCCACACAGGCAGTGGCATTGATGTCCTGCACCCGCTGCCACTCGGCGAGATCATAGGCGTCGATCGCCTTGAGCGGGTTGATCGCGGCATTGTTCACCACGATGTCGATTCCGCCATACTGCGCGTCCAGGGCCGCGGCTCGCTCCTTGGTCCCTTGCGGGTCGGCGAGATCACAGGCGACCCAGACCAGCTCCCCGGCGCCCTCGGGCAGAGTCGAACGAAGCTCGTCCACCACCGCCTCGCCCTTCACGTCGAGCATCAGCACGCGCGCACCTGCTTCGGCCAGCATGCGCGACTGGGCGACGCCCAGACCGCCGGTGGCACCGGTTACAAGAGCAGTGCGGCCTGCATGTTCCATGCCTGCGGATCCTCTGCGAGTGGTGCGGAGATGACCACAGGGTAGGCCGGCCGTACGGCGGCAATCAAGATGCAAATCCTATGCGCGCTATGGCCAAAGCCGCCCGGGCCCGCATGGCGCGGCACCGGGCGGGCGGTCAGTCCGCCGGGGCCGAGCGCTGCAGCCCGATCGGCTGGCGCAGCAGGCCCCGCAGGTCGGCCTCGCGCAGCCAGGCGGGGATCGCCAGCGACGCAATCGCGAGGAGCGCCAGGGCAGTGCGCACCACTGCGGGGAACGGGCCGAAGCTGCGGTCAATCGCCAGCATCAGGTAGACCACGAACACGTGGAACACGTAGACCTGGAGCGAATGGCGCCCGATCAGCCGCAGGAAGGGGAGCGAGAACAGCCGGGCGAGCAGCTCGGCGATCCGGCGCGGCCAGGCTTCCGCGGCGCGCGGGCCGGCGATCAGGGTCCATGCCAGCAGATAGCCGGTCGCCAGGAAGTTCAGGAGATAGACGAGGCTGAACTCGCCGCGGTTGGTGATCACCACGAACCGGTCCCATGTCGCCGTCGGGATCAGCCCGAACGTCCAGCCCAGCCGGAACAGCATGAAGAACAGGAAGAACGCCAGTGCTGCCGCCAGAATCACCCGCCGCTCGGGATGGAACACCTGCTGCCACTCGATCATGCGCGCGCTGGTCAGCGCACCCAGCACCAGCCCGCCCATGAACACGACCTGCCAGGCGAACACGTTGAAATGGTTGCGCATCGCCAAGCCCTCGTCCATCCGCCCGAGCAGCCCGTCCACCGCTGCCGCAACCGGCAGATGAAATCCGAGCTGTACCGCCATCCAGAACAGCGCCGACATGACCGCCACCACCACCCAGCGGCCCTTGAGCACCAGGTAGACCAGGGGCGGCGCCACCAGGAGGTAGGCGATGTATTGGGGGAGGATGTCCATGTAGGTCGGCTGATGGAGCAGGGTCACCGCCGCCAGGGTGGAAGCCCAGCCGGGCAGAGCCAGCTCACCCATCCAGTTCTTCCAGATCGGCTGGAGATCCGGCAGGAGCCGGACGGCGAGCAGCAGCGCGAACAGGCAGAACAGCGCGTAGAGATAAAGCTCGGCGGCACGGTGCCAGATCCGCGCGGCGCCGCCGAAGAAGCCTTCGCGGCTCATGCGCCGCGCATAGACCATCCCGATCAGCAGCCCGGACAGGAACACGAAGCCCTGGGCATCTTCGACGAAGCCCAGCTCGGCGTGGTTGACGTGCACCAGCGTCAGCCCGCCCGTGAAGTACAGGTGGTTCAACATCATGAAGGCGAGGAAATAGCCCCTCAGACCATCCAGAAGCTCGAGACGCCGCATTGCCACCCGCCTTGGTCCGTCCTCACCTGGCAACCGGACCACCCGAAGAGGTGGGCGAAAGCATCCTCGGCTGCCCGGAAACGCCAAATCTTTGGATGCTCGGGAACACCAAGCCCGCGGGAATAAGTGGATGTCGCCCCGGAAGTTCCAGTCACGAACGCTCGAACTGGCTGCCTTTAACGAAGCTTAGGGAATCGGTCATGGCGGCCCAGGCTGCGTCACTGGCGCCACAATCGGCTCTATCGATGCAGGTCGTTCGCGCCTTGGTTCAAATAGCGCTCGCAACTCCTGCGTGTCCCGCTTACCGATAATACCGACCTGCCGTGCGAGGCCTTAGTCCGGCCTTTCCGATCGGAACGACGTGCCATGAGATTGTTGCTCGTCCTGAGCCTGATGACGCTCGCCCTCGTCGGGCTGCCAGCCCCTACCGGCGCTGCTGCGTGCGACGCGCCTTCAGGAGTATGGGGGCCGTTCGATTCGCTCCCGCGCACTTGGGCGCGGCTGGCTGCGACCCGCTCTCTCAAGATCGTCGCGATCGGCTCGTCCAGCACCTATGGGACCGGTGCCACCAGTCGCGAGCACAGCTATCCGGCCCAACTCGCCCGTATCCTCCGTGGGCGCTTTCCGCAGGCTAAGGTCGAGGTGATCAATGCCGGGATCGGCGGCGAGACCGTGATGCGCAACCTCGCCCGGTTCGAGCACGACGTGCTGGCGCATCATCCCGACCTGGTGATCTGGCAGGTGGGCACCAACGATGCCTTCCAGAAGAAGACCGTCCAGGAGGTCTATGCCGGCATCCTGGCTGGCATTCGCCAGGTGCGGACCGCCGGTGCCGAGCTCGTGCTGATGGAATCGCAGTACTTCCCCGAGCGGCCGGAGACCGAGGCGCTCAGCCAGGCCCGGGCGACGATACGCCAGGCCGCTGCCGACTCGGGCGTGCAGTTCCTGCCGCGCTACGCCCTGATGCGCCACTGGATCGAGACGAAGCTGTTCTCGCCTGAGACCATGTTGGTCGCCGACAAGATCCACATGACCGACGCCAGCTACCAGTGCCTTGCAGAACGGGTGGCGGACCTACTGCCGGCGACACCTACCTCGGAAGCTCGCGGCGTGACGACCGCCACCACGGACGGTCTGAAATCATCGGCCAATCGGCAGGCGGCGGCAAACTGAAAGGCCGGTTGCTCACCGGCTGCCCTGTCGTCCTCGTCATTCTTTCCGATCGTTACCACGATCGCTTGATCCATTGCTCCGTTGGAAGCCGCAGATGGCGGTAAAGAGACGATCAGTCGGCTGCTCGTCTGACAGAACCCACGACTATCCCTAGCCGCGATAGTAGTGACAGATCGGCTCCGTGTGCAACGCCGCTCGAACTGTACATCATCGACATCCCCGTCCGCTGCGGTGGTGTCGCTAGATCCGAGGCACCGCCTCGCTCAAATGTCTCTGTAGATTGACTAAATCTTCGGCTTGAACCCAGCACCTCAAGACAAGCCTATCGATCAAGATAGGTGGACATTTCCAATGTCCGGTCCATCAGCGCGAATCCAGCAATCGATACAATCGTCCGGGTCCTCTACCGATCGCAGGTCGACATGGGCGACACTGCTTGCACGTTCCACAGGCGCACGCGTCGCTCACTCGGCACCGGGCGAAGCCGCTCAAGCCGTTTCACGCAGGTCGCCTGATGACCCAGAAGCGGGTGAAGCCCCGGTTGCTGGCACTGACGTTGACTGGCTCTTGCGCCAAGAGATCGTCCACATCCCGCGTGTCAAACCCAAAATGGGTTCCCCAGTGTGATCTGCTCTCAGACCTGAACTTGCCGATCCGTTCTCCCTTCATCAGCGCCATCACGTAGTCGCGCCTGAGTGACGGCCGCTGCGGCAACTCCTTCAGCGTGTAGCCGTACAGGCCGACCTTGACCAAGAACTTCACGATCCCCGCGAAGCCAACTTCCACGGGCACCGAGATGACGCCGATGCCGCCCGGCCGAACGGCATGCACGACGCTCCGCAGCGCATTGCCGAGATTGCCGGTATGCTCAAGTGTTTCGAAACACGTCACGAAGTCGAACTGCGGCCTTGTCGCGTCGAACCTGTTCAAATCGATCGTCATGAACTCGAGTTCAGGATGGCGCCGGCGCCCTTCTTCGAAGTGCTCGTCCAGATGGTCGAAACCCGTGGTATGCGCGGCCCGGACAAGCTGACGCACCTGATCGGTCACATAGCCGTTTGAGCAGCCGAAGTCCGCGTAGCTGCCTCCTGGCGGCACCTTCAGGCTGGAGATCAACGCCTTGATGTCGTTGAGCCGCTTGATGTGCGGGATATTGCGCAGCCTGAGGCGGCGATATGTGATTGAATGATCTTTGGCCATGATGCTCAACTGATAAGTTACGCCACTTTCTAGACGGCAAGCGCAGGGGCCTACAAGGACACCACCAACTGCAGGCTGCCGCACGGGAACGTCATCATCATGTGCGGGTCGCGATCCTCCTGACCTCGTGACTGGAACAATGGACCGTTGCCCTATCTCGTTTCAGCGGACGTTGATGCGGCGCGGGAGTGAGCGATGACCGGGCAGTCCTGTGCCGCACCGAGGGCCGGATGAGACCAACGAAATGCGAGCAGGTGAGTACCCTTCGGCAGTTCGACAGGCTCCATCTCCCGGACCACCAGATCGGCGACTTCGTCGTCGATCATGGGCCCACGGCGCCAGCGGAAGGCAGGCGTGATCAGCAGACCCGTCGGGTAGCAGCGGATGACCTTCTCGACTGCCTCCGGCGAGGCAATGACCGGCCGGCCTGTCCGCCTGTCCAGATCGAATTCCTGCTTGCCCATTCCCTGGGAGAGCACCTCGCCGTAGCGGCTCTTGCTGATCAGAACGTCGTAGTCGCCCAAATAGTAGATGGCATCCAGCTCGGTACTGGTCAGAATGACGTCCGAATTCTCCAGTTCATCGTGCAGCACCTGCCTGACGACGTCCCAGCGAGGTGCCGGCTGGGCTGGAGGAACCGTGATGTCGGCCAGCAGCGTGACGGTGCGAATGGTTGCGGCGTTTGCCACCAGCAGCCATACGACTCCGAGAGCCACGACGACGGCGGCAAGACCACCCGCTGCTGCTCGACCTGGCAGTGCATAGGTGATCGCAGCGGTCGCGTGACGGCGCATGAATGAAATTGTCCGCCGAAGTACCGTTGCGAGCGCCACACCCCAGATGGTGAAGATGAACGGCATCAGATAGAACACGTAGCGAAGGCTCTTGTTGCCCGCCAAGCTATGCAGGAGGATGCCGACCCCAAAGATCACCATGGCGAAGAATACCGGTCGAGGCGCTGCGACCAGCGCGATAACCGTCAGCATCGGCAGCAAAGTCCACAGAGTCGGATAGAATAAAACAAACCAAGTGTGATAAAATACTACATTGCCTGCATTTTCGGCTGCCCACATAGGGGTGTTGCGGAACATGACGAACGCGGCCTGCAGTTTGCCGGTCGCCAAGCCGACCACCAGGACGATCAGCATCAGCGCGATGCCGCCCACGACGAGAGCCCTCTTGCGTGCCACGGTCACATCGCGGCGCAGCAACCAGGGCACCACGACGTACAGCCCGCCCCAGACGCCCAGGCCCACGATCCCGATCAGGGTGGTCACCTGGAAGTACATTGCGACGGCCAAGGCCAGCATGCCGACGACCGCGAAGCCGATTCTCCTGGTCCATGCCTCCTGCTCGACGACAGCAGCATAGATCGCGAAGCAAGCGGCCAAGAATGCAAAGGCGTGTACGCCATAGAAGCGTGCGAACTGCGCCGTGTCGACAGCGAACGGGGAAACGGCGAACAGTAGCGCAGTCAGCAGCGCGGCGAGGTTGCCCGTTCTCGCCCGCAGCCAGACGAACAGCAGGGATGCCATCAGCGCAACGGAAACCACGGAAGGCAGCCGCGCCACCCACCGGTGCTCACCGAAGACGGAGAACAGCTTCGCGACCAGCCAAGTGAATACCCGCCCACGCTGATAAAGGCCATCGGCTATGCTGAAAGCCCCGGTCTTCAGATATCCATGCGCGGCCAGAATATGATACAGCTCATCAAAATCTGGAGCCTTATTCAGATTTATAGCATATAGTGCGCACGAGAACACGAACAGGAGCAGCGGGATCGTTGGCCCTGAACGCAATATATTCACGTCGAATCTCCGATCAATTGTCGTATCATGCTCACCAACCGCTGCGCTTCCCGATCCCAGTTATAAGTTGATCGGACGGCCGCCCTCCCGCGCTCCCCCATCGCGCGCGCCTCATCAGGGTGCGCCACCAGCCACTGCACGGCGTCTCGGATGGCGCTCGGCTTCGCAGGATCCACGCAAATGCCCACACCCTGCCCCTCGATCAGCGCTTTCCAGACAGGAAAATTCGATGCGACAATTGGCAGACCCGCGGCCATGTACTCAAAGAACTTCGTCAGTTCCTTCTCTCTGTAATGCTCGGTCTCCGGCATGATAGCGAGGCCGCAGGTCCAGGCCTCTGCATATGCCTGCACTATCCGCGAAAACGGCAATCGTTCGTTGACGCCTTCGAACGTCATCCGGCCGGCAGCAGTTCCTCCACGCTGCTGCATGGCAGTCACCGTTGCAGGTTCAGCCCATCCTATCAGATGAATTTCGGCATCGGGCAGATCACGGGCGAGGTCTGCATAAATCAGCCCTCCCCGATCCACCACGAGCGTGCCCGTGTAGAGCAGTCGAGGCTTCGTTGGAGGCTGACGGATCGGCTGCTCCATGATGGCAGCGAATCGATCGAGCCGCGGATAGTTGAGGACCGGAACCGCATCAGGAAATCGGGCCGAGTAATACCGCTCGGCTATAACAGTCCTGTATGGAAGTTTCGCTACCCGCTCAAAGTAATCGTAGCCAAATGCCACCGCGGTCGCTACCGGCTTGGGCAGCCAATGTCCCTTGCGAATGCTGGTGACATAGTCCTCATGAACATCAAAAATGACAGGCTTGCCTGTCGCCCGCAGCGCCAAAGCGAAGGGAATCAGCTCAGGATCGTGGAACTGATAAAGGTCTGCCTTTTCTGCCAGCGCCCTTGCCACCACCTGGCGAGTGGTGACCGTCATCCGCTTCAGCCGACTCTTGGGCTTCGGCACCGTCAGGATCCGCACGCCCTGCAGTTGCCGGTCTGGTCCGTCGTCTGGCACCACCAAGGCGACGTCGAAGCCGGCCTGCGCTAAGGACACGCACTCCTTCTCGAACACGCGGTTGTCGTGCAGGTTGTGCACCGATGTCAGATGCACGATCTTATGCTGATTCATGACAGCCGCTATGTTGCTGACAGGGAGTAGGCATTGTTCCATCGCATCAGGTTCGCCACAGCCATCCCGCGGCGGCGAGCCTATCAGCTGCGAGAGGCAGCGGGGCTGAAGTGCCTGCACGGCATGTTCCGACCCCGCCGCGCCGACGCTCTCACCTCGGCACGATAGCAGCAGGGGCCAGATATCCAGTTGCTCCTCAACAAAGGCGGTCGCTCAGGTCAAGGGCATCTGGTCGGACCCATGGTCTGTTGCGGCGGGGAGGCTGGGAGGTTGCGACGGCCGAAAATGGCAACCGGACAGCCCTCAATGCAAGCCAATCGCTCCGGCAAATCTGACAGTCCTCTCCAGCGGGCGATATGAGAAGGGTCCCGGCGACCCTTCACTCGGTGGTGACCGCAGCTGATGCAGCGCTTCCGGCAGCTTGGCCATGCAGGATGGCGTGATGGCTCAGCAGCCAGTTGACGCCGTAGTTGGCACTCATGGCCACGCTGTATAGCAGCAATGTCTGATTGGATGAGAGCTGCCACCCCCATCCAATCAGGAATGCAAGCAAGGTGATGGCCATGTTGCCAATATCCCACCAAAGGTTCAGATCCTGACGACCGAACATCGCAAGCGTCTGGCCAACGGGAAAGATCACGAACTGGGCGAGATACATGATTGACAGGATCTGAAGCTGTACGCCCGCCTCGCGCCACGCCTCACCGAACACCAACGCAAACAGAAATGGTGCCGGGATCGCGACCGCCGCCATGCCGAGCAGTCCGATCCAGGCCAGATGGAAAGTAGTCGAGCGGAACAGGCGCAGGAGTGCTGCTCGGTCCTCACGTGCGAGCTTAGGCGCAGCCCCCAGATATGCCTGCCCGATGCTCATGCCGAGCAGGCGCACGGGTGCCAGTACCACCCGCTGAGCCAAGCCGAACTGACCAGCCACCACGGGTCCGTACAGGGTCGCCAAGAACACCGCCGGCAGCATCTTCGCCGAAGTGTTGAGGAGCAAGGAGGGAGTCAGCAGTAGCGGGAAGCGGTAGTGACGTACGGCCGCCGCACGGATCGCAGACAGGCTGGTGGCTCTGAGGAGCGCCCGATCCCGCACATCGAAGCTGCGCAGAAAATTGACGATGCCCGCCGGCTGCCCGAGCGCCTGCCCTACCACCAGCCCGGCCGGTCCTTTTGCGAGCCAGCCATGGAGAACCTGCCATACCGCCATGAAGCCGAACTGGGCCAGCTTGCTCAGCGCCACCGCGCGGAATGCCTGCCGTCGGACCGCCCAAAGATTGGTTGCATTGTAGAAGGCCATGCCCAGCGTCCCGATAGGGATCGCCCAGAGCAGCGGGCCAAGACCGGGAACATTCGCACCCGTCACGAGCTGTTCGCCACATAGCGCCACTACCAGAGCGACCAGGCAGGTCGTGGCAAAGCCGGTGATCACGGCTGCCAGGAAGGTAGCCGCGGCATCCTCGTCGCGCCCATCCAGAGGAATGGCGGTTTCATAGCGCAGGTTCGTGACGGCACCGGTGATCGAAACGATTGCCGTAAACACGGCGAGCACACCGAAATCCGCAGGCGTATAGAGCCGGGTCAGAAGCGGCGTGACCGCGATCAGCAGCGCCTGCGCCGCGAGCGTTCCGAGGGTGACGGTCAGCGCGTTACGAGCTAGCCCGCCCTTCTTGAAGCGTTGAGTCAAACGAGCGAGCACTGCGGCTGACGGCTCCGGTTGAGGCTTGGACGGCGCCTCTCATGCCACGCCGGGGCGATCACCGCGAGACCGGGCGATCCGATGTGGTCGATCTGCCTCACCAGGAGCCTCAGCCGACGAAGACGGCCGCGTCCAGAGGACGCGGCCGTTACCTCGCTGGCAGATCAGACGAATCAGATAGTCTGTAGCGCGACCGGCAGATCCATGTCGGTGCGGGTATGAGTGCCCAGCGATTCCGAAGTGAAGCTCCAGCCCGACCAACTCGAGCCGCCATTCACGCTGTACTCCGCATAGGCGGAAGGCACGATATTCCGCTCCTTGAAGCCGTAGGCCGTGCCGCGCTGTGCCGCGCCGAACCAGTAATTGCCGGAAGTGGCGGAGAACCGCATGTGGTAGGTCTTGCCCTTCGTCAGCAGACGCGGTTGGGAGAAGGACCTGAACTGCCAGGGCACCGCCACGTCGTAGCGGGTGCTGGTCACGACCTGTGAAGGCGGGATCCGGACATCCTCCAGGATCGTGCCGGCCGAAGCATCGATCAGCTGGCAGATCAGGTCGCTGGGCGAGCCGCCGGACTTGCGCACCCGCAGCCACACGCCGTTCACGCTCCGGCTCTCGTCCAGCATCGGCAGGCGCTGCCTTGCCATCAGTGAGCCGCCGACCTGCTTGTCGCCGCTGTCATGGGCGAACATCCAGCCCACGCCGCAGGCCATGCCGTCCGCATAGTAGATCTCGAAGATCGGGCAGCGGTCGGTGCGCACGTACCAGCCGCCGGAATTGTTGACCCAGAGATGCGCCAAGGCGTCGCCGTGGAACGGGCCCATCCGGCCGGTGCCGCCGGTCGGGATCGGCATCTTGGTGTGCAGCATGTTGACCGAGATCTCGTTCTTGCCGCTCGAATCGAGCTGCAGGAAGACGAGGTGGTAGATCTCCCCGGCGGTCAGCACCGGATAGGGTGCCAGGAACGGGATCTGCGCGAAGCGGTCCGAGTTCATGAGGTTGGTCAGGTTGGCGGTCTTGGCTAGCACCGTGTTGGTCGGAAAGCCGGTGGCCGGATCGTTGGTGCGCAGCTCGATCCGGATCGTGCCGCCATTGCCGATGCTGTAGCCGACATGCCCGGTGGCCTGGTCATAGCGTAGAAAATAGCGCAGCGACGTGATCTGGCCGCTCCGCTCGGCAGCGAAGCGGAATGCGGCGGGCTTGCCGTAGCCATAGCGGGTGTTGCCGACCGCCTCGGCGTGAATGGCGCAGCCGAACAGCCGGCCTCGATACGGCTTGTCGTCGTTGGTCGGTGCCGCCGGCTGGGCGACCTCGACCACCACCGTGCCGACCGAGGTCTGGTTCTGCGCGTCCTGCATCGTGTAGGTGAAAGCGTCCTCGCCCACGAAGCCGGTGGCCGGCGTGTAGACGACCTTGCCGGCCGAGATCACCGCGGTCCCATTCGCCGGCGTGCCCACCTGGCCTGAGACGAGGCTGCGCGTGCCGCTCTCGGGGTCGATGTCGTTGGCCAGGACATCGATGGTGATCGCGGTGTTGCGCGAGGTCGCGACACGGTTGGGCACCGCGACCGGCGCCTGGTTGGTCGTGCCGAACGCGTCCTCGCCACCCAGGCCGTAGAAGGCACCGGGCCGGCGGTGATTGAGGTACTCGGCCTTCAGCCAGTTCTCAGGCAGTGCCGAGGCTCGCAGCCGCACCTCGTCGATGGCACCGTCCCAGGCGGACGAGGCATCGAAGGAGGCGCGGCCGATCCGCAGCGGGCCGTTGCTGAAGCTCGTGGTGCCGTTGCGGACCGAGGTCTCATAGCTGGGTGTGTTAGCCTCGGCGTCGATCCAGATCTGCGGATTGCCGTTCTGCTGCCAGGTGACCGCGAGGAACTGCGCGCCTGTGCGCTGGACGTCCGAGGCGGTCTCGATCCGGGTGCGGCCGCTGGTCAGTTGCTGCTCGAGCAGGATGACATTGGTGCCGCCGCCGGAATGGCCGGCCTTGTCGTAGCGCAGGCAGAAGCCCATTGCGTCGTCGCGGCCGGTAATGGGCCCGACCGAGACGATGCCGCGGTCGCTACCGACCTGATCCGCCTTGATCCAGGCCTGGACCGTGTAGGCGGACAGTGCATCCAGGAAGGTCGGCGATTCGCGGCTAGCCTCGCTGTCGGTCCCGTTGAAGTCGCCGGCGGCGCCGATCAGGCTGCCGGTGCCCAGCGCTTTCACGGCGAGGTCACGGCCGCGGCCGGTCCGGTCGGTGGCCACCGGCAGGTGATAGACGGCCAGATAGTCCTTCCAGACGCCCGCCGCGTTCTCCTCCGAGAGAGCCACCCCCTCCTTGCCGTAATACAGATAGATGGTGGTGTCGGCGGTGGTGAGCAGACTTGGCATCCGCACCCAGGCGCGCAGGGTGCCGGCCGCCCCGTTATAGGCCTCGACCTCGTGGTCGAGCTTCACGCCGGAACCGGAGGCCGGGGCGGTCTCGAAGCGGAGGTCCAAACCTGCCGGGGATTCGAGCCGGCCGTTGCTCGCAGACTTGTGCTTCAGCCAGTTGCCGGACAACTCCACCAGCATGGGGAAGTCGGTGAGGGATCCCCCGGTCAGGGAAGTGCGCGGCACCACCAGGCGGCGGCGGTAGCGGTAGCCGTTGGAATAGGCGCTAGGGGCGGGCTGCACCTGCACCTGCACCGTCACGGTGCCGCTGCTTTCCCCGCCGCGGCTGTCCGCGATACGGTAGGTGAAGCCGTCCGTGCCGGTGAAGCCGGCAGCCGGCGTGTAGACGACCCGCTGCTGGCCATCCACCGCGACCGTGCCGTTAGACGGCACGGTCAGGGCGATCAGGCGGATGGTGTCGCCGTCGACATCGGTATCGTTGGCGAGCAGCGGGATGGTCACCGGCGTATTGGCGTAGGTGGTGACCGAATCGGCGGTCGCCACCGGGGCCGTGTTGCTGGCCTGGACCTGCACGGTTACCCGACCGGTCGCAGTGCCCCCCTGGCCATCCGTGATCGTGTAGGTGAACTGGTCGGTGCCGGTGAAGCCGGTGGCCGGCGTGTAGAGCAGGCGATCCAGCCCGTCGATCGAGACCGTGCCGTTCGCGGGCATGGCGATCCCGGACAGTTGCAGCGGGTCACCGTTGCCATCGCTGTCATTGGTCAGCACCGTGATCAGGACCGGCTGGCCGGGGCCGGTCGTCACCTGATCGTCGTTCGCCACGGGCGGCAGGTTCACGCCCGCCACGGTGATGGTGACCTCGGCCGAATCGGAGCCGCCCTGCCCGTCGATCACCGTGTAGGTGAAGCGGTCGACGCCGGTGAAGCCGAGTTCGGGCTGGTAGGTCACCGACATGTCGGGATGGGCGGTGATGCTGCCGTGGCCCGGCATCGAGATACTGCCGAGCTGGAGCGGGTCGCCGTCGGGGTCCTGGTCGTTTGCCAGCACGTCGATGTTGACCAGCGTGCCCGGTGCGGTCGCAGCCGCATCGTCGTTGGCGACCGGCTGGAGATTGGCGGCGCTGACCGTGATGGTCACGACCGCCTGAGCGGTTTCGCCGGTCGTATCGCCCACCGTGTAGGTGAACTGGTCGACGCCCGAGAAGCCCAGCTGGGGCGTGTAGATTAGGGTATTGGCGGCCGGCCCCGGCGCTACCGTGCCGTTGGCCGGCGAGGAGAAGCCGAGGAAGGTCAGGCTGACGCCCTCGTCATTGGCGAATGGCGCGATCGTGACCGGCTGACCCGGCTGGGTGGCGAAATGGTCTGGGCGGGCAATAGGCATGGCGGAGTGCTCCAGGCAGTAGGCACGTAGTTTGACAGGATCACGTTCCTTTTCTGCCTACACTCCTATGTAAGGAATATTATCTCGTCAATGAGATTTCATGCCAGTGGAGGCCATTTCGCTACCAGGGCCCGCAACAGCAGAGGCAGTCGGCGATCGTGATGGTCCGTGATCACCATGTCCGCCCCGAGCGCTAGGATCTTCGCCGCCAAAAGTTCAGACGTTATTCCTACCATTTACAGCCCGGCGGACACGACGGAGCGGAGCCCGGCACGACTGTCTTCAAAACGCGACGCAGCTTCCGGCTGGCCATCCAGCAGCTCGAGCCTGATGAGATACGGCAAGGGGTGCGGCTTGGCGTCGGTGAGCTCGACCGCGCTGATGATCCCGTCGAACCGGTCACGGGGCCCAGCTTCGGCCAGGACCTGCTCGGCATTGGCAAGCGGCGCGTTCGTCACCACCGTCCGGTACCAGCCGGTCCGCTCGACCAGATCCAGGAACTCCGGCGATCGCCGTGGTGGCCTGTCCCAGCATCCGGCTGGCCTAGTGAACTGACCGAGACGGAAGATTCCCTTCCGCTCGGGGTGGCATCATCTCGGCGGGATGCGCGAAGTGTACCGGTCCACAATGATGAGACACCGATCTGCGCTCACGCGGCCATGTGCATCCGACCAAGCTGGCCGGCTCGAACCTGGGCGGGTGTCCGGTAGTCGTGCCGCTCGACGATCCAGCTCCGGTTGTAGGTCTGCTGGAACGCGATCAGGTCCAGCCGCAGCTCCTCGATCGTGGCGAAGCGCCGGACCCAAAGAAGGTTTTCCTTCAGCACCCGGATGAAGCGCTCCGCACAACCATTGCCTTCGGGCTCGCGCACGAAGGCCGGCGAGCTCGCGATGCCGAGGAAGCGGATCTCGGCCTGGAAGTGGTGGCTGACGTACTGGCTTCCGTGATCGTGGCGCAGAGCAAGACCGCTGGCCAGGTTCTTGCCGAAGGCGGCGAAGCGCTCGCGCACCCCCTGCCGGACCGGCTCAAGCGCCTCGAAGCGATCGGCGCGGCGGCAGGCATGGAGGCCGACGCATTCGGCCGAGCAGTGGTCGACGGCGACGAACACCGCCGCCTGGCCCTTGCCGGTCATGACGGAGGTCAGGTCGGTGCCCCACATCGCGTCGACCCTTTCGGTGGTGATCGTGCCGTCGTGGGCTCGTGAGCCCCGCGGCCGGCCCATGCGCTGATGCGCCAGCAGGCCGTGGTCGCGCATCAGCCGCAGCACCCGGCGCCGGCTGGTGCGGACGCCGGCGAAACGCAGCCGCGCCCACAGCTTGCGGTAACCCTCGCCATGAAAGGGGCTCGCCGTCAGAAGCTGCCGGATCGCCCGCACCAGTTCCTCGTCCGCCATCGCACCGAGCGGCCCAGGCCGCCTGCGCTCGCTCGCCTCCGACCGGCGGCGATGGCGGTAGATGGTTGCCCGCGACACGCTCCAGACGCGCGTCACCCGCTGCAGGCCGTAGACCCGGTTCGTGGCAGGCGAGACCCGTCGGCTCATCGCCTCGACCTCCGGCGGGCCAAAGGGTGGCTGGTCTCCAACCGCTCGATCTTGGCCTCGAGCAGCTCGTTCGCCATCGTCAGATCACCCACCTTCTCCTTGAGGCGGCCGATCTCAGCCTCCCGGGCATCGGCAGGCCGGGTCTTCAACGATGCCTCGCCAGCGGCCAGGAAGGCGTCCCGCCAGCCGCTCAGATCGGCGGCGGTCACCCCGAGCTGGCGCGACAGCAGCTCCAGATCCTCACCCCGCAACAGCCTCAGCACGGCGTCCTGTTTGCGGCGCGCCGACATCCGCCGTCGGCACTCGGGCGTGGGCCCGGATCCGCCAGCACAGAGGGCGCGCTCCACCGGCCCCACGTCCGACCCAACGTCCTCGTCCATCCTCCACCTCCTTGCAGTCCTCTACCTGCAAAGCGGTGTCTCAAAGAACCGTAGGCCGGGAGAGAAGGGATCACCGTCGAGGTCTCGGCCGCCGATCGCGCCCTCCTGAAGGCGATCGTGGCCGACCGTAACAGCCCGCAGAAGCACGTCTGGCGGGCCGCTGTCATCCTGGCGACGGCCGAAGGCTGCGGCACGGCCGAGATCATGCGCCGGGCCGGGGTGTCGAAGCCGTGCGTCTGGCGCTGGCAAGCGCGGTTCATGGCTGAGGGCGTGGCCGGGCTGCTGCGCGACAAGACCCGCCCGCCCGGCACGCCGCCGCTGCCGGGCGCGACCGTCGAGCGGGTGGTCGAGCTGACCCACCAGGCGCCCCCAGGCGAGGCCACCCATTGGACGGGTCGGGCGATGGCCGAGGCGGCAGGAATCAGCCTGAGCGCCGTGCAGGGCATCTGGAAGGCGCACGGGCTCGTGCCGCACCGGGTGCGGACCTTCAAGCTGTCGCGCGACCCGGCGTTCATCGCCAAGCTGCGGGACGTGATTGGCCTCTACCTGCACCCGCCGATGCACGCGGTCGTGCTCTCGGTCGACGAGAAGAGCCAGATCCAAGCCCTCGAGCGCACCCAGACCGGGCTGCCGATGAAGCAGGGCCGGTGCGCGACTGTGACCCACGACGACCAACGCCACGGCACGACGACCCTGTTCGCGGCGCTGAACTTGCTCGACGGCACCGTGATCGGCCGCTGCATGCAGCGGCACCGCCACCAGGAGTTCCTGCGCTTCCTGAACACCATCGAGGCGGCGGTCCCGGCCGGCAAGCTCGTGCATGCCATCCTCGACAACTACGGCACCCACAAGCACCCCAAGGTCCTCGCTTGGCTTGAGCGCCATCCCCGCTGGACCTTCCACTTCGTCCCGACCTCGTGCTCCTGGCTCAACGCGGTCGAGACCTTCTTCGCCAAGCTCACCCGCAGGCGGCTCCGGCGCGGCAGCTTCCACTCGCTGGTGGCCCTGCAGGCGGCGATCAACCGCTTCGTCGAGGAGGCGAACGAGGACCCCCGGCCCTTCGTCTGGACCGCCGAACCAGAAGGCATCATCGAGAAGGTGCGGCGAGGGTACCAGGCGTTCCGGTCACTCCACTAGGTCTGCTCGTCGAAGGTGATGCTGAGCCTGCCGAAAGTGCTCTCGAAGGCGCGGTAATGCTGCTGCCCGGTGACGACCAAAGTACCATCCAGGTCGAACAGAAGCGTGCGTGTCATTGACCCTCTTTCTTGAGAGCCGAACCTCTTCTAGCCAACCCGTGCCGCCCGAGACAGCCCGGGCGGCACAACGCACCATTGCAACGAGCACCCGCACCGCCGACAGTCGGCCCGCCAACAACAAGTCCAATTCTCAGGGAGAACCGTCGATGCAGCCGTTCCGCCGGCTCACGCCGTTCCTGCTGGCCGGCCTGCTCGCCGGCTGTGCCGGCCAGGCAGCACCACCGGCAAAGCCCGTCACGGTGACCGAGCTCGCCAGCGCCACCACCACCGCGTCGGGCCAGCCGATCCGCTTGCCGGGTGGCGAGATTCGGGTGGTGCTCTCCGACTATCGGATCGCACCCGCCGCGAAGCTGCCGGTGCACAAGCACCCCTACCCCCGTTACGCTGTGGTCCAGTCCGGCACGCTCGCCGTGACCAACGAGGTCACAGGCGAGACGATCACCTACCGTCCAGGCGACCTGGTCGTGGAAGCGGTCGACCAGTGGCACTCCGCCGTCAACGCCGGCACAGACGAGGTCCATCTGCTGGTCCTGGACGAGGTACCCGGCTCCGGCAGCAACACGATCCTGCAGGAGTAGGCGCGCTTCAGGCGGCCAGTGCCTGGATCCGCTTCAGCGCACACAGCTGCAGCGCCAGCATGGTGATGTCGTCGGCCTGTGCCGCTCCGGCGGTGAACTCGTCCAGGCCGGCCTGAACGTCCTCCACCGCCCGGCGCGGGTCGCCGCCGTCCAGTTCGCCAAGCGCACGGGCCAGCCCGTCCGTGTCGAAGAACCGCTCCTGCCGGTCGGCCGCCTCGGTCACCCCGTCGGTGAACAGGAACAGCAGGTCGCGCTCGCGCAGCTGCAGCGTCGCCTCCTCGAAGCCCGCCAGGTCCGACACCCCCAGGGCCGGGCCCAGGAACCGGTCGATCACGCTGAGCTCGCCGTCATGGCGGCGCAGGAAGGGCGGGTTGTGCCCGGCATTGGCGAGCCGCAGCTGGCCCGTGCGCGTGTCGAGGATCGCCACGAGTGCCGTGGCGAACATCATCTGGGGATTGTCCCGGGCCAGCACGTCGTTGGCAAAGTGCATCGCCTCTGCCGGCCCCATGCCCTGCAGGCAGGCGGCCTTGATCAGGCTGCGGGCGATCGCGATGAACATGGCGGCGGCCACGCCCTTGCCCGACGCGTCGCCGATCGCGACGGCCACCTGGTCGTCGTCGAGCAGGAAGAAGTCGTAGAAGTCGCCGCCCACCTCCTCGGCCGGCCGCATCGCCGCGAACACGTCGAACTCGGTGCGGTCGGGAAAGGCCGGGAAGCGCGTGGGCAGGCTGGAGAGCTGCAGGGTCCGCGCAATCGACAGCTCCTGGCGGAGATGGACCAATTCCTCGCGCTCGCGCACCGCCTCCTTCAGCCGCTCCAGATCCCGGGTGCGCTCGGCCAGGAGGCGGGACAGCTCCTGGTACTGGGCCAGCACCCGGCCGGTCATGTGCTGGAAGGCCACCGCGAGCGGCTTGGCGCCACCCGCCTCGCCCTCGCCCGCCCGGCTCTCCGCCTCGATCCGGGCCAGGTCGTGCTCCAGCTCGGCACGTGCCGGCGCATCCAGCGTCGCTGCCAGCTCCTGCATCTTCTGGCGGATCATCGCCTCGGAGCGGCGGCGTTCGCGCGACTGCCGGAAGCGGATCTGCTCCAGCGCGATGGCACCCTCGCGGAGCACGCCCACTGCCTGGGCGATGCCGCCCACCTCGTCGGCCCGGCGCGGCGGGTCGGGCGACAGCAGCAGGTTGCCGCTCGCCACCGCCTTGACCACCAGGGCCAACTCTTCCAGCGGCAGCAGGTTGTGGCGCAGCCAGCCATAGAGCATGCCGACCACGACCAGGAGGATCAGGCCGCAGCTCACGATCGTGGTGCTGGTCACCAGCCAGCGCTGCTCACGCTCGGCAGTGACGTCGCGCAGCGCGATCAGCCAGCCTGCCGGGGAGCCGCTCAGGTCGTAGATCTCGACGCTGCGCGCCTTGTGCACCCGGCCGTCCGCGTCCTCGATCACCGGGTCGATGTCGCCGGCCCGATAGGCCTCCTCCAGGTCCGGCCATGCCCGATCGTCCGTGGAAGCGATCCGCGCCGTATCGGCCGACATCAGGTAGGCATTGCCGCCATAGGTATCGGCAAAGGCCTTCAGCGTCGGGCCCAGCGGCCGGCTGATTGCCAGATGCCCCCCGGGCAGGGCCGAGACCACGGTCGGCGCCAGCCCGCCGCCGGCCTCGGGCTGCAGCCCGACCCAGGTTCCCTCACCTGCGCGCGCCTCCGGGGCCAGGCGGCGCACGTCGACCATGGCGCGGTCCTCCCCATGGCCGAGGCTGGTCCACAGGAGCTGACCATCCGGACCGAGCAGGTCGATGCGCTCGAACAGGTGCCGGTCGAGCGCATCGACCTGCTCGGTCAGGCGATCGGTGGCAGCCAGGCGATCGCCCAGCTCCATCGATTCACGGAAGGCTGCATCACCGGTGAGCTCACGCAAGAGCTGCAGCAAGGGCCCGGCCTCGGCCCGCACCGTGACCTCCCAGACCTTGAGCTGTGCGGTGCGCTCGGTGCGGTTGGCGTCGCGCCCGACCCGCTCGGCGATGATGGTGGCAGCGGCGGCGACCAGGCCAGTGATCACGGCGATCACCAGCAGCACTACGAGGACCAGGCGGATCCGCAGCAGCATGCTATACGGTCTCCGCGAAGCGCAGCAGGGACAAGGGCGGATAGAACTCCAGCCGCTTGGCGGTCTGGACGTTCACGATCAGCGAGAAGCGAGCCAGCGGTTCCACCGGGATTGAGGCAGGCTCCACCCCGTTCAGGATCTGCTCGGCCTTGAACGCGGTGAACTGGCCGACCGCGTAGTAGCGGCTCACCAAGCCGAACAAGGCGTGCGCCTGGAGGATGTAGGGCTCGGTCGAGGTGAAGCTCGGCAGGCCGGCATCCAGTGCTGCCTGGGTCAGCGGCAGCTTGTTGCCGTTCAGGAAGGTGTCCGGGGCGATGTAGAGCCATTCGGCACCGGCCCGCGCGATCTCGGCGACCTTGGCGGGCAGGGCCGCGGCGATCGGCTTGCCCGCATCGTCCAGCGGCACCGGCCGGTCGATCAGCTCGAAGCCGGTGCGTCTGGCCTCCTGGCCCAGCAGTTCTACCACCGCGCGGGAGTTGCCCTCGATCGGGCTGTAGGTGATGCCGATCGAGCGAAACGGCCGGTAGGTCGCGAGCGTGGCGAGCTGCTGGGCCATCGCGGTGATGTAGAGGGTGCCGGTGGCACGGCGGGATGGCCGCTCCAGCGACGGCACGATCTTGTTCCACACCGGCTCGGTGACGATGTTGAACACGGCCGGGATCTCGTCGGCCAGATGGATCGTCGGGTCGACCGCGTCATAGGGCCCGAGCGCCACCATGGCGGTGGTGGTGCCCCAGAGATAGACCAGGTCCGGCCGGGTCTCCTTGGCCTCCGCGACGTGGCGGGTGACCATTGCCGGCGACTGCCCGGCATCCCGCAGGACCAGTTCCACCGGGACGTTCCGCTCGCTGAAGAAGTCGGCGAAGCCCTGGCAGGCGTCTTCCCAGCCGCGCCAGGTGATCATCATGATCCGCCAGGGACGCTGCTGCGCCCGTGCCGGGCGACGGGCTGCCAGCCCGGCGGTGAGCCCGCCGACCAACAGGCTACGCCGACCGATCAGACCCCGGCTCATCGCCCGCCTCCGCTCATGGCCGGCACCAGCACCCGGCCCGGCAACAGCCAACCGGCCAGGGCCAGCAGGATCGCGGCGGCACCCGGGATCAGGCCCAACCACAGCGCCGCGGCGGCAGGCCCGGCACTGGCGAGCAGGACCGCGCCGATCATCGGCCCCAGCATGCTGCCGACCCGCTCGGCACTGCGCAGGAAGCCCAACAGCAGGGCTGCTTGGCGCCGCCCGTCCGGCCCTGGGCACAAGGCCGGCACGGCCGCCAGCATCGGCGCGCTGCCCAGGCCATGGCCGATCCCGAGAGCCGTCACCGCAATCAGCATGCCGACCTCCGGGTCCTGCCAAGGCAGGAGCAGCGCACCTGCAGCCGGCAGAAGCCCCATCAAAGCCATCGGCACGAGATAAAGGCGGCGCCGGTCGGCCAGCCAGGCACCGATCCGGATCGCCACCAGCATCCCGATCGAATACATCATGATGGTCCGGCCGATCGCCGGCAGGGTGACCTCGGCCTGCGCCAGATAGAGCGGTGCCAGATAGTAGACCATCCCGTTCAGCGCGATCTTGGCCGGGATGGCCCCTAGGATCACGATGGCGAGGAACCGAGGCGCCCGCAGCGCCAGCAGCCAGGCCGAACCGCCCTCCGCGGCCCGCCGGGCAGGAACTGCGTCACTGTCGGCCGGCAGCACCCAGGCCGCCAGGAGGGCTGCCACCACCACCAGCCCACCCGCGACCATGAAGGTGTTGGTGAAGCCCAAGCGGTCGGCCACCACCGCGCCGATCGCCATGCCGCAGATGGTGCCGGTGACCACCGCCAGCACGAACACGGCGAGGGTGCCGGCCTGCCGGCCGAGATTCGCCACCTGCACGAAATGGTGCTGGCACGCGATCGTCACCAGCGCATAGCCGATCGCGGCGATCACCCGCGCCGCGATCAGCATGGTCAGGTCAGAGGCCAAGCCGGCTAGCACATGGCCAAGCACCGCCGGGAGCGCGCCCAGGAGGAACACATTGCGGCTACCGATCCGCCCGACCCACCAGCCACCCAGTGGGGTCGCCACCGCCACCGCCACCACGAACGCGGAAAGCGGGAGGCCGATCGCGACTGCCGGGTCGAGCCACGTGAAGGGAGAAGGGAGCGAGCCCGCATAGAGCGGCATGAACGAAGTGGGCAGTTGCTCGGCGAACACGAAGATGAACAAAGGCGTGCGCGCCATCGCCGCGCCCGGTAGGGCAGTCATCCGGCCGAGCCGGCCGGGTGCAAAATGGTGCCGCTCGGTGAGCGCGCCAATCTCCCGCCCAATCCGCTCTGCAGCCTCCCGCCCCTCGCGGGCGATCTCTTCAGCCTTCCAGGTCAGGCGCGCGAAGGCCTCGTTCACCGTGCGCACCGCCAGGTTGAAGGTACGCAGTACTTGGCGGCTCTCGTCCGAGCCGATCACCGCCACCGTCCGGGTCCAGTCGCCCGCGACCACCCGGTCCACCGCGCGCCCGAGCAGGGTCATCGGCGCCTCCGCGGAACGGGCCAGGAGGAAGATCAGGATCTCGTAGGTGGCGAGCACCGAGACCAGCAGCACGATCCAGATGTCCCAGCGGACGTCGGTGATCTGGGCATCGTAAGCGCGGCTGGAGGAGCCGATATGGAGGACCAGCGGCTCCTGGCCCGGCACCACGATCGGCCAAGCCGTATCACGGATCCCGTCCAGGCTCGTGCTGATTGAGCGGCCGCCCAGGTCGCCGTCCGAATCCGGCTGGGCCTGCACCAGGCTGAGATCCGGCCGCAGCACCCGCTTGGCCGTCAGCATCGCCTCGAAGGCGGGCAGCTCGGGACCCACCCCGTGCATTAGGCTGCCCTTGCCGTCGAGCAGCGCCACGTAGCCCAGGCTCGGCAGCTGGCGGCGGAACTCGTCGAGGAACGGATCCACCTCCACCAGCTGATCGGCGGGAATGCCCAGGGCCAGCGCGCGCTCGATGGTCGCCGCGATCGAGCTGGATACCGCCTCCGCCTCGCGGTCCATCAGCGGCAGCAGCTCGCGGTTGAACGCGTCCAGCGCGCGATTGGCGACGTAGAGGGTCGCCAGGACCAGTACCGCTACGACCAGGAGGATCAGAGCGGCGCTCTCTCGGCCGCCGGCCACGGCGGGTGCCCGGTCCGCCGCCGATGACTTGCTCCCCTGCGCGATCAAGACACGTCCGCCTTCTCGACTCGCGCTTCTGCCCCATGCAGCCGGGCCAGCGTCTCCTGAGCGATGGCCGCGACCGGATCCGGCGGAGCTGCTTTGCCCGGTTTGTGCAGCACCGAACCGCCGATCGCGTCCATGATTGCGTGGGTGCTGGCCTGCATGCGCCGCCTGGAGCGGTGCATCACCAGGGCAATGCCCAGGATCAGCACGATAGCCGCCGGCACGCTCGCCTCTAGGATCGCTTGGCCCAGGATGACCCGGATCGCGATCATGGTGCGCTCGATACCGGCCTCGCTGTAGCCGAGCGCCAGGCCGCCCACCGGCTGTTCGAACAGATTGGTGAGCGGCACGACGATCACCGGCACATCCAGGCGTCGCGGGCCGCTGGGCTCGTCCGGCCCCGCATGCACCGCCGCCCGCCAAGCGTCCGGCACGGGCTGGTCGGATGCCTCGCCCCGATCGGTGCTGTAGAGACGGCGCCCGGCATCGTCGAACACCACGACCCAGTCGATCAGCCGATCGATGGTCCGCCGCCGGTCAATCAGCGGCTGGATCGAGCGTAGCGCGCTGAGCGGCAGGCCGATGCGCATCCCGTCCTGGATGGCCGCAGCCAGATCATTGGCGAGGAACTCGAAGCGGGCCTGCTCCTTCTGCTGCACCACACGCTGAAACTTCAGCAGGTTGAGCGCCGCGGAAAGCAGCAGGCTGGCGAGCACGAGAACGAAAGCGGTGAGTGCGAGACGGCCGACCAGAGAAGTTCCGGAAAACATCAGCATCTCCGCTGGGCAGCGTCCCCGGGCGCCGCAACGCGGCGCCCATGCGGAGAAGCCTCCGATCTTGGGGCACCCGTCACAGGATCCGAGGCCGGCAACGGTCGCTTCGCATGGACAGGCAAAACCATACTGGCTACCTGATCACTACTTCAAGCGATGGGGACGGGCGCGCATCGTTCCTGGAGTCGAGTGCGGTAGCGGCGCAAAGGCGAGATATAGGCAACGTGCGCATCCTGGTCTGCACCAAGGCGGATCTTCCGAGCCTGATCGCCATGAATCGGCTGCTGCCGGCGCTGGCCGAGCGGCACGATGTCGAGGTGCTGCTCACCGAGCGGGTGCGGCCGGCCGAGCGGCACCTGCCGGATCTCGCCGTCCTCAAGCTGCTGGAACGGGACCTGCCGCTATCGGTGCTCCTGCCCCTGGCGGAAGCCGCCGCCCCCACCGGGTGGAGACTGCGCAGCTTCGAGCGCCTGGGCAAGGAACTGGCGATCCAGGTCGGCACCATCCGGCAGATCAATGCCGGCGATGGCTTCGAGCGGGCGGTCCGCTTCCGGCCGGACCTGGTCCTGTCGATCCGCTTCAGCCTGGTGTTCCGCCAGCCCATGCTGGAACTGCCCCGCCACGGTATCCTCAATCTCCACCCCGGGCCGCTGCCCGGGTTCGGCGGGCTGTTCGCGATCTTCCGCCAGATGAAGCTGGGGCGGCCGGAGATCGGCGTCACGCTGCACCGGGTGGATGCCGGCATCGATACCGGCCCGGTCGTGACGGTGCAGCCCATGCCGATCGCCCCCGGCCGGTCGATGCTTTGGCATGTGCTGCGTGCCTATGAGGCGGGTGTGCCGGCGATCCTTGCGGCGGTGGCGCGTCTGGCGGCCGGCCAGGCGCTTTGCAGCACGCCGCAGGACCCGGAGCGGATGAGATATTTCGGTCTGCCGGAGCCGGACGAGTTCGCGGCTTTCGCCCAGGCCGGGCTTCGGCTCTACGACGTCGAGGAATATGCCCTGGACCTGCGCCGTCTGCTGGGCCTGCAGGTCCGAGAACTGGTGGCGGCGGCCTTGCCGGTCGAGGCGGCTGGACGGGCGCGTCTTGCTGCGGAAGGATGAGGCATGGCTCGGTGCCGCAGGCAGCGCAGGAGTAGCAGTCGGTGATGGAACTGAGCAGCGCCCTCGAAGGCGAGGTATTGGTGGTGAGCCCGATAGGCGACCTCAACGCTGCATCCTGCGGGCAGCTGGAAGCGGAGCTTGCCGGCCATGCCGAGAACGGCCGCCGGCGGATCGTCCTCGACCTCAGCCAGATCCGCTATGTTTCCTCGGCCGGGCTGCGGGTGTTCCTGGTGACGGCACGTCGTCTCGGCAAAGACGGCAGCTTCGTGCTGGCTAGCCCCAGCGATGCGGTGGCGCAGATTCTGAAGATGACCGGATTCGACCGGATCGTCCGGGTCGAGCCGAGCCTGGACCAGGCTTTGGCAGCGGCAGCCGCCTGATCGGCCATCATCGACCGGACCCGGAGCAGCCCGACGGCGGCCGCGTCATGGCGAATCGCTGGATACCGCACGTCCCAACCATGAATCACGTCCAGGTCGGGCTGCAGCAGCACTTCATCTGATAGGCTGAGCGGCCATGAGCGCCAAGTTATCTGCGCCACGGGCGCGAGCATGTCGTCGTGCCGCCATTTCCAGGTAGGTCCAGCCGTTAGAAAGTTAGGATATATTAGGAGTTAGAAGGTTAGAGGGTCGCAAACCCCAGGCTACTCAATTGGTTAGCAATGGTTTTTGTGAATGATGTACCGGGTTGTGGTGAATGATGTACCGAGTGGCTACGTGGACGAAGTACCGACGTCGCGTGGATGAAGTACCGAGCAGACGCCACGCGAACTTTCGCACCTATGTGGGTGAAGTACCGAGCTTCGGGCGGCCAATGTCCGCGATGTGCCGTCCGCCGCCGGCTCATACGGTACTTCGTTCACCTGAATCGTGGCCACTGCTCGCCGACGCCAAGCTCCGACAGGCTCCTGATAGACATCTGGAGGCAGTCCTTTGCCCGCGTGTGGCGGGATTCCCGGGGCATGTGAACGAAGTACCGAGGTCGGTCCCCACAGCTGCGTGAATGAAGTACCGATTCGGTGACCCTAAGCCGTGAATGATGTACCGAGCTTCGGTACATCATTCACGAAAGCGGGGCCGGACCGCGCGTCCCCCCGTAGCGCCGCACGGCGCTTCGTGAACGAAGTACTGAACCGGCCTGGGCTGGCAGTGTGGACGAAGTACCGAGCCGTCAGCCGGCCCGCGGCGAGAACACTACCAGCAGCCGCTCGTTCGAGGCCCAGCGGCGCCCATCGAACCCGTCATGCTCGACCGCCTGCCGGTCGGCCGGGTCGAAATTGATCGCGATGTGGTAGTCCGGCAGGTCGTCGTCCTCGACGATCTTGCGCAGCTGCGGCTTGAAGAAGCGCGCCTCCATCACCGAGCCGCACTTGTCGATCAGCCTGGGCAGAGAGATCACCCAGCGCGATTGCGACCCGCAGTGCTTGCGGGCCAGCTCGTAGAGCCGGCGCTTCAGCCCCATGCTGATCTGGAAATATTCTGGGCTGATCGTCAGGACACGACGATCCTTGACGATCGCCCGGAACATCCAGTCGTTTAGGGTGATCTCGCAGCCGGCCATGATCTTCTTGCCGGTGCGGGTCTTCTTCTCCAGCACCCGGAACGTCTCGATCCAGCCGAAGCCGCGGCGCTCCTTGATGTCCTGTGACTCGATTGTGGTGACGATGGTGGTGGAGCGCAGCCGGTAGATCGCGTCCAGCAGCAGTTCATAGGCCCGCTTGCCCGAGCCGCGGCCGGTCACCTGCAGGAGATTGTGCGCATTGAAGCGCACGGTCTTCTCCACCGGCATGCCCCGCTCGATCCGGTCGTTGATGATCGAAGCCAGGTAGATCAGGACGTCCTTGTCCCAGATCGTGGCGATGCCGCGGTCGCCCGGCCGGATCTCCACCCGCACCTTGCCGTCGTCATAGATCATGGGCTTGGTGCGCGGCGTCTTCTGCAGAGAGAAGAACGGGAACTCCATCAGCGCCCGGTCATCCTTGAACGGCGCGCTGATCAGGCTGTCGAGGAACAGGTCCACCTGCCGACCGGTGGCGGCACCATCGCCGTCCGCGGCGAGCCGCCGCCTGGCGCGCGCGGTGCTGGCCGCCTCCTCGGTGGGCTCTGGACCCATGGCACCCCGCTCGGCCTCGGCAGCGCGCGGCACCATGTGGACGATGTTCCGAATCATCGGCGCTCCCCGTCGCGGCTCTCCGGCCGGCGCCGGTCGCGGATCTCGGCCGCATCGACTCGGTAGCCCGCCCGCGCGAGTGCATCCAGGACCAGCGCGCGCATGGTGGTATCGTCCTCGGCGACTCGGGTGCGCAGCTGCCGGAGCACGTCGGCCGGCAACAGCACGGTGAGTTTGCGATCGGGTGGTCCGCCCTGGGGCGGCGGAGCTGCTGGTGCCATAGGCACGTACTTACGGCAGTTCACCGGAGCCTGTCCACTCCCGCATCAGGCGAATTCATGCATGGTTGCCGAATGCCCTGGCAGTCGCCACCTCGGGCGGGAATGTAACTTTCGATGGGATCGGCGATGCGCCGCCGTAGCCGCGCCAACCATGCAGGGACCGCCGTGCCCGCACCATTCTGGCGTACCAAGAACCTGGACGAGCTGACGCCCGAGGAATGGGAGTCGCTCTGCGATGGCTGCGGCCTGTGCTGCCAGATCCGGGTGGAGGACGAGGACACGGGCGAGCTGGCCTTGAGCGACGTCGCCTGCCGCCTCCTCGACCTGTGCACCAATCGCTGCAGCGACTACCGCAATCGCCACCGGCGTGTCCCGGACTGCGTCGCGATCACGCCGGAGAACGTCTACGAGCTCACCTGGCTGCCGCATAGCTGCGCCTATCGGCTGGTGGCGCATGGCTACGACCTGCCCGAATGGCATCATCTGGTCTGCGGCGACCGAAAGCGTGTCCATGAGGAAGGCCCGTCCATGCTGGGCATGCTGGTGAGTGAGGACGAGGTCGACTGGAGTGCTCAGGGCGAGGCCGAGGATTAGAACGCTCCGGCGCGGTGTGCGCCATCCGCCGAAACCGTCACGTCGTACCACGATGCGGTCTTGACCGGCTCTGGCTGCTTCAGGACACTTCCTATCATGGCGGGGCGCTCTGCCGGCATGTCGCCGACCATGGTCGCGCCCACCCGATCGATGGGGGATAGGTGCGCACCATGACCGAGACGAGCAGCACGATCGAGGCGGCGCGGAGCTGGCGCCGGCGGGAGCTGGGCAGGCTGGCAATGGGTGCCGGGGCGGCCGCCGTGGCAGCACCCTGGGTCAGCCGGCACGCCGCGGCCGCGGGCGTGGTGAAAGTCTACGCCTGGTCGGACTATATCTACCAGGACATGATCGACAGCTTCCGGGAGGAGACCGGACTCGACATCGAGCTGTCCAAGTTCGGCAGCAACGACGAGCTGTTCAACAAGCTCAAGGCATCGGGTGGCGCCGGCTTCGATCTGGTCATGCCGACCACCACCGAGGGCCCGCAATGGTATGACGCTGGCGACCTGCTTCAGCCGCTGGACGAGAGCAAGATCGACATCGAGGCTGTCTATCCCTCGATCTACGAGCGGTCCATCGACCTCGGCGGAACCTATCGCGGCAAGCGCTACATCCTGCCCTTCAACTGGGGCACGGAGGGCATGACCTACGACAGCAGCGCGTTCCAGACCAGCTATGGCACGCTGTCGCTGGGCGATCTGTGGCGGCCGGAGATGATCGGCAAGGCCACGGTGCGGCAGAAGTCGGCGCTGATCGCAATCGGCCGCACCATGGATGCGGAAGGTAAGTTGCAGTCCAACGGCATGCTCGACGCCTACAAGGACGAGGAGACCTCCCGGAAGATCTTCGACCAGATCCTGCCGGTCGCCATCGAGCTGAAGAAGAACATCAAGAAGTTCTGGAACAGCGCCGACGACCAGTACACCGCGTTCAACCAGGATGGCTGCGTCATCGGCCTCACCTGGGACGGGCCGGGCATCGTGCTCAGCCGGACCTCGGGCGGGCGGATCAGGTACCTCATGCCCAAGGAGGGCGGGTTCGCCTGGCTCGATGGCATGTCGATCCCGACCGGGGCCGAGAATGTGGAGGGCGCCTATGCCTTCATCAACCACATGTACCGGTCGGACATGGGTGCCGCGATGGCCAACCAGTCCGGCTACAACAGCGTGGTTGCGGAGGCCGTGCCCCTGCTCAAGCCGGAGGCCAAGGCCGCGTTCGAGGCGGCCTACCCGGAGGGCGCCGTCGACAATCTGTGGTGGTGGCCGATGGTGACACCATGGTTCAACCCGGTGCGGGCGGAATACGTGGAGAAGTACACCGCCGCCTGAGGCCCGGCCCGTCAAGACCCTGGTTCAACTGTCGAGCCATCCGGCGACGGATGGCTCGGTCTTGTTCTCGCCCGGAGGGGGAGAAGATTTTTGAATGAGCGACATCGCCGCAGGTGGGTCGACTACAACACCCTTTCCCGTCATAGCGTTTCGCTGTTATGGACTGCTTTGGGTGCAGTGCAGCGAACGCTGACTCGATCGGAAACGCAGCAGATAAGGCCTGTCGGGCTACACGGGTAGCTTGGGTGCGTCTTGTTTCGGGTTTCCTCGATCACGTTCCATCAGCATCCGATCACGCCTCCTCGTGCCTGACCGGCGCCGAGCCACCCCTGACGTGATATGACCGTGATCATGGCCGACGATCAGTACCGCTATCCTCCGCAGAACCAGGTCGCCTACCGGCCGGCCGACTATGAGGGCGAGGCCGACGGGCCGAATCTCGGCCAGTTGGCGGCGACCCTGTGGCGCCGCAAGGCGATGATCATCGGCATCGTGGTCCTGGGCACCGGGCTCGCCGGGCTCGCCGGCCTGTCGATGACCAAGAAGTATACCGCCAAGGCCATGGTGGTAGTTCAGGGCCAGAGCTCCAACGTGGTCAACATGGAGCAGGTCGCAGCCGGCCTGGATGCGAATCCGACTACGGTCGAGACGCAGATCCGCGTGCTCCAGTCGGCGCCGGTGGTCGATCGGGTGATGACCCGGCTCAACCTGTTCAACGACGAGGAGTTCCGCCCGTCCGTCGAGGAGGGCGAGGAAGGCCAAGTCCTGGTCTTCACCCTGCCGGAGCCCTGGAGCGGCTACCTCGCGACCGCGACCTCGTTCGTGCCGAACAGCTGGCTGATCGCTACCGGTCTCGCCAAGGAGCCGCTGGTCGCCAATGAGCTGATCCAGATGGCGACGCTCGACCAGGGCGCCCCGCTTCCCGCGGCCGGTGCGGGCGACGGGCTGTCGGCTGCGCCCGGCGATGCAGTGCCGGATGCCGGCATGCCGGCGCTCTCGGCCGAGGCACCCGTCGAGCCGGCTGGTGCCCTGCCGGACGTTCAGGCGGCTCCGATCGCCACGGCAGACCCTGTCATGACGGGTGAGCCGGCGGCACCGGTGACGGACCCGCTCACCAGCGGGCCGTATGGCGAGCAGTTCTCCCAGGCTCTGGCCGCCGATCCCTATCGTGAGGTCGCCCGCAGCAAGTTCCTGCGCAACCTCACGGTGGCCCCGGAGGGCCGTTCGTTCGTGATCGGCGTGTCCTTCACGTCCGAGAGCCCGGACAAGGCTGCGCGGGTCGCCAACCTGCTGGCCGAGAGCTACGTCCAGAGCCAGATCGACCAGAAGCGCCTGACCACCGATCAGGCCGGCGACTGGCTGGGCCAGCGGGTGGAGGAGCTGCGCAAGGAGCTGGAGCAGATCGAGGCGCAGGTCCAGCAATACCAGATCGACCACAACCTCACTTCCGGCAACCGGACCGACCTGACCGACCTGCAGCTGACCAACATGAACCAGCAGCTGCTGGCCGCCCAGGCGCAGCAGGCCGGGCGCGAGGCGCGGCTGCAGTTCGTGCGCGAGCTGAAGGCCAAGGGCCAGCCGCTCGACACGCTGCCGGAAGTGCTGGCCTCGCCGCTCGTCCTGCAACTGCGTGCCCAGGAAAGCGATCTGGAGCGCCAGGAAGGCGAGCTGCGCGCCACCTTCGGCGCCAAGCATCCGCGCGTGCAGCTGATCGCCACGGAGAAGGAGAAGCTCCGGCACAGCGTCAACGGCGAGATCGAGCGGATCATCGCCAACATGGAGAACGAGGCGCAGGTCAACGCGGCGCAGATCGCCGTCCTGCAGGAGCAGCTGGGCCAGGCGCAGGGCAAGAGCGGCGAAGGCATGGTTGCGGAGGTCGGCCTGCGCGAGCTGGAGCGCGAGGCCCAGTCGACCAAGCAGCTCTACGAGAGCTTCCTGCAGCGCTACAAGGAAACCCGCGAGCAGCAGCAGATCCTGGATTCGGATGCGAAGCTCCTGTCGGCCGCCCAGCGCCCGGTCGATCCGTCCACGCCCGGCCTGCCGATCTTCCTGGCGGTTGGCTTCGTCGCCTCCTCGCTGCTCGGCAGCATGGGCGCCCTGCTCCTGGAGCGGATGGACAAGGGGCTGCGTTCGGCCGAGGACGTCGAGCGGCATCTGGGGCTCCTGCGGGTCGGCCTGATCCCGCAGACCAAGGAGATCACGGCCAAGCGCCCCGCCTGGCGGTTCCTCAAGGACAAGCCGCTCTCGGTGTTCGCGGAATCAGTGCGCGGGGTCGGCACGGCGATCCGGTTCGCCGATGTCGACAACCCGCCGCGGGTCATCCTGGTGACCTCGTCCGTGCCGGGCGAAGGCAAGAGTACCCTGGTGCAGAGCCTGGCAGTGATTTCGGCCGCGGCTGACCACCGGGTGCTGGTGATCGACCTAGACACCCGCCGTCCGGTGCAGGCAAAGAACTTCGGCGTGGAGCCGGCCAACGGCGTGGTGGAGCTCCTGGGCGGCGAGGTCAGCTTTGAGGATGCGGTGGTCCAGCACCCGGGAACGGACGTGGACCTGCTGCTGGTGCGCCGCAGGCCGACCAATCCCGCGGCACTGCTGGAAAGCAAGAAGCTCAAGGCCCTCATCGAGGAGGCACGGGGCACCTACGACTACGTGATCCTCGACACTCCGCCGGTGCTGGGCGTGAACGACGCGCTGCTGCTCTGCCCCGTGGCGGACACGGTGGTGTTCGTGACCCAATGGGCCGAGACCAAGCACCAGCTGGCGCACAATGCGGTGCAGGCGCTGCGCGGTGCGCGGGCCAAGCTGCTGGGCGCGGTCTTGACCCAGGTCGATGTCAAGAAGCACAAGCGCTACGGCTATGGCGACGCCGGCGAGTACTACGGTACCTATACGAAGTACTATTCCGACTAATTCTTGACGCTCGATTCGTTGCGACGCGCCCGCCTGTCCCCCGACTGGCGGGCGCGTGCCGTTCGGGGGTCGCGGGCGGCATTGCGCAGCCACTTCCACCGCAGCCCGGCTGCCGTTACGCTCCCGCCTGCCGGCAATGGCAGCCTGGGAATCCAGCCCGATGAATGGCCAGAGCATCTCGCTGGACGCGATCACCATCCGGTTCGGCGCGTTCACCGCGGTCAGGGATGTCAGCCTGCACATTGAGCCCGGGGAGTTCTTCAGCTTCCTGGGCCCATCCGGCTGCGGCAAGACCACCATCCTGCGGATGATCAGCGGCTTCATGGAGCCGTCCGAGGGCCGCATCCTGATCGGCGAGAAGGACATGGCCGGCATCGGGCCGAACCGGCGCCCGACCGCCCTGATCTTCCAGAACCTGGCGCTGTTCCCACTGATGAAGGTCTGGGAGAATGTCGCGTTCGGCCTCGAGGTGCGCGGCGTCGCCAAGGGGGCGCGGCGCCGGCGCGCCGAGGAACTGCTGGAGATGGTGGCCCTGGCCAACCAGGGCGAGAAGATGGTCGCGGAGCTGTCCGGCGGGCAGCGGCAGCGGGTCGCGATCGCGCGGGCGCTCGCAGTCGAGCCTTCCGTCCTGCTGCTGGACGAACCGCTCTCGGCACTGGATCTGAAGCTGCGCCAGCACATGCGGGCCGAGCTGCGCACTCTGCAGCGTCGCACCGGCGTTACCTTCGTCTACATAACCCACGACCAGGGCGAGGCTCTGACCATGTCCGACCGGATCGCGGTGATGAGCAACGGGCGGATCGAGCAGACCGGCACGCCGCAGGAGATCTACGACCGCCCGAGCACCGCGTTCTGCGCGACCTTTGTCGGAGAGAACAACGCCTTTCCCGGCCGGGTCGCCGAAGTGTCGGGAGGATTCGCAGCACTCGACACGGCGCAAGGCCGCCTGCTCGGCCGCTGCGGCGAGACTACCCGGGCCGGCGATGCGGCCATCCTGTTCGTCCGCCCGGAGCGGTGCGGCCTCGTCGACGGCCAGCCTGTCGACAACCGGGTCGACACGCGGGTGATCCGGGTCGACCTGGAGGGCGCCTATGCCAACATCGTGACGGAAGGCCTCAGCCGGGAGCTATCGGTCCATCTCACCAATCATGGCGGCTTGACCGACACCGCGCCTGGAAGCCTTGTCACCATCGGCTTCGACCGGCAGGCGGCTCTGGTACTGCCGGCAGGCAGCCTCGCCCAGACCTAGGAGTGCACCGGGTCCGGCGGTGCGGCAGGTTCAGGGGGAGCGCTCGGCTGGCCCAAAGCGGACGCAAGCAGGCCGGGCGGGGCCTGCAGACGCGGCAGATCACCTCGACCCAGAGCCTCGATCACGGTCAGCGTCCGGGCGGCGGCCGTATCCCAGTCGAACAGGCGGACCCGCTGCAGCCCGCGGCGGCGCAACTCGGCGGCACGGGCGGGATCGGTCAGGATCGCTTGCATCGTCCGGGCCAGCAGGTCCGGGCGCTCGGGGTCGATCGTGGGTGCTGCGTCGCCCACCACTTCCGGGCACGAGCCGCCGGTGGAGGTCACCACCGGCGTGCCGCAGGCCATCGCCTCCAGGAGCGGGATCCCGAAGCCCTCGTAGCGTGATGGAAACACGAAGAGTTCCGCCAGCGACAGCACGGCCGGCAGGTCGGCGTCGGCGATCCAGCCCGGCCGATGCACCCGGCGCGCCAGCTCCGGGTCGGCCAGCTGCGCCAGCTCGCGCTCACCATGAAAAGCCGGCCGCCCGGCCAGCACCAGGTCGTGCGGCACCGCCGGCGCCAGAAGCTGGAACGCCTCCAGCAGCCCGGCCACGTTCTTTTGCCGGTAGATGAGCCCGAGATAGAGGACGAACCGCTGCGGCAGCCGGTAGCGTCGGCGCACCTCGTCCAGATGCCGCCGATCGGTCACCGGCGCAAAGCGCCTGGCCACGCCGTGATGGATCGTGCAGGAGCGCTCCCGCGTGAACGGGAAGCGCATGCCCAGGCGCTGGCGGCTCTCCTCGGACACGCTGATCGTGTAGGCGGCCTTGCGCAGGTAGAGCGGCAGGGCCAGGGCCTGGTAGGCCCGCAGGCGCCAGCCATAGTTCTCCGGCACCACGAACCAGTCGGCACCGTGGAGCACGAACAGGCACGGTGCCTTGGCCAGGAACGGCATCGAGTGCTTGGGATTGAAGATCACGTCGACCTGGCGGGCATTGCACCAGCGGGGCACCGTCCACTGGTCCCAGGCGAGCCGGCTGCTGGCCGGCAGCACGACCGGCTGCGCATTGGACAGGTCCTGCCAGTGCCGGGCCTGGTCCGGCTCGTCGAGCAGCAGGTCGAAGCGATGGCCGCTGCCCTGCTGCACCAGGCGGCGCACGATCTCGCGGGTATAGGTGCCGGTGCCGCCGTCCTCCGCGACATGCCGCATCATCACCGCAATGCGCATGTCGCCTCGCCGCCGTCCCCGTGGGCACCGGCATCGACCCGCAGGCTCGCGGGGCCGGCTAGGCCGGCCCGCCCCATCATGCCGCGAACTGCTGGCGTACGAAGTTCATCAGCACCTCGATGCACTCGGCCTCGCTCTGCCGGTCGGTCTCCACGATCACGTCGGGATGCTCCGGCTCCTCATACGGTGCCTGGATCCCGGTGAAGTCGCTAATCGCACCACTGCGCGCCTTGCGGTAGAGGCCTTTAGGGTCGCGGGCCTCACAGGCTTCCAGGGACGCCTTGACGTAGATCTCGCGGAACCGCTCGCCCGCGGCATCGCGCGCCCGCTGCCGGTCGGTGCGATAGGGCGAGATGAACGAGGTGACCACCAGGAAGCCGGCATCGGCGAACAAGGCGGCGACCTCGCCGATCCGGCGGATGTTCTCCGCCCGATCCTCCGGCCCGAAGCCCAGGTCGCGGTTCAGGCCGGAGCGGACATTGTCGCCATCCAGCACGTAGACATGCCAGCCCTTGGCGAACAGCTCGCGCTCCAGCGCCAGCGCCAGGGTCGACTTGCCGGCACCGGACAGGCCGGTCAGCCAGAGCACGCCGCCGGCATGGCCGTTGCGCAGGGTGCGCGCCTCCCGGGTCACCGCATGGCCGACCGCGTGGACGTTGGTCGCCTTGACCGCGAGCTGGCGGCGCTGGTCCGGATAGCCCTCCATCGAGACGAGGCCGGCCGCGACGGTGAGATAGTCGTCGACCAGCACGAACCGCCCGGTGCCGGGCACGCTGCGGTACTCGTCCAGCGCCAGCATGCGCGTGCTGCGGAAGATCACCTCCGCCGCCTCGTCGCGCTCGACCCGCTCCATCTGCCGCTCGCCGAGATCGGTCGTGTCGATGACCTTCTCGATCTTCTCGACGACCACCGGCGCTTCCACGGTCGCCAGCTTCAGCGTGTAGCTGCGGCCGACCTCGAGCGGCTTCTTCGACAGCCAGAACAGCTTGCCGCGGAACACGTTGGTCAGGACCGGCGGGTTCTCCAGATGGCTGATGACCTCGCCGCGTTCGACGAAGATCTGCTCGTCCAGGGTGATGCCGGCCGCCGCTCCGGCAACCGCCGAGGTCGGCGGCTCCGGCACGTTCCAGGCCTCGACCGAAGCGATCTTCACCACCTTGCCGGACGGCGAGAACAGGATCTGCTGGCCGGCTTCCAGCCGGCCGCTCTCGATCCGGCCGGCGATGATCCGGCGCTGGTCGAACTTGTAGACGTCCTGCACCGGCAGGCGCAGCGGCGCCTCGATCCCGCGGGCACGCGGCTGGAACTCGTCCAGCACGTCCACCACTGCCGGGCCCTGGTACCAGAGCATCCGCTGGCTCTTGGCCGCCAGGTTGTCGCCATCGCGCGCGGCGATCGGGATGATGTGGGTGGGCTCGATGTCCAGGGCGTTGAGGTTGCCGCGGATCGCCTCGGCGACCTTGCCGAAGCGCTCGGCGTCGTAGCCCACCAGGTCCATCTTGTTGACCAGGACCGCGACCTGCCGGATGCCCAGGAGATGGAGCACGTAGGCATGGCGGCGTGACTGCTCGCGCACGCCCTCCTCGGCATCGACCAGCAGCAGCGCCGCATCGGCCGCCGAGGCGCCGGTCACCATGTTCTTCAGGAACTCGCGGTGGCCGGGCGCGTCGATGATGATGTAGTCGCGCTTCTTGGTGGCGAAGCGGATCCGGGCGGTGTCGATGGTGATGCCCTGGTCGCGCTCGGCCTGCATGGCGTCCAGCGCGAAGGCCCATTCGAACGGCATGCCGCGCTTCTTCGACATGGCCTGCAGCGCCTCGAACTTGCCCTCGGGCAAGGAGCCGGTGTCGTGCAGGAGGCGGCCGATCAGGGTGGACTTGCCGTGGTCCACGCTGCCGACGATGACGATGGCGAGTTTCTGACCGCTATGGTCGGACATCTTGGTAGCTTCCGGGCGGAACGGAGGAGCGGGCGGAGGATCAGAGGTAGCCGGAGGCGCGCAGGCGCTCGAAGCTGTCCTCGGCCTCGTGATCCATGGCGCGGCCCGAGCGTTCCGCCACCTTGGTCGTCTCCAGTTCCGCGATGATCTCGTCGATGGTGGAGGCGGTGGACGGCACCGGCTTGGTGATGTCCTCGTCGCCCAGCGACCGGTAGCGCATGCCGTTCTTGGCGAAGTACAGGTCGATGGCCGGGATGTTCTCGCGCTTGGTGTAGCGCCAGATGTCGAGCTCGGACCAATGCAGCAGCGGATGGATGCGCACGTGCACGCCCGGCGGGAAGCTGGTCATGTACTGCTCGAACACCTCCGGCGGCTGGTCCTTCAGGTTCCACGAGCCGTCCTCGCTGCGCGGCGAGAAATAGCGTTCCTTGGCGCGGATCGCCTCCTCGTCGCGGCGGATGCCGGCGACCAGCCCGGTGAACTGGTGCTTGGCGAGCGCCGCCTTCAGGCCCAGCGTCTTGCGCGCGGCCGAGCGGGCGGCCGGCGGCAGGGTCGGATCGGTCATCTCGACCGGCGGGCACTCCTCGCGGATGAAGTTCAGGTTCCACTCCTTCGCGTAGCGGTCGCGGAACGCGTACATCTCCTTGAACTTCTTGCCCGTGTCGACGTGCATGACCGGGAACGGCACGTGCCCGAAGAACGCCTTGCGGGTGAGCCACAGGACGACATTGCTGTCCTTGCCCAGGGACCAGAGGATGGCGGGCCGCTCCAGCTTGGCGAACGCCTCACGGAGGACGTAGACGCTCTCGGCCTCGAGCTCGTCGAGATGGGACATGGTGCCTGGATGATCCGATGGGGTCAGGTGCTGCGACAAAGTTCCGGACGCCGTGGCGGAAACCTGGATTCCTGAAAGATGCGGCGAGCCATGCCCAAACAAGGCGCACCGGGTCAACGGTCCTATCCGCGCAGGCAGATCCGAAAGCGCGCGGCGGTGCCGATGGCCCGGCGACCCCTGTTCGGCATTGCCGCTGGCGGGGGAAGCGAGAGATCCGACAGGTCCGCCCGGGTCTATAAGATTGTTGACCAAGAAACTCCAGTTTCTTGCCGCGACCGATCGTTGCACCGCCGCTACGGTCGGCCCGCCGCCTGTGCGGTGGACAGGTTTCCATTCGGGCCGCACACGGAACGGGCGGGCGAGTTCGCAAGGGAGGATGACTGTCGATGGCTCTGGACTGGCAGGCCGATGCAGGCCGCTATCAGACGATGCCCTACCGACGCTGCGGCAAGAGCGGCCTGAAGCTGCCGCCGATCGCACTGGGGCTCTGGCAGAACTTCGGCGGCATCGATGCGCCGGAGACCGGCCGGGCCGTACTGCGCCGGGCGTTCGATCGCGGCATCACCCATTTCGACCTGGCCAACAATTACGGCCCGCCGCCGGGCTCGGCCGAGGAACTGTTCGGCCGGGTGATGGCCCAGGATCTGCGGCCCTATCGCGACGAGCTGATCGTCTCGACCAAGGCCGGCTATCCGATGTGGCCCGGTCCCTATGGCGAGAACGGCTCGCGCAAGTACCTGCTGGCCAGCCTCGACCAGAGCCTGCGCCGGATGGGACTGGACTATGTCGACATCTTCTACAGCCACCGGCCGGATCCGGAGACGCCGCTGGAGGAGACGATGGGGGCGCTCGCCCAGGCCGTGCGCTGCGGCAAGGCGCTCTATGCCGGCCTGTCCAACTACCCGCCCGAGACGACCCGCCGGGCGGCGGCGATCCTCCGCGAGCTGGGCACGCCCTGCCTGATCCACCAGCCGCGCTACTCCATGCTGGACCGCACGGCGGAAGGCGGGCTGCTGGACACGCTGGAGGAGAGTGGGATCGGCTGCATCGTGTTCTCGCCGCTGGCCCAGGGCCTGCTCAGCGCCAAGTATCTGGAGGGCGTGCCGCAGGGCTCGCGGGCCAGCCGCGGCACGACTTCGCTCAAGCCCGAGCGGGTGACGCCCGAGCTGCAGGCACGGCTCCGGGCCCTGAACGAGCTGGCGAAGGGGCGCGGGCAGAGCCTGGCCCAGCTGGCCCTGTCCTGGGTGCTGCGCGACCCGCGGGTCACCACCGCCCTGATTGGCGCGCGGGACGTGGCTCAGCTCGACGACAGCCTGGCGGCACTGGCAGCGGGAACCCTCACCGCGGACGAGATCGCGGCGATCGAGCCGCATCTGCCGGCACCGGGTTCAGCCGTCTGAGAACTTGTCGAAACTTTTCAAGTCATTGATTCGTCGAGGCGGCTCGGGTTCGTTTCGCAAAATCATGTTGATGCCGGCCGCGGGCCAATGCCCACGGCTGGCACGGGCGACCATCGATCATGCCATGAGCCGGCCGTATCAGGAAGGGCCGGTGGATCAGTCGACCCATTGGCCGTGCCGCTTGTGCCAGTCGGCCAGCGACAGTTCCGGGTAGAGATCGAACTGCTGGTCCGCGCTGCCGATCTCCGGCACCACCCAGTCCGGCTTGAAGCGCAGCATCATGTGGACCAGGGCAGGCGGGCGGGGCAGCTCGCTGTCGATCGCCGCGGCGAACGGATGCACCAGTTCCGGCCATTCCGGCGAGAACAGCCAGAGCGCCGTGCCGCAGCCAGCACAGAAATTGCGCTCGGCCGTGGACAATTGGCAGGAGCCGTCATCCTGGACGATCTGCGC
>NZ_DATMFZ010000051.1:0-3550 GCF_035556675.1 Geminicoccus sp. | reverse complement strand
GCAGCCATGCCGAACGGGCACGTCGGCAGTTCCCTTACAGGCTTCCAGGCAGCCAGGGGCCGGCGAGCGTGCGCGACAGGCCTTGCCTAGCGCCGCGCCGCAATTACGCTCCCCCGGGATGTCTGCGGCGACCGCGCCGCGCCTGGCCGGTTCTTCGTGGGTCGGTCCCTTGGGAGACGAAGATGATCCGTCGTTCGGCGCTTCTCGCCGCAGCCAGCCTCCTCAGCCTGTCGGTGACCGCACACGCCCAGGACTTCCAGCCGGCTCTGCTCTTCGACATGGGCGGCAAGTTCGACAAGTCCTTCAACGAGGCCGCCTACAACGGTGCGGAGAAGTTCAAGGCCGAGACCGGGATCTCCTATCTCGAGTTCGAGGTGACCAACGAGAGCCAGCGCGATCAGGCGCTGGAGCGCATGGCCAAGCGGGCCAGCATCGTCGTCGTGGTGGGCTTCGCCTTCGGGACCTCGCTGGAAGGCGTGTCCGAGCGCTATCCGGATGCCAAGTTCACGATCATCGACGCCAGTGTCGACAAGCCGAACGTCCAGTCGATCCTCTTCAAGGAGCACGAGGGCAGCTACCTGGTCGGCATGGCCGCGGCCCTGAAGAGCCAGACCGGCAAGATCGGCTTCGTCGGCGGCATGGACATCCCGCTGATCCACAATTTCGAGTGGGGCTACGAGCAGGGCGCGAAGGCGGCCAACCCGGACATCGAGTTCACCGCCAACTATGTCGGCACCACGCCGGCCGCCTGGAGCGATGCCACCCGCGCCAAGGAACTGGCCTTCAGCCACTATGACGGTGGTGCGGACGTGGTCTATGCCGCGGCCGGTGCCGCGGGGCTGGGCGTGCTGGAAGCCTCCAAGGACAAGGACAAGTTCTCGATCGGCGTCGACAGCAACCAGAACCACCTCTACCCGGGCAACGTGCTGACCTCGATGCTGAAAAGGGTCGACGTCGCCGTGTACGAGGCGTTCAAGTCCGCGCAGGACGGCAGCTGGCAGCCGGGCCTGCTCAATCTCGGCCTCAAGGAGGAAGGGGTCGACTACGCGCTGGACGAGTACAACAAGGACGTGCTGACCCCCGACATCGTGGCGAAGCTGGACGAGGCCAAGGCCAAGATCATCTCGGGCGAGATCCAGGTCCAGGACTACTACTCCAAGCAGCAGTAAGCGGCACCCGGCAGGTCCGCCCTGGAGCGATTTCTGCGGCAGGTGGAACCGCCTGATCGTGCAGGGATCGCTCCAGCTTCGATGGCCAGAGCATGTTCCCCCATCGCGGAGCGCCGATGTTCCAGCGCCAGCAGCCCTCATCGGCCCCGGCCGCGGTCGAGCTTCGCGGCATCGACAAGCGGTTCGGCCCGGTCCATGCCAACCGCGCGGTCGACTTGGCGGTCCGAGCCGGTACGATCCACGGGATCATCGGCGAGAACGGGGCCGGCAAGTCGACCCTGATGAACATCCTCTACGGGTTCTATCAGGCGGATGCCGGCCAGATCCTGATCGACGGTCAGGAGGTGCGCATCACCGGGCCGCAGGACGCGATCCGGGCCGGAATCGGCATGGTGTTCCAGCATTTCATGCTGGTCGAGACCTTCACCGTGCTGGAGAACATGCTGCTGGGGGCGGAAGGCGGGCCGCTCCTGGCCGGGGGCGCTGCGCGCGCCCGGGCGGAGGTCGAGCGGCTGGAGCGCGAATACCGGCTGGACGTGCCGCTGGACGCCCTGGTGTCGGACCTGCCGGTGGGCGTGCAGCAGCGCGTCGAGATCCTCAAAGCCCTGTTCCGTGGTGCCCGCATCCTGATTCTGGACGAGCCCACTGGGGTTCTCACCCCGCAGGAGGCCGACCATCTGTTCCGCATCCTCAAGAGCCTGCGCGCCCAGGGCCGCACGGTGGTTCTGATCACCCACAAGCTGCGCGAGATCATGGCGGTCACCGACCAGGTGAGCGTCATGCGCCAGGGAGCCATGGTGGCGCACCGCCCGACCGCCCGGACCTCGCGCGAGGAACTGGCCGAGCTGATGGTCGGGCGCAAGGTCCTGCTGCGGGTCGCCAAGGGCGAGGCCCGTCCCGGGCCGGTCGCGCTGCAGGTGGACGATCTGGTGGTGACCGACCGGCAGGGGGTGCAACGGGTCAAGGGCGTCTCGTTCGCGGTCCGCCGCGGCGAGATCCTGGGGATCGCCGGGGTCGCCGGCAACGGCCAGTCCGAACTCCTGGAAGCGATCACCGGCATCCGGCCCGCGACCTCCGGCCGGATCGAGCTGGACGGCCACCCGGTCCGGGGCGGCGAGGGTCGGCCGGAGGGGCTGGGCCATGTGCCCGAGGACCGGCTGCGCATGGGCCTCGTCGCCGGATTCCCCGCCTGGGAGAATGCGCTGCTCGGCTACCAGGACCGCCCGGATTGCGTGAACGGCCCGTTCCTGGACCGCCCGATGCTGCAGCGCCGCTGCGGCGAGTGGATGCGGATCTTCGACGTGCGTCCGCCCGACCCTGCCTATGCCGTCACCGCCTTTTCCGGCGGCAACCAGCAGAAACTGGTGCTGGCCCGCGAGATCGAGCACGACCCGGTGCTGCTGGTGGTGGGCCAGCCGACCCGCGGCGTCGACATCGGTGCCATCGAGTTCATCCACCGCCGCCTGATCGAGCTGCGCGACGCCGGCAAGGCCGTGCTGCTGGTCTCGGTCGAACTCGACGAGATCATGGCCCTGGCCGACCGCATCCTGGTGATGTTCGACGGCCACTTCACCGGCGAGGTCGAAGGCAGGGCGGCCGACGAGAAGCGGATTGGCCTGCTCATGGCCGGCGTGCGCAGGGACGCCGCGTGACCAGGCCGGCCAGGGGCGATGGTCATGGCGCCGGCAGTAGTCCGACGCCGTCCGTATTTTCCTGTGCACCGGCGAGCTAGCCGGGAACCACCTGGACTGGTCAGGTGGCACTTTGCTGGCCGGTTGTCTGGAGCGCGTCATGATAGCTCCTTCGCCTCCAGCCAGGCATCCCCGTGATCCAGCACATCCCAGATCGACAATGGGCGGTCCTGAAGGCGGATGTAGGGTACCTCTGTCTGCCGTACCACCGCGCCAGGAATGGCATCTGCCATCGCCTCCAGATAGGCGCTCGTGATCGGGCGGTTGGTCTGGAGCCACCAGACATAACTCGTATTGGCATGACCGTTCTGATCGACCACCAGCAGCCGCACGCGATCCCCCACGGTAGGGAAGGCAATGATCAGGGTCTTCCTGACATAGATGAACAGGCCGATGTCCTGACCCTTCTCGACCAGGGCGAGCAGACGGGTGGAGGTTCCGGGACGCAGTGCATCCAGGGCCGCGAAGAACTCCATCTCCGTGATGTTGCTGGGGCGCCGAGCCCGTGCCGTGTCCGGCGGTGGCATGATGTGTACCGTCGGCACGGGTGAACCGGACCGATCTTCCAGCACGACGATCCCGCGCACCACGTTGGTCGTCTGCAGCGGAATGGACGGCACGACCACCATCCCATGTCCGGGCAGATCGAAGATCGCGAGTTCGACCAGCGCCAGGGTGAAATGCAGCCCG
>NZ_DATMFZ010000050.1:0-12351 GCF_035556675.1 Geminicoccus sp. | reverse complement strand
CGACCTCCTGCGTCCTCTGCAGATCCAGCCCTCCGGCCTGGATCCCCGGGCATTCGTCACCGGCGAGGGCGAGGGGCCGCTGCTGGTGGACAGCCAGGGCGTGAACCCGTTCCAGTCCCAGGAGATGATGCGGCTGGCCGAACTCTCGGGTGCGATGCGTGCCGAGCTCCTGCTCGTCCTGCCGGCGGGCCTGTCGGCCGGCGAGGCCCGGGACGTCGCCGGCAACTTCGCCGCGATCGGCTGCCGGCGCATGGTGATCTCGCGCCTGGACAATGCGCGCCGGCTGGGCGGCGTGCTGGCCGCTGCCGAAGCGGGGCCGGCACTGGTCGCCGCCGGGATCGGGCCGGTGATCGGCAGCGGCCTGAAGCCGCTCACCGCGATCGGTCTGGCGAGGCTTCTGATGAGCAAGGCCGAGCTGGGAGACGGCCGATGAGCGCGCGCAGCCCCATCCTCGCTTTGGGCTCGGCCAAGGGCGGCGTCGGCCGGACCTTCCTGGCGGTCGGCATCGCCCAGGCCTTGGCCCAGGCGGGCCGCTCCGTGCTGCTGGTCGATGCCGACCTGACCGCCGCCAGCATCGACCTCCATCTGGGCCTGGCCCGGCGCACCGACCTGGCCAACGTGCTGGCCGGGCGCGCCAGCCTCGCCGACGCCCTCGTCCAGGACCCCCGCAGCGGGATCACCGTGGTGCCCGGCCGGTCGGGCAGCGGCCTGGTCGGCCAAGTGACGGACCAGGCCATGGACCGGCTGGGCTGCGACCTGCTGGACCTGGCCGCGCGGTTCGATATCACCATCCTGGATCTGGGCGGCGGGCTGGAGCGGTCGGTGCGCCGTCTGGCGGCCCTGGCCGACCAGGCCCTGGTGGTGACTGCCGACGAGCCTTCGGCACTTGCGGATGCCTATGCGTTCATCAAGGTCGCCCGGGACCGGCAGGAGCACCAGATCATCGTCAACATGGCGGAAACAGAAACCGAGGGACGGGCCACCTACGGCGTGCTGCGGCGGGTGTGCATCCACTTCCTGGCGCGCGAGCCGGCCCTGCTCGGCATCGTGCATCGCGACCCTCGCGTCGCCGAGGCGCTCAAGGCCCAGACCCCGCTCCTGACCCGCCATCCGAACAGCCGGGCGGCGCAGGACATCACCCGGCTGGCGCAGGGGCTCATGAGCAGCCTCGGCGGTCCGCAGCAGCCGCCTGCCTGAGCCGATGACCAAAGCACGCCCGCTCGCCAACTTCCTGCGCCGCCTCGTCTATCGTACCGGCTTCCCGCTCGCCCGCGCCTGGTGGTGGCTCACCCGGCCCAGGGCGACCGGGGTGGCGGTGGCGATCAAGGCACAGGGCCGGGTCCTGGTGGTGCGCCAGTCGTTCCGCAAGGGCCTGAGCCTGGTGGGCGGTGGGCTCCACCCGGGCGAGGAGCCGGAAGCGGGGATGGTGCGTGAGCTCGCCGAGGAGGTCGGCCTGGTCCTGTCCCCGGACCGGCTGCGCGCTCTGCCGGTGCTGGAGCTGGTCCATGAGTGGCGCAGGCTGCGGGTCCACCTGTTCGAGGCGGAGCTTCTGGAGCAGCCGGCACTCCGGCCGGATGGCGCCGAGATCGTGGCCGTTTCATGGCACTGTCCGGCCGAGCTACGGGCCGAGCCGGGCCTGCATCCGGTGCTGCGCCGCTGGCTGGACGGCTGCGCGGAGCCGGAATCGACGGCTCGAGACGAGGCGGGCCGGTGCTGAACGACCGCCGTTGCCGGCGACGATGGCGGTCCCGCTGCCATGGACAGGTGCCCGGGCAGAGGACGCGGCCCGGTTCCGCATCCCGCTGGGCGGGTACATCTTGCCGAGTGAGGCCGGATCGTCGCCTGGCGGCTGGCGACACGGCCGCCGGCCGTCCCTGTCTCGGGATGCCCGCCGCGCGTGAAAGCCGCCGGTTTCATAGCAGCAGGCCGGTCCGGCATCGTCCCCGCCCTGCGCGGGCATTTTGCACAGTCTGTCCAGGGCGAGGGCGGCGGAACCTTCGAGTGACGTTGGCAGCGCCAGCATGCATGGTCGGATTGGCCGTGGCCGCCTGGAACCATGGCGCCACGGAAATTCGCCCGCCGGCACCCGAATGGGCGGCACGGTCCTGTCAGCGGCCGGCCATGCCTGCCCGCCGTCAGCCGTGGCCGGTCTCGGGCGGGTCCAGCCGCTCGGTACGGGTGTCATCGAGATCGGTGCCGAGCGCCACCTCGATCAGGCGCAGCGGCATGTCCACCGGGTTGGACAGGCGGTGGACGGCGCCGGCCGGGACCGTGACCACCGCACCCGGGCGCAGGCGGCGCACGTCGTCGTCCAACTCGACCGAGGCCTGGCCGGCCACGATCACCCAGTGCTCGACCCGCTCGGGATGGCGCTGCAGGGACAGCCGGGCACCGGCATCGACCACCAACTCGCGCACCCGAAAGCCCGGACCTTCGGCCAGCGCGGTGAGCCGTCCCCACGGCCGGATCTCGCTGGCATGCACCACCGCCTCGCGGCGTCCGGCGGCGGTGAGCGCCGTCACCAGGTTCTTCACCTGCTCGGAGTGGGCGCGGTCGGCGACCAGCACCGCGTCGGCGGTTTCCACCACCACCAGGTCGCGTACACCGGCCAGCGCCACGAGGCGTCGCTCCGAACGCACCAGATTGTCGTCCGCATCCGCCAGGAGGACGTCACCGGTCGTGGCATTGCCCCGGGCGTCGTGGTCCATGAGCTCCCAGATCGCCTGCCAGGAGCCGACATCGGACCATTGCGGATCGCAGGGTACGCACACCACCCGCTCGGAACGCTCCATCACCGCCTTGTCGATCGGGACGGACGGCACGGCGGCCCAGGCGGCTGCCTCCGGCGCCAGCTCGGCCGCAGCGTCGGCCGCATGGCCGGCGGCGGACAAGGCACGCTGCACCGCGGCCAGGAGCTCCGGCTCGAAGCGGCCGAGTTCCTCCAGCAGGCGGTCGGCGCGGAACAGGAACATGCCGGAATTCCAGACATGGCCGCCGGTCGCCAGCATCGCCTCCGCCTCGGCCAGCGGCGGCTTCTCGACGAAGCGCTCGACCTTGCGCACCGCCGGCAGGCCGGGATCGGCATCGCCCAGGCGGATATAGCCGTAGCCGGTCTCCGGACGGGACGGGTGGATGCCGAAGGTCACCAGCTCGCCCCTGGCCGCGGCGGGTGCTCCGGCACGCACTGCCTCCAGCAGCGCATCGGCGTCGCGCATCAGGTGATCGGACGGGCAGATCCAGAGCACCGCGTCGCCCAGGCCGCGCGCGACCGCGAGGGTGGCCGCCAGTGCGATCGCGGCCGCGGTGTTGCGGCCGGACGGCTCCAGCACGAGCCCGGCCCGCAGCGCCGGGTCGAGTTCCCCCAGCTGACGGCCGATCAGGAAGGCCTGGGCGGCGGCCCCCACCGTCAGGATCCGCCCGGGCGGTGCCAGCGCCAAGCCGCGCCGCACCGTCGCCTGCAAGAGCGATTCCTCGCCCAGGATCTCCACCAAGTGCTTCGGATAGGAACTCCGGCTGATCGGCCAGAGCCGGGTGCCTGAGCCACCCGCGAGGACCACGGGGACGACGATCGGATCAACCATGTGCAGCAATGTCTCGCCTTGCCAATCGTTCGCCGCTAGCGACCCGGCCGTGGCGGGTCAACGGACAGCTTGCAGCAGTGCGCGCTTCTAGCCAACGGGACCAGGCGGATCGGCACCGTCCGGTACATCAGCCGGGTGCCACCACCACGTCCACCTGGCTCTTGGCGAGCGCTGCTCCCAGCTCTTCCCCGGGTGCCTCGTCGGTGACCAGGACGTGCATCCGGGCCAGGGGCCCGATCGTGGCGAAGGAATCGTGGCCGAACTTGCTGGAATCCACCAGCACCACCGAGCGGCGGGCGACCTTCATCATCTCCGCGATCATCACCGCCTCGGCGATCGAGGTAGTGGACAGGCCACGCTCGGCGCTGATCCCGCCAATGCCGATCAGCGCCGTGTCGACGTTGATGCCGGCGGCGAACGCGAACCGCACCTCGCCCAGCGTGACCTGAGCCTCGTGGCGATAGTGGCCACCCATCACATAGACGTCGCGGCAGGCGTCCTGCGGCACGATCTGCGGCAGGGCCAGGTTGTTGGTGACGATCGTCAGGTTGCGGCGCAGGCCGAGCTCGGCAGCCGCCGCCCGCGTGGTCGAGCCGCCATTGATCAGCAAGGTCTCGCCGTCGCCGACCAGCGCCGCCGCCGCCCGCGCGATCCGCGCCTTGGCCCCCTTTTGCCGCGCCAGCCGGTCGATGAACGGCGTGTCCTGGGTGACGAGGTCGCCCGCAGCCACGGCACCGCCATGGGTGCGGGCGAGCAGGCCGCGCTCGGCCAGCTGGTCGAGGTCGCGGCGCACCGTGTCGACCGAGATGTCGAACAGGGCGGCAAGCTCGGTCACCGTCACCTGGCCGCGGGCGCGTACCAGGCGAACGAGTTCGGCTCGGCGCTTGGCCGGCAGGGTGTCGCGGAGGTCGGATTCGCCTGCCGCTGCGTCTTGGCGGTCGTTCATGGCCCAGGACCATAATCGGCCCGGCTTGACGCCGCCACTGGCGGACCGTTATCTTCCGGCTGAAAAGAGCATAAAACTGCATGAAGCTGCGCCCAAGGCGACCCGGCACCGAAGAATATGCCGTGGCATAAGGGAGCGTATGCCGAACGCCGGTCGGGAGGCCGGATCTTGCCGGAACCTCGAGATCCCGACCTGCCGGACCGCATGAATGTGGTGGCGATGCCAGCGCATGCGCCAAGAGCGCCGGAAGCGCCAGTCGACTGGCACGGCGCCTATGCCGGGCTCGTGCGGCGGTTGCCGGGCCTCGCTGCCCGTGCCCCCGTCACGCTGTGCGGGTTCAGCACCTGCGTCGACGCCTATATCCGCCTGGAGCAGGCCGGGCCGCTGCTGGAGGCCGACCCGGCGACCCCTGCCGGCCGGCTGGCGCGCCAGCTGCTGGAACGGGCTTGGCGCGGGATCGGCGGCGAGATCCATGTCGACTGGCCGGAAGGCCCGGCCTGGCTCGACGCCAGCCTGCCGACCCGGCTGGGCCTGGGCGGCACCGGCGCCCAGGCGGCCCAGGTGCTGGCGACGCTGGGGGCACCGACGCTGGTGACGGTCGGCGACCGCAGTGCCCGGCAGCTGGAGCGCTTCCATCCAAGGGTCGGCGTAGCGCTGGCCGATAGGACCGTACCCGTGGCCGCGGTGGCGGCCGGGCCAGGCCCTGGCAAGCCCGCCCACTATATCATCGAGTTCGCCGCCGACAGCGAGGTGGGCGGCCGGGTTCTGCCGCGCTCGTCGCGGATCATCTGCCGCTTCGCCGACGACCCGCTGGAGCACGATCCCTGGTTCGAAGGGCACAGCCGCCGCCTGGCCGGGCAGGCGGGCGCCGCGATCCTGTCCGGCTACAACGAGGTCCCGCCGGACCAGCTCGCTGCGGCATTGGCTCATACCAACGAGCTGGCGGCCGCCTGGCGCGCGGCCGGCCTCCGCCTCATCCATTTGGAGCTCGGCGACTTTCCCGACATGGCGATGGCCTGGCAGGTCATGGACGGCCTGCGGGGCCCCGCCAGCTCGCTGGGGCTGAGCCTGTCCGAGCTGGAGGCGCTCCTGCCGGACGACCGTCCGGTGCCTGAGCGTGCGGTGGAGCTGGCGGAGCGCATGGCGGTGGAGCGGGTCGCGGTCCATTACGACACCTACGCACTGGCGGTGACCCGGAACGATCCGCATGCGGAACTGCAGGCTCTGATGGCAGGCTCGCTTCTGGCTTCGACCAGGGCTTGGCACGGCGAGGTACGGGTGCCCGACCAGGTGCCACAGGGTGCCGTGTTCCAGGCACCCCCCTGCCCGCCGGTCGGCATTCTGGGCGGCTGGAACCTGGCGGCCTGCGCCACGCCCTGGCTGCGCCGGCCGGCCGCCACGATCGGGCTCGGTGACAGTTTCCTGGCAGGCACCCTCCTGGTGCTCGGCCAGACGTGACGAGGCCGGCCCGGCACCGCTGCGCTGCCCGGGCGGTTCTCCCGACGTCGTCTTGCGGGACGACCTCCCAACTGGAGCGCCTCCGACCGGAGGCGCTCCCTTTTTCTTCTGCTCAGCGCTTGCCGCCGAACAGCCCGGCCAGGTAGTCGACCATCTCCGGCACCAGCCGGTCGCCCTGGCCCTGGGCCACCGCCAGCCCTAGCGCCTGCCTGGCACCGATCGACATGATGGTCGGCACGCCCAGGTCCTCGGCCATCCGGCTGTAATAGCCGACATCCTTGCGCGCGTTGGCGATCGAGAAGGCGAGCTTGTTGGGATCGCCCTCCAGCGCGTTGGCGGCGACGAAGTCCATCATGCCCGAGCGGAGCGGACCCGCCGACATCACCTGGTAGAGCCGGTCGCGGGCGATGCCCGCCCGGTCGGCCATGGCGAAGGCTTCCGCCATCCCGCAGGCCGTGGTCATGGCGAAGAAATTGTTGATCAGCTTGAGCGTATGCCCGGCGCCCAGTTCCCCGACATGGAACACGTTCTCGCCCAGGTCGCGGAACACGGGCAGGGCCCGCTGGTAGGCCGCCTCGTCGCCGGCGGCCATGATGTTGAGCTTGCCCTCCTTGGCATGCGAGGGCGTGCGCCCGAGCGGCGCATCCATGTAGGTGGCACCGCGCTCGGCCACCTGGGGCCCGATCCGCTTGGTCGAATCCGGCAAGGACGTGCCGAAGTCGATCACCAGCGCCCCCGGCCGCACCCCGGCGATCACCCCGTCCGGCCCGTACATCCGGGCTTCCACCGAGGCGGAGGTGTCCATGCACAGCATGACGATGTCGCTGGCGGCCGCGATCTCGCGCGGCGTCGCCACTTCGGTGGCACCGCGCGCCACCGCGGCCTCCACATTGGCCCGGCTGCGGTTGGCCATCACGGTCATCGGATAGCCCAGGCCCTGCAGCCGCTCGACCATGGCCGCACCCATCAGGCCGAGGCCGATGAATCCGATGCTTGGCTTGCCGTTGCTCAACGCGTCACTCCCTGGAAAACTGGCCCGGACGAGGCAGGCGGTGATTCTCATCCGCCGGCAAGCTAGCGGGACGACCCGCCGGAGGCCATCCATGGCAACCGTGCGCTCGCCTGTGGCCGAGCCGGTCTGGACCTTTGGATCCACCGTCCGGTCCCGTCCGCCAACCAGTTCCGGCGACCAGGCCGGGCCCCCTCGTCCAGCCTCAGGAGCCCCAGATGAGCGACATCGAACTGCGCGGCGTCACCAAGCGCTATGGCGGGGTCACGGTGGTGGACGGCATCGATCTGCACGTCCAGGACGGCGAGTTCCTGACCATCCTCGGGCCCAGCGGCTCGGGCAAGACCACGCTGCTCACCCTGATCGCCGGGCTCACCGAGCTGTCGGACGGGCGGATCAGCATGGCGGGGCAGGAAGTGACCAGGGTGCCGCCGGCCAGGCGCAATATCGGCCTGGTGTTCCAGAGCTATGCGTTGTTCCCGCACATGAGCGTGTTCGACAATGTCGCCTTCCCGCTCTCGATCCGCGGCCTGTCGCGCAGCGAGATCGAGCGCCGGGTCGGCGAGGCGCTGGGGATGGTGCGGCTTGGCGGCTTCGCCGAGCGCAGGCCGGCTCAGCTCTCCGGCGGCCAGCAGCAGCGGGTTGCCCTGGCCCGGGCGATCGTGTTCGGCCCCTCGATCCTCCTGCTCGACGAGCCCCTGGGTGCCTTGGACCGCAAGCTGCGCGAGGAGGTGCAGATCGAGTTGCGCCAGCTCCAGAAGTCGCTGGGCCTGACCAGCGTGCTGGTGACCCACGACCAGGAGGAGGCGCTGTCTCTGTCCGACCGGCTCATGGTGCTGGACCATGGCCGGGTGCAGCAGGTGGCGGCCCCGACCGATGCCTATCTCTATCCCGCCAACCGGTTCGTCGCCGACTTCCTGGGCGTGGCCAACATCTTCACCGGCCGCCCGGTCGAGGACGGTGGACAGATGCAACTGCGCCTGGAGGACGGCCAGCTGCTGCCCTGCCCGGCCCTGCAGGATAACCGCAGCGCGCCGGAACTCGACCTCCTGGTCCGGCCCGAGCGGATCCGTCTGGAGCCCACGGGCGGACCGGGCCTGGCTGCGACCGTCACGGACGCGATCTATCTGGGCCAGTCGGTCCGCTACGTGCTGGAAGGCCCGGGCGGCCAGCGGATCGTCGCCCAGAGTGCCGACCGGGTGGCGCGCTTTGGCCGGGGCGAGCGGGTGGCACTCGGCTGGGCACCCACGGATGGCTGGATCATCCCGCCCGCCCCGGGCGTGCACTGATCCAGCCGTCCGCCGGCCCGGTGCGTTCACTGGCGGAGGATTGGCCCGTGCACGTCGCAGAAATCTTCGACCGCGGCCACGAACCGGTCATGGTCGGCCTCGGTGAGCGGCAGGCAGAGGGTGATGAAGCCGCGCCGCGCCAGGTAGATGCCGCGCTCGATCATCTCGAGCTGGAACAGGGTCTGCAGCTCGGGCCGCGCCGGCGCGTCCTGCGGACGGCGGATCGGCCGGTCGTGGAAATGCACGCAGTTGATCGAGCCCAGCCCCTTCACCTGGAACGGCACACGCCGCTCCCGGAACACGGTGTTGAGCCGCCCGCGCAGCCGGTCGCCGGCTTCGCTGAGGGCGATCGCGGCCGCGGGCGTGAAGACTTCCCGCAAGCCTGCCACGCCGGCGGCCATGGTCAGCACGTTGTTGTTGTAGGTGCCGGAATGGCCGAGTGCGCCCGGTTTGCGGGCGTCGAACCGGTCCATGATCCAGTGCCTTCCGCCGAAGGCACCGAAGGTCAGCCCGCCGCCCAGATACTTGCCGAACGTGGTCATGTCCGGGATCACGCCGGTGGCCTCCTGCAGGCCGCCCGGGGCCAGCCGCGAGGTCATCACCTCGTCGAACACCAGCACGATGCGGTGGCGCTCCGTCTCCTCGCGCAGCATGGCCAGGAATTCGGGCTCGGCCGGGATGGCGCCGCCCGCCCCCATCATCGGCTCCAGCGCCACGGCCGCGAGGTCGCCGGCATGGGCGCGGATCAGGGCGCGGGTGCCCTCGATGTCGTTGTAGTCGGCCAGCACCACGTCGAACGGCGCGTTCATCGCCCCCGGCCCGTTCGCGAAGGTGAAGCAGCCGCCATGGTAGGCGCCGTTGAACAGGAGGATCTTGTTGCGCCCGGTGACCGCGCGGGCGGCGCAGAACGCGTTCAGGTTGGCCTCGGTGCCGGAATTGCAGAAGCGCACCAGGTCCAGCGAGGGGAAGCGCTGGCACATCAGCGCCGCGAGCTCGGCCTCGTACAGGTTCGGGCCGCCCAGCGTGATGCCGCTGTCCAGCGCCGTCCGCACCGCATTCAGGATCGCCGGGTTGGAGTGGCCGTACAACCCTGCCGTGTACTCGCCCAGATAGTCGAGATAGACATGGCCATCGGCGTCGTGGAGCGTGGCTCCGACGCCTTTGACGATGGTCAGGGGGAAGGGGGAGAAATGCAGGATGGTCCGCGTGCTGCCGCCCGGCATCACCGCCTCCGCCCGCTCCACGCGCGCCCGGCTGTTGGGGTTCGCCGCGACATAGCGGCGCTCGGCATCTTCCAGTGCGCTCTGGATCGTCGCGTTGCGGCGGGCGGGCTCGATCGACATGTCGTTTTCATTCGCTCCCTGGGCCGGCCGGCATTTACAGCGGCTGGCATGATGTTCAACCATCCATTAGCCTCAACCGAAGTAGCGGGGAAGGACAGGTCGGAATGATTTTCACCAAGCGGCAATTGCTCAAAAATTCGGTAGGGCTGGTCGCCGTGTCGGCGTTGGGGCTGCGCGCCGGCCAGTCGCGGGCTGCGGTCAGCGAGTTCCGGATGATCGAGGCGGGCGGTGCGTCCGGCGAATCGATCGAGAAGGGCTATATCGCGCCGTTCACCGAGAAGACCGGCATCAAGGTCCTGCGCGAGAGCCCGAGCGGCCTTGGCAAGCTGCGCGCCCTGGTCGAGTCCGGCGACAATTCGGTTCCCCTGCTCGAGGTAGGCAGCCCGGAGCTCTACCAGGCCGTGGCGCTCGACCTGGTCGAGCCGATCGACTGGGACGTGGTGAACCCCGACCCGATCTTCGACGAGGCGAAGCACGAGTACGGCTTCGGCTACCAGTATTATTCCACGGTGATGGCCTGGGGCGAGGGCCAGCGCGCACCCAAGGACTGGGCGGAGTTCTTCGATCCCGAGGCGCTGCCCGGCAAGCGCAGCCTGCCGGACTATCCCTCCTACATCCTGCCGATGGCGGCACTGGCTGCCGGCGGGTCGATCGAGAACGTCTATCCGATCGACCTGGACAAGGCCTTCGAATCGCTGGAGCGCATCAAGGACAGCGTATCGGTCTGGTGGCAGGCGGGTGCCCAGCCGCCGCAGCTGCTCCAGGACAAGGAGGTGCAGTATGCGGCGAGCTGGTCCGGCCGCGTCGCGGGCGCGCCGGGCATCGAGTTCAGCTATCAACAGGGGCTGCTCGACCTCGCCTATTTCGTGGTGCCCAAGGGGGTGGACCCCGAGCTGAAAAAGGCGGCGATGGGCCTTCTGCACGAGATGAGCGTCGCGAAGAACCAGGCGGTGGCCGCCGACGTGATCTCCTATACCGGCCCTAGCACGGAACTCGAGCAGTTGCTGCCGCAGGACCGGATCGGGGAGTTCCCGACCACCACCGCCAACAAGAGCGTGCAGATGTTCAATGACGGCCAGTGGTGGTTCGAGAATGCCGACGAGGTCGAGCAGCGCTGGCAGGAATTCAAGCTGACGCTGTGAACAGTACCGCTACCGCCTTCATTCGTCCGAGGCGGCCCGCACGACTGGGCCGCCTCGGCGCCACCGGGCTCGGTTTCGCCCTGCCGGTCAGCCTGTTCCTGCTGGTCGCGTTCGACGTGCCGGTCCTGATGATGTTCGGCTGGGCGCTGACCAGCGCCAAGGGCATGTTCGCCCCCTTCGTCGAGTTCTTCACTCGCCCCGCCTATATCAAGGTGATCCTCAACACGCTGCGGATCGCCGCGATCGCAACGGTCTCCTGCGCGGTGCTGGGCTACGTGCTGGCCTACTGGCTGCGCTCCTTGAGCGGAACGGCGCGGCTGGTGGCCCTCACCCTGGTGGTGCTGCCGTTCTGGGTCAGCATCCTGGTGCGCTCCTATGCCTGGATCGTGGTGCTGGGCAACAACGGGGTGGTCAACCGGGCGCTGCTGGACCTGGGGCTGGCGAGCGAGCCGGTGGCCTTCCTCTACAACGACCTGGGCGTGGTGATCGGCACGACCAACCTCCTGCTGCCCTTTTTGGTGCTGCCGCTCTATGCCGCGATGATCCGGATCGACGGGCGGATCCTGCAGGCGGCGGAGACGCTCGGCGCCTCGCGCTGGACGATCTTCCGCCGGATCTTCTTCCCGCTCACCGTGCCGGCGCTGGCGGCGGGCATGGTGCTGGTGTTCATCCTCACCCTCGGCTTCTACGTCACGCCCGCGATCCTGGGCGGTGGCCGGGTGCCGATGGTCGCCAACATGCTGGACATGCTGATCAACCGCCTGCCCCGCTGGGAGCTGGCTTCGGCGATCTCCATCCTCCTCCTGATCCTGACCCTGCTCCTGCACCTGCTCTATGTCCGCCTCAGCCGCCAGGCGGGGAACTGAGATGACCGAGCCCGGCCACCTGCCCCGCCTGCTCCTGACGCTCGCCGGCATCACGGTGCTGCTGTTCCTGTGCCTGCCGATCGTGATCGTGGTGCCGATGTCGTTCTCCAGCGCCAGTTCGCTGGAGTTCCCGCCGCCGGGCTTTTCCCTGCGCTGGTACCAGGCCTTCTTCGGCGACACGCGCTGGCTGGTGGCGTCCGGCTATTCGATCGCCGTGGCGCTGGTCTCGAGCACGCTGGCCCTCCTGATCGGCAGCATCGCCGCCTATGGCCTGGTGCGCGGCAGCTTCCGCGGCCGCGCCCTGGTCGAGAGCAACGTGATGGCGCCGCTGATCGTCCCGCAGATCGTGACCGCGGTCGGCCTCTACATCTATTTCGCCAAGCTCGGCCTGTTGGGCACCCTGTTCGGCCTGATCGTCGGCCACACCGTGCTGGCGATCCCCTATGTCGTGCTGGTGATGGCCGTGGCGATCCGCAGCTTCGACCTGCGGATCGAGCAGGTGGCGCTGACGCTGGGCGCGTCCTGGCCCACCATGTTCCGGCGGATCCTCCTGCCCAACCTCGCCCCCAGCGCCGGTGCGGCCTGGATCTTCGCCTTCGTGATCAGCTTCGACGAGGTGGTGGTCACCATCTTCCTGGCCGGCGGGATCGAGACCATCCCCAAGCGCATGTTCAACGAGCTGGTCCTGCAGGTGAACCCGACCATCACCGCGATCGC
>NZ_DATMFZ010000049.1:0-2784 GCF_035556675.1 Geminicoccus sp. | reverse complement strand
CTCCCAGCTGAAGTCGAGCGGCGAGCGGTAATGGGTGCCGAGCGTCCAAAGGCGCACCGCCTCGCCGGGCGCCTTCGCCAGTACGTCCGCGACGGTGGTGAAGTTGCCGAGCGACTTGGCCATCTTCTCGCCGTTCACGGTGACGAAGCCGTTGTGCAGCCAGAAATTCGCCATCCGGCCGAGGCCATGCGCGCAGCGGGTCTGGGCGATCTCGTTCTCGTGGTGCGGGAAGGTCAGGTCGATCCCGCCGCCATGGATGTCGAACGGCACGCCCAGGTGATGCTCGGACATGGCCGAGCACTCGATGTGCCAGCCGGGCCGGCCGCGGCCCCAGGGACTGTCCCAGCCGGGCTGGTCGGCAGCCGACGGCTTCCAGAGCACGAAGTCGGCCGGATCCTGCTTGTAGGGCGCCACCTCGACCCGGGCCCCGGCTACCTGCTCGTCGCGGTCGCGGCCGGACAGCCGGCCATACTCGGCAAAGGACGGCACGTGGAACAGGACGTGGCCGTCCTTGGCATAGGCATGGCCGTTCGCGATCAGCGCCTCGATGATCCGGATCATGCCGGCGATGTGCTCGGTGGCACGCGGCTCGTGATCCGGCGGCAGGCAGCCGAGTGCGGCGGCGTCCGCGTGGAACTGCCGAGTGGTACTCTCGGTCACCTCCGCGATCGGCACGCCGCGCTCCGCGGCGCGGTCCATGATCTTGTCGTCGACATCGGTGATGTTGCGGACATAGGTCACCTCCTTGAAGAGGTGACGGAGCAGCCGGCTCAGCACGTCGAAGACGATCAGCGGCCGGGCGTTGCCGATATGGATCCGGTCATAGACGGTCGGTCCGCAGACATAGAGGCCCACCCGGTCCGGACGGATCGGCGCGAACGGCCGCTTGGCGCGGGTCGCGGTGTCGTGGAGGGCGAGGGTCGGGGACAAGGGACCGTTTCCTGGCATTCGGGTTCGGGCGAGTCTTAGTGGCGTCCTGCCACGGCCGCCCGCCGCGCCGGGCAGTCCCGGCACGGGGGACCCGCTCGTTACCAGGATCGCGCGCCCGATTCCACCGGCGCAGTCACCCCGATCCGGCAGTCAGGTCTCAGGCCGCGTAATAGCGCGCGTGCTTCACATAGGCGAAGGTCCGGTCGTCCAGGCCGTAGAGCGGCTGGCGGCTGAGATCCACCGCGGTCAGCACCGCACCGGCGAGCGGTGCGCCGACCTCACGCAGCTCGGCAGCGGCCCGGCCGATCAGCCGGTCGCTGGTCTGGCCCCAGCGGGCCAGCAGCAGGACGCGGTCGACCGCGCGCGCCAGCAGCCTGGTGTCGGCCACCGCGAGCGCCGGGGCGGCGTCCACCACCACCAGGTCGACGTCCCGTGTGAGCGACTGGACGACCTGGCGCAGCCGCTCGCCGCTCTGGCTGGCCAGGGCCGTGCGCGCGGCGGCACTGCCCGGCAGGATGCGCAGGGCGGAGCGATGGTCGGTGCGCAGCGCCTGCTCCAGCGTGGCCTTGCCGGCCAGGATCTCCTGCAGGCCGGGGCCGGGCGGGAGGCCCAGGCGGCCCAGCACGGAGGGATGGCGCAGGTCACCGTCGATCAGCACGACCTTCAGCCCTTCCGCCGCGGCCAGGCGCGCCAGCGAGATGGCGGTGGTGGTCTTGCCCTCGTCGGGGACCGCCGAGGTCACCAGCACCGCGGTGCCGCGTCCTTCCGGCCGGTCGAGCGGCCCGGTCACCGCCGCCAGCATGTCGCGCAAGGCCTCGCTGTAGCGGCCGAGCGGCTGGTCGAGCGCCACGTCGTGCGGGCGGAGCCGCTCCGCCTTGCGCACGAGCTGCGGCACCATCGCGACCGTCACCAGCCCGGTCACTTCCTCCAGCGCGCGGGCGGTGCGCACGGTGCGGTCGCGCGCCTCGGTGAACCACACGAACAGCCCGGCCAGGAGCAGGCCGACGCTGCCGCCCACCGACATGAAGGTGCCGGGCTTGGGGTAGGCAGGGGTGGCGGGCGGCACCGCCTCGGACACGATCCGCGCATCCGGGGCCTGCCCGGCCAGGCGCTGGGAGATCTCCTGGGCCTTCAGCTCGAACGCGTCGTGCGCCTGGCGCCGGGCGCGTGCCTCCTCCTCCAGGGCCGCAAGCTCCTGGCGGCTGCTGGCCATGCCCGCGGCATCGCCCTTGATCGCCTCGAGCTGGCGGGCCAAGCCATCGGCCCGCACCCGCGCCATCTCCGCCTCCATGTCGAGCTTCTGCAGCATCTGGCCTTCCGCCGAGGCGAGCTTGCGGGCCAGCTCCTTGCGCCGGCTGCGCAGGTCGACCACACGCGGATGACGCTCGCCATACTGGGCGAGCAGCTCCGCCTCCTCGCGGGCCGCGGCGGCATCCAGCGCCAGCAGGGCCTGGTAGGGCGACGGCTGGCTTTCCTCGGCACCCAGGAGTCCCTGGCCACGCCTGGCGGCGTCCTTCAGCCGCGTGGAGCGGACCTCGCGGGTCTCCGCTTCGATCCGCGCCTCGACCAGCTCGCGCGAAAGCGCATTGAGCTGGTCCTCGCCGCTGCCGAGTGCCGCCACCAGGGTAGGCCCGGCGGCAGCGCGCGCCTGCTCCAGCCGGGCCTCGGCACTCGAGAGGGCGTCGCGCAGCTGGCGGCGGCGCTCGGCCAGCCGCTCCTCTACCCGGCCCGCCGCCTCCAGCTTCTGGGCGATGCGCGCGGTGACGAACGCCTCGGCCACCTCGTTGGCTACCTCGGCCGCGCGCCTGGGATCGTTCGCCTCCCAGGTGATCGCGACCACGTGGCTCTTGCCCT
>NZ_DATMFZ010000048.1:0-9588 GCF_035556675.1 Geminicoccus sp. | reverse complement strand
GCCACGCGGTTGCCGAAGTCCAGCCCGGCGAGCTTGGCCCGGTCGGTGAACAGCCGCACATGACCATCGGTCCCGAGCAGGGCGAAGCCCAGCGGCAGGGGATTGAACGGCACGTCGGCGCCGCGGATGTTGAGCAGCCAGGCGATCGATTCAGGGGCGGTGATCAGCAGCTGGTCGGCCCCGGCCTTGCCGACCGCCGTCCCCATCCGCTCGGTCTTGGCTTCCGCCGCCTCGCCGGCATAGGCCACGGGATGCGCCGTGACCGGCTCGGCCGGGCGCGCCGGGCGGTCTGCCCAGATCAGGTCGATCGGGTTGACGTCGAGCGCCACCAGCTCGGCACCGGCGGCATCGAGCTTCTTCGCCATCGCCGCCTTCTCGGGCTTGCGCACCAGGCGGGGGTCGTAGCCGATCCGCGTGCCCGCCCTGACTCGGCGGGACAGCCAAGCCGAGGGTGGCGTTTCCACGCTGTTGCCGCGCTCGAACAGTTCCGGGTCGAGCTCGCGCTCGAGCTGCACGGTATAGCGGCCATCGCTGAGCACCGCCGCGGTCTCGGGCAGCACGAACACCACCCCGGCCGAGCCGGTGAAGCCGGTGAGCCAGGCGACGCGCTCGGCATGCGGCGGCAGGTATTCCGAGCCGTGCTCGTCCGTGCGCGGCATCCAGAATCCGTCCACGCCCAGTTCCTTCAGGCGGGCGCGCAAGGCCGCCAGCCGCTCGGCGATGTTCATCGACGCTTCTCTGCTCCGGATGGTGTATGGCGCCACGATAGCGCGCCGAGCGAGGAGGCGGCCAGCGGCCTCGGGCGTGCCCGCCTCCAATGTTCCAGGATCGGGGGCTCAGTCGGGCGGCGAATCCGGCCCCGGATCGCCGCCGGCAGCGGCCGTCGCCAGCCGCTGCAGATAATGGTTCCAGCCCTTCTCGTGGCCGGCGCGCTCCTGCTCGTTCGGCAGCCCGCTATGGGTGAGGCGCACCAGCGTGCCGTTCCCCTGCTCGACCAGGTCGATCTCGACCCGGCCCGACCCGGGCGGCACCTCCGGGCGTCCTTCCCAGCCGAAGCTGTAGACCAGCCGGTGGACCGGCACGACCTCGATGAACTCGCCGCGGGCGGCGTGCTTCTCGGCGACGCTGACGAGATAGATCCCGCCCGGCTGGGGATCGACGGTGGCAGGGCCGATCCAGCGGCGGATCTTGTCGGGGTCGGTGAAGAAGGCGAACACGGTCGCCTGCGGGGCCGCGATCTCGATCTCGGTGCAGAGCGTCTCGGGCATCGGCAGCCTCTTCCGGCAGTTTCACCGCAATGCCACTGCCATAGCATGATCCGGACAATGCGACTGCCACCGGCCCTTTCCTTCCTGGTCGACGAGGCGACCGGTATGACCGGTGCCGACCGCTTCCTGGCCACACTCGGCGCCAAGCTCATGGCCGGCAGCCTGCCGCTGGCCGGCGGTGCCCTCACCGAGCTGCCGACGCACCCGATCATCGCGCAGCACAGCTGGCTGTGGCGGGCGGACACCGGCAGGGTCATCGAGGGACTGGGCTTCGGCGCGGCAGGGCTGGGTCAGGCCGTGCCGGCCGCTGCCGCGCGCGACTGGCTGGTGGGCCTGGGCGAAGTCCATGAGACCCCGGTCGGTGCCACGGCACGGCTCGGCTGGGCCACGAGCCGTCCCCTGCGCCCGGCCGAACTGCGGCTCCTGCACGAGGTGGCCCGATTCGCCACCGCACCACTGGCCGTGCTGGCCGCGCGCGCGACCCAGGCCGTCCTGCTGGAGACCTATCTCGGCAAGCGCAGCGCCGCGCGGGTGCTGGCCGGTCGGCTGCGGCGCGAGCCCGGCGAGATCATCCAGGCGGCCCTGCTTTATGCCGACCTGCGCGGCTTCACCGAGCTCTCGGAGGCCAGCGCTCCACCTGAAGTGATCGCCACGCTGGATGCCTGGTTCGACCGCATCGCCGGTGCGGTCCACGCCTTTGGCGGCGAGGTCCTGAAGTTCATCGGCGACGGCATCCTGGCGATCTTCCCGATCGGGCAGCGTGGTGCCCCTGCTGCCTGCGATGCGGCGATCCGCGCGGTCGCCGCCGCGCGCGCCGGCATGGACCATCTCGACCGCAGCCGTGCCGCACAGGGCCTGCCGTCCTTGCCATTCGGCACTGCGCTGCATGTCGGCGAAATGCTGTGGGGCAATATCGGTACGGCCGACCGGCTGGATTTCACAGCGATCGGCCCGTCGGTGAACCTGGTCAGCCGGCTGGAGGGCCTGTGCCGCCCGCTCGGCCGACCGGTGCTGCTCTCCGGCGCTTTTGCGGCAGCGACCAGCCACCCGTCGATCCCGCTGGGCCGGCACCGGCTGCGCGGCATCGCGGCACCCTGCGCCGTGTTCGGCCTGCCGGCCTGAAGCCGACCGGTCACTCGTCCGAGTGGCGGACCAGGTAGTGGCCGGCCCGATCGTCGAACCGGGCCAGGATCTGCCGGGCTGCCGCCGGCACATAGGCGGCCTCGCCGTCCGGTCCGGCGAACGCCTCCAGCGCCGCCCTGTCGCTGAACCACATGACCGTGACGAAGCCGACCTCCTCCCCCTCGTCCCGGCGGAGCAGGTCGATCCGCTCCAGCCCTGTGGGGCAGCGGGCCCGGATGCCCGGGAATACCTCCGAGCGCAGCAGTTCCTCATAAGAGTCGGCCTGTGCTGCGCGGGTCCAGCCACGCCAGATGCGTGCGTACATGACGAGCCTCCGTGTCGTCTCGATCACGCAAACGATCATGCCACCGCTGCCCGCGGCAGGTCCTTGCGATCCTCGGTCGGATGACAGGGCCGGGTTGGCAGGATATTGCGTGAGGAACCCAGCACGAGGCAAAACATGCCGGAACTGGACGATGCCGACTGCCGCATCCTGGCGGTGCTCCAGGCGGACGGCCGGATCAGCAATGTCGACCTGGCCGACCGGGTGGTGTTGTCGCCCTCGCCCTGCCTGCGCCGGGTGCGACGCCTGGAAGAAGCGGGCGTGATCCAGGGCTATCGGGCGATCCTGGATCGGGAGGCGGTCGGCCTCGGCCTCACCGTGTTCGTGGCGATCAAGGTCGCCCGCCACTCGCGCGAGGCGGCCATGACTCTGCAGGAGACCCTGGCGGCGATCCCCGAGGTGGCGGCCTGCCACATGGTCTCAGGGGAGGCGGACTTCCTGGCGGAAGTCGTGGTGGCCGATCTCGCCGCCTATGAGCGCCTCCTGACCGAGCAGTTGCTCACCCTGCCGATGATCGCCGACATCCGCTCGAACATGGTGCTGCGCCGGATCAAGTCGGACGGCGCGCCGCCCTTGCCGAAGCGGCCATGAAAAAGGCCGGCTGGGTTATCCCGGCCGGCCCTGTTCGATCTGCGCTTTTCGGGCGTCAGCCGCTCACTTCAGCGGCGCCATCACCATGACCATCTGCCGGCCTTCCAGGCGGGGCATCTGCTCCACCTTGCCGAGGTCGACCACCTCGTCGCGGACCTTGGTGAGCACGTCCATGCCCAGATGCTGATGCGCCATCTCACGACCGCGGAAGCGCATGGTCACCTTGACCTTGTCGCCCTCGGTCAGGAACTCGCGCACCTTGCGCATCTTGATGCTGTAGTCGTTGTCGTCGATGCCGGGCCGGAGCTTGATCTCCTTGACCTCGATCACCTTCTGCTTCTTGCGGGCCTCGTTGGCCTTCTTCTGCGCCTCGTACTTGAACTTGCCATAGTCGAGGATCTTGCAGACCGGCGGCCGCGCGGTGGGCGATACTTCCACCAGATCGAGGCCAGCGTCTTCCGCCCGCATGAGCGCCTCGCGCAGGGGCACGACGCCGATCATCTCGCCGTCTTCGCCAACGAGGCGAACTTCCCGTGCTTCGATCTGATAGTTGACCGCGTACTCTTCCCGAGCGTTGCTCATCCGGTTCTTGCTGCTCCGTAGTTAATACCTGTTCGCCCGCTCACGCCGCACTTGCCGTGCGCGCGATGTCGGGCGGCATTGACTCTCGCTGGCACAACGCAATGGCTGCGTCAAGCGCCAGACTCTCCTGGGCCTGCGATCCCAGTCGCCGCAGGCTCACCGTGGTCCCTTCCGCCTCCTTGGCACCGACCGCGATGATCCAGGGGACCTTGCGCAGCGAGTGCTGGCGGATCTTGTAGCCGATCTTGTCGGCACCCTTGTCGACCTCGACCTGGATGCCGGCCAGCCGGAACGCCTCGCCGACCCGGTCGGCATAGGCGTCCGCCTCGTTGGTGATCGTGGCCACCACCACCTGCAAGGGAGCCAGCCACATCGGCAGCTTGCCGGCATGCTCCTCGATCAGGATGCCGAGGAACCGCTCCATCGAGCCCAGGATCGCCCGATGCAGCATGACCGGCCGGTGCTTCTGGCCATCACTGCCTATATAGGTAGCGTCCAGCCGCTCCGGAAGGACGAAGTCCACCTGAAGCGTGCCGCACTGCCAGTCGCGGCCGATCGCATCGCGCAGGACGAACTCCAGCTTCGGCCCGTAGAAGGCACCCTCGCCGGGATTGAGCGTGCATTCGAGCTGCGCGGCATTGACCGCATCCCAGAGCGCCTTCTCCGCCTGGTCCCAGACCTCGTCGGAGCCGGCGCGCAAAGGCGGCCGGTCGCTGAACTTCACCTTGATGTCGGTGAAGCCGAAATCGGCATAGATCGAGCGCAGCAGGTCCAGGAAGGACACCGTCTCGGCGTTGATCTGAGTGGGCTCGCAGAAGATGTGCGCGTCGTCCTGGGTGAACGCGCGCACCCGCATGATGCCGTGCAGGGCACCGGACGGCTCGTTGCGATGGCAGGCGCCGAACTCGGCCATGCGCAGCGGCAGGTCGCGATAGCTGTGCTGGTGCTGCCGGAAGATCTGGACGTGGCCCGGGCAGTTCATCGGCTTGAGGGCGAGGACCCGGTCCTCGTTCTCGATCGTGAACATGTTCTGACCGAACTTGTCCCAGTGCCCCGACGCCTCCCAGAGCACCCGGTCGATCAGCTGCGGCGTGCGCACCTCGCGATAGTCGGCGGCCTCCAGGCGGCGGCGCATGTAGTTCTCGACCGTGCGCCAGAGCTGCCATCCCTTGGAATGCCAGAACACCGAACCCACCGCCTCTTCCTGGACATGGAACAGGTCCATCTCCCGGCCGAGCCGCCGGTGGTCGCGCTTCTCCGCTTCTTCCAGCTGGTGCAGATGGGCGTCCAGCGCCTCCTTGGTCGGGAAGCCGATCCCGTAGATCCGCTGGAGCTGCGGGTTCTTCGCATCGCCCCGCCAGTAGGCGCCGGCCACCTTGGTCAGCTTGAACGCGCCGATCCGGCCGGTGGACGGCCCGTGCGGGCCGCGGCACAGGTCGAACCAGTCGCCCTGGTTGTACAGCGTCACCGGCTGGTCGGCCGGAATCGCATCCAGCAGCTCCAGCTTGAACTTCTCGCCCAGCTTCTTGAACCGGGCGCGCGCTTCCTCGCGGCTGACCTCCGTGCGCGTGAACGGCCGGTCGGCCTTCACGATCTCGGCCATCCGCTGCTCGATCGCGGCCAGGTCGTCCGGCGTGAACGGCTGCTCGCGATAGAAGTCGTAATAGAAGCCGTTCTCGATGGACGGCCCGATCGTCACCTGCGTGCCGGGGAACAGATCCTGGACCGCCTCGGCCATCACGTGCGCCGTGTCATGACGCAGGAGCGGCCCGGCCTCGGGGTCGCCCGCCGTGATGATCCGGATCCTCGCGTCCTGCTCGATCGGCCGTGCCAGGTCGCGCAGCTCGCCATCGACCTCGATCGCCAGCGCCTTCTTGGCCAGGCTCTTGGCGATCGATGCGGCCACCTCCGTTCCGGTCGGCGGAGTCTCGAAGCTGCGCGTGGCCCCGTCCGGCAGGGTGATCACCACCCCGCGGCGCTCCGCGTGCACGTTCGAATCCGCCATCATGCTCATCGTCGAGAACCTTGCTTTCCGCTCCGGCGCGAATCTGCCACCTGTCGCTTAGATGGGCAGCGCACCGGGCGAACGGCATGGGTACATGCCAGCTTCGATGTCAAGCCGTGGCGATGCGTGGCAAGGCTGCCGCAACCTCGTCCACGCCGAGTGCCGTGAGCGGCTCGCGCTGCAGCCACGGCTCGTCCGGCCAGCCGGGAGCACTGCGCAACGGCGTGGACGCACCGGAGAACAGGGTGAGCACCGGGCAGGGGGCTGCCGCGATCAGGTGCATGGGCCCGGTATCATTGCCCACCGCGAACAGGGCCCGGCGGGCCAGTGCCGCGATCTGGCCGAAACTGGTGCGCCCGCCCAGGTCGATCGCCGCCGGGCATTCCTCCTTGATGGTGCGGATCGCGTCGGCCTCGGCGGCCGTGCCGATCAGCATCGGCCGGATGCCCAGCGCCAGCAGGTAGGTGGCGAGCTCGCCATAGTGGCGAGCCGGCCAGCGCTTGTCCGGCCGGTGCGGCGCGCAGCCCGGGACCAGCAGGGCGAAGTCGCCGTCCGGCAGGAGGTGGTCCACCTCGCCGTCCAGGAAGTCGACCCTGGGCGGCGGCACGTCCGTGATCCCGGCCTGGGCGAGCTGGCCCGTCAGGCGCGCCACGGTGTGGATCCGCTCGCGGTCCGGCTGGCGGTCCGGATGCGAGCAGCCCTTGGCGATGCCCGACCAGCGCGGCTTCGGCCGGGGCCAGAGCGAGTAGTAGAGGGCGGTCCGCCGTGAGGTCTGCAGGTCGTAGACCATGGAGAAGCGCTGCCGCGCCAGGCGCCGCACCAGGCCCGCCAGCTTGATCGGTGTCCAGAGCGTCGGCCGCTCGTCGACGATCATTTCGGCAAACCAGCCGGACGGCTCCAGCAGCCTGGCATAGGGAGCGGTGGTGAGCAGGCTGATGCGCTCGCCCGGATGATGCCGGACGATCGCCTGCATCGCCCCGGTGGCCAGCACCACGTCGCCCAGGGCACCATGCTTGATGACGAGGACATCTGCCATCAGGCGCGCGCCCCCAGCAGTTCGGCATAGACCGCCAGGGTCTGCCGGCACATGCGCTCCGCCGTGAAATGCTCCCGCACCCACGCCCTGGCCTGCTCGCCCATCCTCGCCCGCGCTTCCGCCGGCATCGCCAGAGCCAGGTCCATGGCATCCGCCAGTGCCGCCGCATTGCCCGGCGGCACCAGCCAGCCGGTGGTGGCCGGCAGCAATGTTTCCCCGAGCCCCCCGATGTCGGCCGCGATCACCGGCTTGCCCATCGCCTGCGCCTCCACCGACACCCGGCCGAACGCCTCGGGTCCGATCGACGGGGCCAGCACCAGGTCGGCCAGCACCAGGGCCGCCGCCATGTCGCCGGTGCCGCCCACCAGGCGCACGCGCTCGGCCAGCCCCAGGGCCTGGATCTTCGCGTGCAGCTCCGCGGAATAGGAGCTGCCGGGCGTATCCGGCCCCACGAACAGGACGACGAAGTCATCGCGCGCGATCCGCGCCACCGCCTCTGCCACCAGGAGATGGCCCTTGATCCGGGTGATCCGCCCGGGCAGCAGCACGACCTGGCGGCCGGGCGGCACCTGGAACTGCGCCTGGAGCTTCGCGATGCGCTCAGGGGACACGGAACCCGGATCGAACTCCCCGACCTCTACGCCGCGATAGATGGTGCGCAGCACCTCGGGCCCGATCCCGTACACCTCGCAGACATGCTCGGCGACATAGTCGGAGATCGCGATGACCCGGTCGCCAGACGCCATCACCGCGTTGTAGCGCCGCTTCAGCCGGTAGTCGTAGCCGCCATAGACGGCGTGGACGGTGGTGACGAACGGCGTGCCGGCGCGCCGGCAGGCGATCCGCGCACTCCAGGCGGGTGCGCGCGAGCGGGCATGGACCAGTTCCACCCGGTGCCGCCGCATCAGCTCGCCCAGCCGGGCGGCGTTCTGCCAGATGGTCAGCGGGTTCTTGCTGGCGAGCGGCAGGGCCAGGTGGGTGATGCCGTCCGCCTCCAGCTCGGCCACCAGGCCGCCGCCGGCGCTGGCCACCAGCGGCCGGTGTCCGGCCCGCTTCAGGAACCGGGCGAGATCCACGGTCCCGCGCTCGACACCGCCCCTTTCCAGCGCAGGCAGCACCTGCAGCAACGTCGCCATCGAGACCCGCTAAGGAAGTGAAGGGTGAGGCGATGCTTCGACCGCCCGTCGGACCGGTGCTAGCGTGGGAAGGGACCAGGACGAAGCCAAGCGATGACGGGCAGATGATGATTTCGGATCGACTGACGCGCGAGAACGACACCGCGATCCACTACCGGCGCACGCCGGGCCAGGGCACCGAGGTCGTGTTCCTGTCGGGCTTCCGCTCCGACATGGAGGGCAGCAAGGCCGTGGCCCTGGAGGCCCATGTGACGAAGCAGGGCCGGCCCTACACCCGCTTCGACTATCGCGGCCACGGCGTCTCGGACGGCCGGTTCGAGGATCTCTGCCTGTCCGACTGGCTGGACGACACGCTGCTGGTGCTGGACCGGCTGGTCGAGGGCAGGGCGGTGCTGGTCGGCTCCAGCATGGGCGGCTGGCTGATGCTGCTGGCCGCCCGCGCCCGCCCGGACAAGGTCGCGGGCCTGGTCGGCATCGCCGCCGCCCCCGACTTCACCGAGGACCTGATGCGCCCGGCGCTGACCGAGGACCAGAAGGCCGCCCTGGAACGCGACGGCGTGTTCTACGAGCCTTCCCCCTATGGCGACCCGCTGCCGATCACCCGCCGCCTGCTGGAGGACGGCGAGCGCCACCTGCTGATGCGCGAGCCGATCCGCTTCGACGGCCCGGTCCACCTGCTCCAGGGCCAGGAGGACCCCGACGTGCCCTGGATGACCGCGGTCTCGCTCGCCGCCAACCTGACCAGCCAGGCGGTCACGGTCGAGCTGATCAAGGACGGCGACCACCGCCTGTCCCGGCCCGAGGACCTGCGCCGGATCGGCGCTGCCCTGGACCGGGTGCTGGCTCAGGTGGAGGGGCGGCCGCTGGTCTGAGCCGGGCCGGACTCCTCGGCTGCCAGCAGCCGCAGCACGTCCAGGAAGTCCGCGAAGCGCTCCGGCCCGACCTGCAGGGCCCAGTCCGCCTGGATCTGCTGCAGGCAGGCGATGATCACTTGGCCGACCTGCCAGCCGCGTCCGGTGAGATGGACAAGGCGCCGGCTGCCGCCCTCTGGTGCTCGCCGCTCGACATAGCCCAGCGCCTCGAGCTGGGCGATCAGGTGGTTGGTCGCCTGCCGCGACATCCCGATCCGGCGGGCCAGCTCCGAAGGCTTCGTGCCGTCCGGCAGGGGATAGGAGAAGATTGCCAGATGGGCGTCCTGGAGATCGGTGAAGCCGGCCGCCCGGATCGCCTCCAGCATCCGGCCGCGCACCTGTCCCAGGCACAGCCGCAGCAGCGCGCCGACATAAGGCGGGCGATCCGCGATTGACATCGTGTAAAGTCTCTTTACGAAAATGGTTGTAAAGAGACTTTACGATCGCGGAGTCGGAGGATGGAAGACCGTAGCGACCGGACGGTACGGATCGGCGCGCTGGAGTTGCGCTTCCTCGTCGACGAGACGGATGGCGCAGGCAATCTCGTGATGTTCGAGTTCGTGGTCCCGCCAAGCGCCCGAGTCCCGACACCGC
>NZ_DATMFZ010000047.1:0-14138 GCF_035556675.1 Geminicoccus sp. | reverse complement strand
CACTCTGCATTGTCTCTTGGTTACCGCATTGACATCTTATTCCGACTGATGCGACCCGGCTGATTGTCCTCTGTGCCGGGTCGCGCTTTTTTTGCGTCGGACAAGGTGGAGCGAACCGCTCTAGGGACGCGGCCGGCTCAGCCAGTCGGCGAGGATCGTCGGCACATCGCTTGCCAGCCGATAGCTCCGGCGCTTCGGTCGGCCCAGCAGCTGTGACGCCAGTTCGGGCAGGTCCGCAGGCCGATGGCAGACGGCCAGTCCGTGCCTTGCGGCCAGCCGGAGCGCCAGGGGCGTCTGGTCGTTGGCCGGGTGCAGCGCGCTGGTCTCGCCCCGGCGGGGGAACAGGATGATCGGGACGCCCGCGCGCATCGCCTCCCCGACGATCCCCATGCCTGCATGGCACACCACCAGCCGCGCCGCCTGGAAGCGCGTCACCAGCTCGACATGCGGCAGGAAGCGCTGCCAGTCCATCCGCTCCGGCACGTAGCGCGACTGGCCGATCTGGGCGAAGCCGGGCAGGCCGAGTGCCATGCAGGTCCGGTCCGCGGCCTCGACCAGCGCATCGAAGCCTGCGATGAAGGTGCCGACCGCGGCTACCAGCATCGCCATGGCCTCCCGCGCGGGCTCACAGCAGCGGTCCGCTCGCCAGCACCGCGCGTGGGAATGCTGCCAGCTTCTCCGGCCAGGGCACCACGAACAGGTGGCAGAAGGGATAGACCAGCCGGCCGGTGAGCGACGGCTCCAGCGTGCCGCCGGTTTCCACGAACACCACCTCGGCACCGAGCAGCCGGCCGAGGATCAGGGTCGGTACCGCGACGTCCGCACCGGTGGACAGGATCAGGGCCGGGCGCTCCTTGAGCAGCACCCGGAGCGACTGTGCCAGGTTGAGCAGCGTGCGGCCCGGCCGGCGGCGTGGGTGGCAGATCAGGTGGATGCGTTCACCCGGTGCGGGCGCACGCCCAGACGCGAAGGTGACATGGTAGAGGTCGGTGAACCGGATTCCAGCAGTGGCCCGTTCCAGCTCGGCCAGGTGGCCTCCCGGCGAATAGACCCAGCAGGTACGGCGCGTTTCCACCATCATGCCGGCCGTCCATCCGGAGCGGCGCCGGCCGGCTGGCTGAACCACACGGCCCGGTCCGGGAACGCCCGGTGCAGCCGACCCCCAGCGTCCTTCACCACCAGCAGCGGCTCGTCCTGGTCGAAGCGGCGCAGGGCTTGCGGCGTGTCGTAGGCGTAGAGGTCGAGCGGCACGCCCCGGACCAGTGACCGGCTGCGCAGGCGCAGGAGCAGCCAGTTGGTCCGCCACCAGCCGAGAAGACCGGGTGGGAACACGAGGCGCAGGTCAATGTCGGAGCGATCATCTGCCCTTCCACCCCGGGCGCGCGAGCCGATGAAGGCCGCCTCCGTCAGCCAGGGCAGCCGGGCGATCTCGCGGGCGAGGTCGAGGGTCGTCCGCTCGATGCACAGGGCCCGGCCGCGATAGGCCCGGCAATAGCGTGCGCAGACCCAGAACTGGCCGTTGAGCAGGAAGTTCACGCTGTGCCCGGCCAGGACGCCGGCAGCTCCGGCCAGGGGTGCCGGCAGGCCGGCCAGGCTGAAGGGACCGGCTGCCGCGAGCGCCAGCAGGGCACCCAGGCCGATCCGGAAGGCCAGCTCCTTTGCCTGCATGCCGCGCATGCCCTGGAACCCCCAGTTGATCGCCAGGATCACCAGGCAGCACTGCAGCAGGTGGCCGAGCCATGCGGCACCCGGGCGGATCGGGAAGTTCTTGCGCTTGGGCGGCGCCATCGAGCTGGCAGCTGATCGGTTCATGCGGTATTTCTATCATTAGTTGAAATTCTGTCGAGCGGACTCTATTCACAAGGCCATGCCGTCCCCGACCCTTCCGCGTCGCATGGCCCTGACCCTGCTGGTGCTGCTGGCCGGCCTGGCGATGCTCAGTGCCGACCAGGCCGAGCGCCTGGCCCTGACCGGGCTGCGCATGCCGGTCTTCCTGCTCGTCTATCTGCTGCTGGCGGGTTTCTGCCTGGCAGTCCGGCCACGGCTGGATCCGGACGAAGCGGCCGCACCGGCCATCCTGCTCCTGCTCGTGGCGGTGATCGCGCTGCTGGACCTCCAGGGGCAGGTCGATCCGCTCGACTACAAGCTGCTCCTGCCGGTCCTGGCCCTCCTGATCGCGGGACCCGTGGCGGCTACGCTCGGGCCTTTGGACCTGCCGGTCCTGCTCTGGCGCCTCCTGGCCCTCTATGTCCTGGCGGCTTCGTTGGGCGTGCTGGTTCTCGGCCCCGAGGAACTGGCGCGCGGTGCTGACGGCGTGAGGCGGATCGATGCCTCGGGCTCGCTGGTCACCCATGGCAGCATGTGCGTGCTGGCGCTCGGCCTGAGCGCCATGACCTGGTCCCGTGCCGGCTGGTTCGGCCGGGTGCTGCGCGTCCTGGTCTGGAGTGCGGGCGGGCTGCTGCTGCTGGCCGCCGCCACCCGTACACCCTTCCTGGTGCTGGCGATCGCGGCCCTGCTGGTCCTGACCACCAGCCGCCGGCGCGGCCGCTGGCTCACGGCCTGCCTGCTGCTGGCTGCTGTCGGCGCGTTCGTCTTGCTGCTGCACACCCTGCTGATCGATGCGTCGCTCTGGCGGCGGCTGACGGCCGACGGTCCGGCCGAATGGTCGACCGGCCGCACCGTGGCCATCGCCGGCTGGCTGGAGCGCGCGGGCGATCATCCGCTGGGCATGGGGCTGGGCACGGTGCGTGCCACGCTCGCCGAGGGCAAACCGTCCCTGGACGGCGAGGCGATCCTGGACTGGCCGCACAACGAGGCGGTGCGGCTGTGGGTGGAAGCCGGGCCGGTGGGGCTGGCCTTTCTCCTGGTCCTGCTGGCGACCCTGCTGGCACAGGCGGCCCGGGTGGCCCGGCACCATCCCGATCCCGCCGCCCGCGGCCTGGCTCTCCTGCTCGCGGCGGACGCACTCGCGCAAAGCATGTGCCAGAACTGGCTGAACAGCGTCTACCATGCCACTTTCATGGTGCTGGCCCTTGGCCTGCTCGCCCGGCAGGGCCGGGTGTTGGCCGAACATCCCGCCTGACACCGGCGCCGGCTGCGGCGTAGGTTTCTGCAGGAAGGGGGGAGCCTCGTGGGGAGACGTGGATGACCGCGCAGCGCGGCGGGAACCGAGTCTATGCGCGCGATCTGGACAGGGTGCGCGCGAACCATCAGGCTCTGACGCCGCTGGGGTTCCTGGACTGGGCTGCCGACGTGTATGGCAGCCGCACGGGCTGCATCTACGGTCCGGAGCGTTGGAGTTGGTCCGAGATCCGCCGCCGCTGCCGCCGCCTGGCCTCGGCACTGCGCGGGCTGGGGGTGAGGCCGGGCGACACCGTCTCGGTGCTGCTGCCCAACGTCCCGGCCATGTTGGAATGCCAGTTCGGCGTGCCGATGGCGGGGGCAGTCCTGAACGCCCTGAACGAGCGGCTGGATGCCGCGACCCTCGCCGCCATCCTCGCCGACGCCGAAAGCACGGTGCTGATCACCGATACGACCTATGCTCCGGTGGTGCGCGAGGCGCTTTGCCGGCTGGCACGGCCGATCCTGGTGGTGGACCTGGTCGATCCGGCGGAAGCCGGTCAGGCACTGGGCCAGCTCACCTATGGGGAACTGCTCGACCAGGGCGACCCCGAGGCAGCGCCAGTGCCTCCGGCAGACGAATGGTCGCCCATCTCGCTCTGCTACACCTCCGGCACCACCGGCCCGCCCAAGGGCGTGGTCTGCCATCATCGCGGCGCGTACCTGAGCGCGTTGGGCAGTGCGCTGATGCTCGGGCTGCGCGCGGACAGTGTCCATCTCTGGACGCTGCCTATGTCCCACTGCAGCGGCTGGACCTTGCCCTGGGCGGTCACTGCGGTCGGAGGCATCCATGTCTGCCTGCGACGGCCCGAGCCGGCACGGATCTTCCGGCTATTGGCGGAGGAGCAGGTCACGCATCTGTTCGCGGTACCGTCGGTCCTGAGCATGCTGCTGCATTGCCCGCGCGAGGTGCTGGCGGCACTGTGCCGCCCGGTGGAGGTGCTGGCTGGCGGTGCCGCCCTGCCGGACGTGGTCATCGAGGCCTTGGAGGCAATGGGCTTCCGGGTGATCCATACCTACGGGCTCGCCGAGGCACAGGGGCCGGTCATGTTCTCGGCACGGCAGCCGGCCTGGCAGGACCTGCCGGCACCCGAGCGTGCCCGGATGATGGCCCGCCAGGGGGTGCGCTCCGCGATCATCCCGGAGCTGCAGGTGGCCGATCCCGTCACTCTGCGGCCGGTGCCCAACGACGCCGCCACGCTCGGCGAGATCATGCTGCGCGGCCACACCGTCATGGCCGGCTACCTCAAGGATCCGGACGCCACCGCAGAAGCCTTCGCCGGCGGCTGGTACCATACCGGTGATCTGGCCGTGGTTCATGCGGACGGCTATGTCGAGGTCCGCGACCGCGCCCAGGACATCATCGTGTCGGGCGGCGAGCATATCAGCTCGCTGGAGGTGGAGCAGGTGCTCCAGCGCCATCCGGCAGTGCTGGAGGCGGCGGTGGTGGCGCGCCCGGATCCCGTGTGGGGCGAAGTGCCGTGCGCCTTCCTGATGCTGAAGCCGGATGCCAAGCGGCCCGACCCAGCCAAGCTGCTGCGCTGGCTGCGCCAGCAGCTCGCCAGCTACAAGCTGCCGCGCCGCTTCGTGTTCGGCACGCTGCCCAAGACCGCGACCGGCAGGGTGCAGAAGAACGAGCTGCGTCAGCGCGCCCGGCTGCTCGACTGAAGACCCTTCAGGAACGGCACCACGGCCGCCGCGAAGGCGGCCGGCTGCTCCAGCATCATCATGTGCCCGGCACCCTCGATCCGGGCGAGCCCGGCGCCGAGTGCCGCGGCGAGCTCGGCACCCCGGGCGGCCGGCGTCATCCGGTCCCTGGCACCCGTCACGACCAGCGCCGGCATGGCCAGGGGCACCGGCTCCGGCCGGGCGGCGTCGCAGGCGCGCAGGTCCCGGGCCAGCACGCCCGGCCGCGACGCCGCCAGGAGGGCCATGCCGCCGCCGGCCAAGCGGATGCCGGGCGTAGCGGGTGCGGCGAGCCGGCCGGTCGGGGCGACGGCGAAGGTGGCGATCATCCGTGCCGCCTTCGGCAGGTCGTGCAGGGCCGCCTCGATCAGGACCGGGTTGACCGGCATCCTGGCGGCAGCACCCGCCAGCACCAGCCCAACGCAGCGCGCCGGCTGGCGCAGAGCCAGCTCCAGCGCCACCAGCGCACCCATGGAATGGCCCACCAGGCAGGCCCTGGCGATGCCCATCTCGTCCAGCACGCCTGCGACGAACGCGGCATAATCCTCGATCGAGTCGCAGCCAGGTGCGGCCGAGCGGCCGTGGCCCGGCAGGTCGAGCGCCAAGCTCGGGACCGGGGGCAGGTCGGGATCGCGCGCGGCCAGCATCCACACGGTCCGGTCCATGCCGGCACCATGCAGCCAGACGATGGGGACTTCCCCGCCCGCCCGTTCCAAACCCTGCTGCTCCTGCGCCATGCCGTGCTCCCTCTCGGAGCCGCATTCTGGCAGGCTCAGAAGGTGATGTCGCTCCCGGGTGCCTGGCCGATCGAGAGGTCGAGCGCGTTGACGTTGCCGCCAAGGGTGATCTGGTAGCTGGCCGCGCCGATCCCGCCGTTCAGCGTGTCGTTGCCAGTTCCGCCCAGCAGGCAGTCATTGCCGCCAAAGCCCATGAGCTTGTTGTGGCCGGCAGCGCCATGCCGGACGTTGGCAGCGGCACCACCGCGGGTCACGTTGGCCATGTTGTCGCCGATGATGTCCACCATGTGCTGGGTGGATGCCCCGGAAAGGGTGAAGGTCCGATTATCGTCAGTGATCTGGATATACAGGGTCATCCCGGTCCTCTTACCCAATCCAAAGTCATCAAAATTCATACAATCAACTTGTAGGAGAATAACTGGACGAGGCAATCGTTCTGGCGCCATCCTGCGGCGGTGTGTGATGACCCGGGGCGGGACCGGTGCTCGCCCCGGGGGCCGCTCCCTCAGACCAGCCGGGTGCGTACCAGGGTCGCCGTCACCCAGCGCAGCACCAGGGTCTGGCCGTCGGCGCTGGTGGCGGTCGGTCCCTCGATGACCACGCCGCTGGCGGGGCTGAGCGTGACGATGCCGGCACCGACCTGGCCCACCGAGGTCTCGCAGTAGATGCGCCGCCCGGAGATCACGTTGGTGCCGCCTGGCGGCTTGGTGCCGGAAGCGCCAGGCACGGCCGGCAGGGACGGCACCGTCACGGTCTTGGCCGCGGCACCGTTCATCTCGACCCGGTCCCCGACGTCGGCCGGAACCAGCGTGTAGGTCGCGCCGGTCTGCTCGTTGACCGCGACCCAGCCCTTCATCCTGCTGTCCTGCAGCCGGTGCCAGCTCCCCCCGGCCCTCAGGTACAGGCCCCGGTCATAGGCCGGGTTCCAGCCGCCCGAGGTCGGATTTCCGTCCGCGAAGACCAGCATGAAGTCGGTCTGCATGGGTGGTGCGGCAGTGCGCTCGTTCATGTGCAGGACCGGCTCTACCGTCACCTTGCGGATGTTGGTGTCGCCCAGATACAGGGTCGCGTCGTAGGGGGCGGTGAGCCCGTCCACGCCACAGGTGATCCGCGAGTTGTTGCCAGTGGCAGGCGCGCCGAACTGGATATAGGCAGAAGCGCCGCGGTCGACGCGCAGGTTGCCGCCTTGCTCGGTGGCACGCACCACCGGCGTGCCGGTGGCCGAGCTCAGCCACATGCCGCGCGGCAGCATGGTGTCGCCATCCGCAAAGCTCGCGGTGAGTGCGGGGAAGTTGTCGCAGCCGAGGAAGCTGCGGTGGCGCACCGCACCCGGCACCGTGGCGTTGTTGTCGGCATAGGCAGTGGCCGGGCTCGTGCTGTTGGCCAGGAAGAAGGTGCCGAGCCAGGAGTTCACCTCGCTCATCGCGACCGCCGTGCCTTCCTCGAGCACACCGGTGGTGAGCGATTCCAGATCGACCGAGACGAAGGTCAGCCGGCGGGCGTTTCTGATATGGATGCCGGTGCAGCCGGTCTGGCCGGGCGCCACGATGTTCGCCTTGGCGACCAGCACGTTGTTGACGATGCCGGGCGAGGCGGCCCCGCCCTCGAAGAACAGGCCCTTCAGGTTCGGGCCGCCCAGCTTGATCGAGACCTGGCGCATCGAACCGTCGCCATAGTTGACGGCAGTACCAGTCGAGTTGCGCACCCAGATGCCGTTGCCGGTGAATGCGTCGGCGGCATCGCCCCAGGCCAGCAGGTCGACGATCGACCAGTCGTTGGCCCGGTCCAACTCGATCGCCCAGGCCTGCGGTCCGCCGCCACGGAAGCGCAGGTCGCGCCCGATGAAGTTGTTGCCGACCACCTTCAGCGCTGCCGACTGCGCGGTGGCGCGCAGGGTGAGGCCCAGGCCGATGCAGGTGCCGTCGGTATATTCGGCCGTCCCGGCGGCGAAGCTAGCGCCGAAGAACAGCCCGATCCCGTCATGGTCCAGGCGCAGAATCGAGCTGTCGCGGCCCTGGCCCACGATCGCGGTGCCGTTCGGGACCTGCACGGGTGCGGTCAGCCGGTAGCGACCGGGCGGGACGCGGATCGTCCTGGCCCCTGAGGCCATGGCCAGCTGGAATGCTGGGCTGTCGTCCGTGGCATCATCGCCCTTCGCACCAAAATCCTGTACCGAGACATCCTCGCGCAGCTTGCCGGGCAGGGTGCGCGTCACGGCACCGGGCCCTGCCGCCTTGAAGGGCAGGGCATCCAGCGTGGCGCGGCGGGTGAGGCTGCCGCTGGCGGTCGAGACGACGATCCGGTCCGCTTCGGTCAGGGACGTCACCGCATCCAGCTCGTGGATCTGGCGGTTGGCCATCAGGAGTTCTCCCAGACGAGGTTGTTGCCGGCCTCGTCGACCAGCGGGTCGCCGCTCGCAGCCAGCAGGAAATTGGTCTCGACGACGGGTGGCGGCGGTGGGGGCGGGGGAGGCGGCGGCGAAACGGGCGGCAGCACCTCGGCGGAGATCTGACCCGAGAACGCCAGGGCCTGGGCCAGCCCCAGGCGCAGCGCCATCTCAGGTCCGCCCGATCACATAGGCCTGGCAGGTGTCGCTCTCCGCGACCAGGGCCACATGCCGGGCATGGCCCGGCATGGGCAGGTCCAGATAGACGCCCGGGTGCAGGTAGGGGCTGGTGGCCGCGTCTGCGGTGACGGTGGCATCGCCCAGCTCGAAGCGGACCGGGCCGGTCGCGATCAGGCTGATCACCGCGACATCGGCGGCGAGCGCGGCACTGCGCACCGAGGCGGTGCCGACCGTGAGCTTCTGCGTGCCGCGCGGCACGAAGCCGAGGATCGCGATCGGGTGCCCGTTATCGTCCAGAGGCAAGAGGGTGCTCATGATCAGGACCTCGCAACTCTTCTGCTCGTAATCCTAACGATCCGAGCAGAAGTGCTTATATTCCTATCATATGGCCAAGGCAAGAGCGCGAGGACAGTGTTCCTCGCGCTCTTGGATAGCTGGTTGCGCTCGCCTCAGTCCTTGAGCGCCAGCTCGCGAATCCCGTCGGCCAGGAGGTTGAAGCCGATCACGAGCGACGAGATCGCCGCGGCGGGGATCAGCGCCATGTGCGGGTAGACCGACATCAGCCCGTACGTGTCCTTGACCATGCCGCCCCAGTCCGGATCGGGCGGCGGCAGGCCCAGGCCGAGGAAGCCCAGCACCCCGATGGCGATGATCGTGTAGCCCATGCGCAGGCAGGCATCGACGATCAGCGGCCCGCGCGCGTTCGGCAGGATCTCCACCGCCATGATGTAGAGCGCCGATTCGCCCCGGATCTGCGCCGCGGTCACGTATTCGCGGTTCTTGATGTCCAGCGTCAGGCCACGGACGATCCGCATGATCTGCGGCGTGGCGGTGAAGGTGACCGCCAGCACGATGTTGAGCGCCGAGGCGCCGAAATTCGCGATGATGATCAGGTAGAGAATGATCACCGGGAAGCTCAGCACGATGTCGGCCAGGCGCGAGAACACCGTGTCGACCCAGCCGCCGAAATAGCCGGCCAGCAGCCCCATGGTGCAGCCGATCAGATAGGCCACCACCACGGCGACCGGTGCCACCAACAGCACGGTACGGGCACCCCACATCACCCGCGAGAGCAGGTCGCGGCCGAGCATGTCGGTGCCCAGAAGGTGCTCGCCGCCGGGCCTGGGGTTGGCCAGCGCCATGAAGTCCTGGGCGTTGGGGTCGTAGGGGGCGGCGAACGGTGCGATCAGTGCCACCACGACCCAGAACAGCACCAGCGTGGCCCCTGTCACCGCCACCCAGGAATGGCGCAGCGCCAGCAGCTTGCTGAGCAGGCCCGGCGGCTCGGCGGGAGCGCGGATCTCCAGTTCGTCGGGTACCGTGGCCATCACGCGATCCGGATGCGCGGGTTAAGGAGCATGTAGCCGATGTCGCCCGCGACCTGAGTGGTGACCGCGATCGCGACGGCGACCAGGGCACCCGCCTCGATCAGTGCCACGTCCTTGTTCAGCGCGGCCTCCAGCATCATCCGGCCGAAGCCCGGATAGGCGAACACCGCCTCCACCACCACCACGCCGGTGATCAGGTAGTTGATCTGCAGGAGGATCACGGTGAACGGCGCGATCAGCGCGTTGCGCAGCGCGTGCTTGCGGATCACGTCGCGGAAGCTCAGTCCCTTGAGGATCGCCGTGCGGATATAGGGGGCCAGCATCACCTCGATCATCGAGGCGCGCACCATCCTGATCACGTAGCCGGCATCATAGAGCACCATGACCATGACCGGCAGCACCAGCTGGCTGGCGATGCTCCAGCCACTGCCGGGATCCAGGGTCGAGGTGCCGGGCAGGACGCCCAGCCAGATAACGAAGATCGACGACAGGAAGGCACCCAGCGCGAACTCGGGCAGGGAGGTGCAGATGATCGCCGCCACCGAGACGCCCCGGTCCAGGAGCGAGCCCTCCCGCATCCCGGCCAGCACCCCGAACAGGATCGAGACCGGCACGATGATCGCGAACGCGATCGCCGCCAGCATCGCGGTGTTGGCCAGCCGGTCCCGGAAGATCGGTGCCACCGGCTGCTTGTACAGGGTCGAGTAGCCGAGATCGCCCTGCAGGATGTTGCCGGCCCATTCGAGATAGCGGACGACCACCGGCCGATCCAGGCCCAGCTCCTCCGTCAGGATCTGGACCTGCTGCTCGGTGGCATAGGGGCCGAGCGTCTTGCGGGCGACGCTGCCGGGTGTCCATTCGGAAACGGCGAAGATCAGGAACGAGGCGACGATGATCGTGAATGCCATCTGGCCGAGCCGGCGCAGGACGAAGTTCAGCATCGTCGTTGCTATCCGCGAGCGAGGTTGCTGCTACCGGGGGAGGCGGAAGGCGGCCCGCTCGGGACCGCCCGGTCGGGCCGGTTCACGCCTCGTTGAGATAGAGCTCCTCGCCGAAGATATAGCTGGTCGGGTGCTGCTTGAAGCCGCCGACCTTCTTGTCCCAGAAGGTGAACATGCCCCGCCATAGCGGGATCACTGCCGGGCCTTCCTCGAGCATCAGCTCCTCGATCGGCACCATGGCCTGGCGCCGCTCCTCGACGTCCAGGATGCCCTCCGCCACCGCGAGCAGCTCGTCGAACTTCTTGTTCGACCAGTGCGACTCGTTCCATGGCACGCCCGTGCGATAAGCCAGGCCCAGCACCATCACCCCCAGCGGCCGGTGGGTCCAGGCGGTGAAGCCGAACGGCACCTTGGTCCAGTTGTCCCAGTAGGCCGAGGACGGCATCACGTTGATCTTCACGTTGATGCCGGCCTGCTTCCACATCTCGGTCATCGCCTGCACGGCGATCAGTTCCCAGGCCGGATCCTGCTTGCAGGAGATCTCGGCCTCGATGCCGTTCTCGTAGCCGGCATCGGCCAGCAGCTTCTTGGCCCCCTCGATGTCCTGCTGCATCAGCCCGATATCGGCATATTCGGGATGGACCGGCGCCACGTGATGGTGCTCGCCGGGCGCGCCGATGTTGAGATGGGCCAGCTGCAGGAGCTTGGGCGTGTCGATCGCCAGGCGCAGCGCCTTGCGGACCCGCGCATCGTCGAACGGCTTGATGGGATGGACCCGCGCCACGCCGGTCTGGGCGGAGGTCACCTGGTAGAGTTCCAGATGCGGCATCTGCTTCAGGACCTCGTACTGGGTCACCGAAGCCTCGTACATCCCGTCCGCCTGTCGGGACGCCATCGCCGCCACCTGCGCCGACGCGTCGTCCCCATGATCGATGAAGTGGAGCTCGTCCAGATAGGGGCCCTCGCCCCAGTAGCCCTCGCGTGCCTTGAACACCGCGCGCTTGCCGGTCTCGATCACGGCCGGCTCGAACGGGCCGGTGCCGGGCGAGCCCACGCCCCACTTCCCGTTGTCCTCCGGCCAGAGCATGAAGGCCGGATAGTGGAACAGGTTCTCCGGCACCGCCATCTGTGGGCCCTTGCCGTTCAGGACGATGGTGAAATCGTCCTTCTTCTCGATTGCGTTGGCGTCCCAGTAGTCGGTCGTCATGACCGGGTTGCCGTTGGCGTCCTTCTGGCCGGTGTCCTTGTCCTCGACCAGGAAGCCGCTGAACAGGCCCAACACCGACGAGCCGGTGGCCGGATCCAGCATGTGCTTGAGGTTCCAGATGGCGTGGTCGGCCACGAAGGGCTCGCCGTTCGACCACTTGACGTCCTTGCGCAGCCGGAGCGTCCAGGTCTTCAGGTCGTCGGAAGCCTCCCAGTTCTCCAGGAGCCATGGCACTGTAATATTGTCGATGCCGGTACGGGTCAGGTAGTCATTGCACTGCCGGACCGAGTTGCTGTCGTACACCCAGGAGAAAATGTGCGGCGTCGACAGGTCCGGGATGCGGATCGACACCCGGACGATGCCGCCCTTCTTGGGTGTCGCGTCCTGGGCGCGGGCCTGCGGGACGAAGCCGGGTCCGTCGATCCTGCCGACAATGCCGTAGGCGGTGGCCGCCGACAGGCCGAGCAGCGTCGAGGTCCGCAGGAACTCGCGCCGGTCGACCTTGCGCTGCTCGTACTGATCGACGAGCTTCGGGATGAACGGATGAATCCTGTTCTCACGATCGGCCATGAAATCCCCCGTATCGTTAGGATATGCCGGTCCGGATCGCGGATCCGAATCGTCCCCTGCGAACCGTATCGGTTCCAGCCTCCCTGTCAACGCGCTGACACTGCCCTCGTCTTGACGGTGCTGCCTCTTCTGCTGCGACATGAATTTCGGTAGAACAGGTCATTTCCCGTAATAAGGACCGTCCATGGCGAATTCGCTCGAGCAGGCTTCTACTTCCCGGTTGATCAAGTCTGAATTGATTGCTTCTGAAGGTTGGATGTCCTGGGCGAGCGTCGCCGGCACCTGGATTGCCTGGCTGACCTTGACCTGGTTTGCCACGGCAATTCCCTGGTGGCTCCTGCTGCCCTGCGCTGCTTTCACCATGGCGCTCTACGGCTCGCTCCAGCACGAGGCGCTGCACGAGCTGATGACGACCAGGCGCTGGCTGAATCATGTGGCGGTCTATCCGCCCTTGAGCCTCTGGCTGCCCTATCCGGTCTATCGTGCCTCGCATCTGGCCCATCACCGCAAGCTGCATCACCTGACCGATCCCCACCGTGATCCGGAAAGCTACTATGTCCCGGCGGAGCGCTGGGCCACGCTGCCCGGCTGGTGGCGCCAGATCCTGGTCTTCAACCATACCCTGCTCGGCCGGCTGACGGTCGGCCCGTTCCTGATCGTGGGCCAGTTCCTGCGGTACGAGGCGCTGGCCCTGCGGCGCGGCGATCGTGCCAACCTCGCATACTGGCTCTGGCATGTGCCGTCGGTGGTGCTGGTGCTCTTCTGGGTGACGGAGGTCTGTGGCCTGCCGTTCTGGCAGTACCTGCTCCTGTTCGTCCTGCCCGGCACCTCGCTCGGCCTGGTCCGCTCCTATTGCGAGCACATCGCGCATGAGACCCCGGAGGAGCGCACCGCGCTGGTCGAGGCCGGCCCGCTGATGAGCTTCTTGTTCCTCAACAACAACCTGCACTACGTGCACCACAAGCGGCCGGACCTCCCCTGGTACGCGATCCCGCGCTACTACCGCGAGCACCGCACCCTGCTGCGCCAGGAGAACGGCCATTACGTCTATGACGGCGGCTACCTGGAGGTCTTCCGCCGCTTCCTGTTCACACCCTTCGATCTGCCCAAACACCCATTCATATAGTTGCTGGGCAGCCTTGAAATTCTTGCTTTACATGTGCTGCGGCACACTACAATGGTTGATATGCGAAAACGGGGTAATAGAGCCAGATAATTCGAAGAAAATCTGCATCAGTATTGGGAGGAACCTTGATTGGTTTATGTTTGATGACGGGTATTGTGCCGTGCGTTGTTGCGGATGAAAAGCAGTCGAGCAAGACTCGTGTGGATCAGTGTTGGTAAGATCCTCGATCGCGCACGATATCAGCATTGAGTGTGCCTGATAAGGCAGTCGAGTTCGTCTACAGCTGCGTCTATGGGGTGTGGATCCTATTGTTTCGGAATCTCCAGAAAACAAAACAGAAGATTGTATTTCCGGAAGGGCTATGGAAAATTTTCGCGATCTGACGGAGAGGGTTGCTGTAGTGGATTGCCTCATGAAGCTCCATTGATATGGATGGCTTCTTTTCGGGCTGTAAATAATATTCTTATGACCCCGTTCGCGAAAATTACTTCAAGATTTACGCTAGGAGAGTAGGTTGCTGAAGAGGAGATATGGCGGTTCGGCAGGAATGCAGATCGGCATGATGCTAGCGCTGTTGCTGTTCCAGGTTGCGTCGATTCCATCTGCCGAAGCGGCAGATGAGGCAAGAATGGACGCGTGTTATGCAGATCCCAGGGAAGAAGCTTTGTATAATCTAGGCCTCTCCAGCAACAGGCAAAGTTTTTTATGGGTTTGCTTCGAGGGTAAAGTGGAGCCGCTCGACGAGAGTGCCTGGGACAAAGTCAAGCAATGTGCGGCTAATGCTAACGAAGAAGCATCGAAAGATTACTTGGAAAGTAATCCTATATTTCAATGCTTAATGAAGCTTTGACGTTGCT
>NZ_DATMFZ010000046.1:0-33569 GCF_035556675.1 Geminicoccus sp. | reverse complement strand
CACGGCGAGATCAAGCTGCGCGGCTCCGCCGACCAGTTCTACCGCCAGCGGGTCGAGCAGCATCTGCTGGTCGGGCTGGAAGCGATCCGGCTCCTGCGCGAGCAGGGCCCCGACCGGCTCCATTCGCGCAAGCTGCGCAGCTTCGACGAGCCGGCGTTCCGCTAGTCCTCCTTCAGGTCATCCCCCGGTTCGACCTGGGGATGACCTGGGAAACCTGCTGGCCGTGGTCATGGCTGCTGGCTGTGCCGGGCAGCCATTCCCATCATGCTTGGACTGTCGCGACCGCGTCCGGAGGACCATCGAAAAGAAAAAATGCGGCCACGGTGAGCTATTGAAAAATATCGTTTCAATAGCCATATCCAATGACGGATTCCGGCGGATCCTGAGAACCCTGCACGTTATTGTGCGCTTCATGCGCGGGCAGGTCCCGATGCAGCTAGAACGCGTGCCCGCCGGTCATTCAGCGCCCATGGCCCGACGAGGACAAAGAAGTTGCCGATTCATACCCTGGAAGATCTCTACGCTCAGCAGTTGCAGGACCTTTTCTGCGGCGAGACCCAGCTCTGCGAGCTGGTGCCGACCCTGCGGGCGGCCGCCGGGCACAAGGATCTCGACAAGATCTTCGGGGACTGGATCGAGCAGGGCCTGCAGCGGCGCCACATGCTGGAGCAGATCCTGGGCGAGCTCGGCCAGGAGACGGTCGCCAGCACCGCCAGCCCGATCGCCTGCATCGCGCAAGCGAGCGAAGCCCTGATCGAGAGCATCCCCGAGCAGGACCTGCGCGATGCCGGCCTGATCGCCGTCGCCCAGCGCGTCACCCATTACCGCGAGGCCGGCTACCGCGCCCTGGCCCCGTTCGCCATCTTCATGAAGCGCAAGCACGACCAGCACTTCATCGAGAACTCGGCGCGCGAGAGCCGCGAGGCGGGCGAGCAGCTTGCCCAGCTCGCCACCCGCACCATGCACCGCGCCGCCGCCGCCTCTTACCAGATGGCGGGCTGATGCCCGCGGACCGCTTGGCCGGCACCGCCGGCCAGCAGGCCCGCGAGTGCAGGACCTCCTGCGAAAGCCTTCCGGTCTGCAGGAAGCCACGTCCCGGGCCATGATGTCCGCCGTGTTGGCCGTGCAGCCGCCGCCCGGGCACGGCCTGACCTGGCCGACGCCGGGGGCTCCGTCACGACACCGGCCATCCGGCCATCCGGCCCTCACCATCGCACATGGCCACGAGGTCGACTTGCGGCTTTGCCCTGCCGCCGGCCGCGTCAGCGGCCCAGCAGCACCTCCCGCAGCACCACCGCCTCGTTGCGCACCTCGTCCCGCGCGCCGAACAGCAGGGTGACCGGCGCGTGCCGCGCCAGGGCGCGCAGGCTTTCGACCGCCTCCGGCCTGTCCCGCAGCTCCGCCCGGTAGCGCTCGCAAAACTCCGGCCATCGCGCCGGCTCATGGCCATACCAGCGGCGCAGCCCGTCACTCGGAGCCACGTCCCGTTTCCACGCGTCCAGCGCCGCCCTGGCCTTGCTCACCCCGCGCGGCCACAGCCGGTCGACCAGGACCCGCACGCCGTCCCCGGGATCCGCCGGCAGGTAGATCCGCTTGATCGCCACATGATCCGCCGGAACCCGCGCCACCATTGCCCGCCTCCCGCTCGACGCCGGCCCTATTCGGTGCCCAGCAGCCCCGCCAGCTCCTCCCGCCGCTGCACGAGATCGGCCAGGCTGTAGCGGTCCAGCACCGCCATGAAGGCGTGCAAGGCCTCGTCCAGCACGCCGCGCAGCCCGCAGGCCGGCATGATCGGGCAGGCCACCCGCACCGGCGCGAAGCAGGGCACCAGCGCCATGTCCGGCTCGACCCGGCGCAGGACGTCGCCCACGCGGATCTCCGCGGCCGGCCTGGCGAGCCGCAGCCCGCCCCCCTTGCCGCGCACCGTCCCGACATAGCCGGCCAGGCCCAGCTGGTGGGCGACCTTGTTCAGGTGCGCCTTGGAGATGCCATAGGCATGGGCGATCTCGGCGGTGGTGGCGGCGCCACTGCGCTTCGCCGCCAGGTACATCAGCATCCGCAGCGAATAGTCGGCATAGACCGTCAGACGCATCCTGGTCCGTCCTCGAACGCGGCCCTCTGCCCAAAACATATATTCTAGATGTTGCTTTTGACCATCCCCGGGGTAAATGAACCTGAAAAGCAAGGTCCAGGTCGTGATCCGCCCCTTGCATGGCCGGTGAGCGTGCCGGACCCGGGCCCGGAGGAAAGCCATGGCAGATGCGATGTATCCGGCGGCGACGCGGGAGGTCGCGCAGAAGCGCCGCGAGCTGGCGCCCGAGACCCAGGCCGCCTTCGAGGCATTCAGCCGCAAGGTATTCGCCGAGGGCGCCCTGTCCCAGAAGACGAAGCAGATCATCGCGGTCGCCGTGGCCCACGTCACCCAGTGCCCCTATTGCATCAAGGGCCACACCAAGGCCGCTCTCCGGGCCGGCGCCACCCAGGCGGAGCTGATGGAGGCGATCTGGGTCGCCGCCGAGATGCGGGCGGGCGGCGCCTACGCCCATTCCGCGCTGACGCTCGCCGCCTGCGCGGAGGAGGAGCAGGCAGGGCAGGGCAGGCCCTCCGGTGGCTGACCCCCATGCGGCTCCGCCCGCCACCCACCCGTCCCTGAACGGTCCCACGCGGCCAGGCCGCATCAGGCAGGCAGAGGAGCAGTCCCAATGCGCCAGCTGATCGGCTTCGCCGCCGGCTGCCTCGGCTTCATCGCCCTGGTCATGGCGATCGTCTGGTTCATGGGCGCCTTCGACGACATCAATCTCGGCTTGCACGGCTGGATCGCCTTCACGCTCGGCGTCGTCCTGACCTGCACGCTCGGGATCGTCCTGATGGGCCTCGTCTTCTACAGCAACCGGAGCGGCCAGGACGACCGCGCCCGCTAGGTGGACACGGGATCGCACCGCTCATTCGCCGAGCAGTACCGTCCCCACCGCCCGGGCGGCTGTCCGCAGTTCCCGATCCAGCGAAGCCAACGGCAGGTCGCGCCGCCTGGCCAGCTCCAGATAGGCCGCGTCATAAGTGGTCAGGCGGAAGCGGTCGCTGAGCTGCAGGGTCGCCGCCCAGGCATGCCCATCCGTTTCCTGGTCGATCACGATGTCGAGCAGCGCCAGGTCACTGATCGACGCGTCCCGGAACGCGGCATCGACCCGCCTGTGCCGCACGGCAGCCTGCAGCGCATTGCCTACTTCCAGCCGCCAGATGCCCGGCACCACCGCACCCTGCTCGGCGACCTGCGCCAGCACCGCCTCGGCTGCGGGCGTCCGCTCGTCCTCGAAGAACCAGGACAACGCCATCGAGCAGTCGAGCACGAGGCTCACGGCCGGCCTTCGTCGATCAGCTCCTTCAGGGCGATGCCACCCAGCCGCGCGCCTTTGCTGCGCGCGATGATCCGGTCGGCCGCCGCCCGTGCCTTCGCCCGGTCATGGCCGCGATCCGCAGGCACCAGACGGGCAACCGGCCGCCCCCGCCGGGTGATGACGATCTCCTCGCCGTGCTCGACCCGGTCGAGCAGGCTGCCCAGCGTGTTCTTGGCCTCGAAGGCGCCGATCTCGGACATGCCGCTCTCCGAATAATCTAGCTTACAATCTAGCTGGTTCATCGGAGCGGTCAAGGAGCCGCCTGCGGTCTGCCATTAGGCTGCCAGTCAGCGCTGGGTTCTGCCCGGACCAGAACAGCCGCCAGTGCAACTCCTGATCTGCAGGTTGTTCCATTGGGGAAACAACACTAGTCTCGACCAATGGGCACTGATCACCACAGTCGAGACAGCGTGATCGCCAAGCCCGAGCAAGAGCAGATCAGGAGGTAACCGTGTCCGAGCAGTTCCAGGACCATCGGCCGCCCGCTGCGCCTGCCCGCGCGAAGGCGCGGCGGATGCTGTTCGCGCTGACCGTCATCCTGTTCGGCCTGTCGGCCGCCGGCCAGGCGCCGGTCCAGGCGCACTCCGGCGACGACGGCGCGTGGATCGGCACCTGGTCGGCCAGCCCGCAGCCGGTCTGGGAGCCCGACTTCTTCGCCCCGGTCAACATGCCGCGCGCCCTGCGCAACCAGACCATCCGCCAGGTCGCCCGGATCAGCCTGGGCGGCGAACAGGTCCGGGTCGAGCTCTCCAACGAGTATGGCGAGCATCCCCTGGTGATCGGTGCTGCGCATGTCGCTCTCGCGGACGAGAACGGCGCCATCAAGCCCGGCACGGACCGCGCCCTGACCTTCGGCGGCAACCCGTCCGTCACCGTGCCACCCGGCGCGCCGATCCTGAGCGATCCGGTGGACATGCCGGTCGAGCCGCTGACGGAAGTGGCCGTCAGCCTGTTCCTGCCGGAGATCACGCCCGCCACCACCTGGCACAATGACGGCCGCCAGACCGCCTACATCTCGGGCGAGGGCAACTTCGCCAAGGAGACCACGTTCGAGCCGGTGCAGACGATCCAGTCGCGCATCTTCCTGAGCGGGATCATGGTCGATGCCGCCGACGATGCGCGCGCCATCGTGCTCTTCGGCGATTCGATTACCGATGGCGACGGCTCCAGCCTCGATGCCAACCACCGCTGGCCGGACTTCCTGGCCGAGCGCCTGCATCAGGCGGATGCGAAGGTCGCGGTGCTGAACGAAGGCATCTCGGGCGCCCGCATCCTGCGCGACCGCATGGGCGACAACGCGCTGGCCCGCTTCGACCGCGACGTGCTGAGCCATCCGCACGCCGACACGGTGGTGCTGATGATGGGCATCAACGACATCGGCTGGCCGGGCACGCTGCTGGTGCCGGAGGGCGAGCCGGCGCCAGCCGCGGAGGATGTGATCACCGGCTATAAGCAGCTGATCGAGCGGGCCCATGCCAACGGCATGCGGATCATCGGCGCGACCCTGACCCCGTTCGCCGACACGTTCGAGGGCACGCCGCTCTACGGCTACTATGACGAGACCAAGGAGGCGAAGCGCCAGGCGATCAACGACTGGATCCGCACCAGCGGCGCCTTCGACGGCGTGATCGACTTCGACGCGGTGACCCGCGATCCCGCCAGCCCGAAGCACATCCAGGCCGCCTACGACAAGGGCGACCATCTCCATCCGAACGATGCGGGCTATAAGGCGATGGCCGAGTCGGTCGATCTGAAGCTGCTCGGCGTGAACCCGTAGCGCAGGAGAGGCCCGCGGCTGCGGGCGGCGTACCAGGCATCGCTGCGCTGGAAATCCGGCCACGACTCCGGTTATAGGAGTAAAAGCCTATGACTGGAGCCCTCCGCCATGCCCGCCGTCCGCACCGCCGCCCAGGCCGAAGCCGCCCGCAAGAACGGCGCCCGCTCGACCGGCCCCGTCACCCCCGAAGGCAAGGCCGCCTCTGCCAGGAACGCCGTCCGTCACGGCCTGTGCGCCCGCACCCGCCGCTTTCTTCCCGGCGAGGACGAGGGCGCGTTCCTCCGCCGCCGCGAGGCGCTGCTCCAGCAATACGCCTCCGGCGCCGAGCCGGACCGGGTCCTGCTGGTCGACCAGCTCGCCTGGAACTTCTTCCTGCGCGACCGCTGCGACCGGCTGGCCGGTGCCCATGCCGCCGAGCTGATCGCGGAATACGACTACACGGAGCCCGAAGCGGCGGTGTACGATCTTTCGCCCCATCTGGCGGCGCTGACCCGCTACCGCTCCGCACTCTGGCGGGAGATCAGGGAGATGCTGAAGCTTCTCCAGGCACCCCGCGCGGCGGCGGCGCCGGACCTGCTGGAGCGGGTGGAGGAGGCGATCACGCTGGAGCCGCGTCGCCCCCGCCAGCCGGCCGCTCCCGCCAACGATGCCGGGCCTGCGGAGGACCGCGCCGGATTACCGAACGAACCCGGGGCCAGGAGGCAGGCGGCCCCGACCGATGGAGGGCCCGCCGCACGCCCCCGCGCGGATGCGGCCAATGACGACGAAACGAACCCGGGGCAGGCCGTGCCTGGCCGGCCTCAGAGCCGCTTGATCCAGTAGGACATGGCCTTGGTGGTCTCGTGCTGGTTGCCGACGTCCTTCCAGGAGAAGCGGCAGCTCAGCCCCTCGATCCGGGTAAAGCCCCGCCTGCGCCAGAACTGGTCGAGCGGCTGGTAGTCCTTGGGCCGGGCCGGATGATCCTCGGGCCGGACCACGGCGCAGAACACCGCATGGTCGTAGCGGCCGGATGCGCGCGCCGCCGCCTCGCGCTCCTGGAAGAAGCGCACGCCGATGCCCTGGCCGCGATAGGCCTTCTCCAGCACCGATTCGCCGAAATAGAAGAGGCGGTCGGTGTCGTAGCCGGCCTCCGCCAGTGGCCGGCGCACCGATTCAGGCTCGCCGCGCATGGGCAGGGCCGTGGCGGCCCCGATCACCCGGTCGTCCAGGAAGCAGCCGACCACGACCGCCTCGGGCTCGTCCAGATAGGTGCGCAGGTAGCGCTGCTCGTACTCCAGCGAGCCCTCGTAGAGATAGGGAAAGTCCCGGAACACCTCGATGCGCAGCCGGGCGAGCTCGGGCAGGGCCTGCTCCAGCCGGCTGCCGGTCAGGCGCTCGAAGCGGGGCTCGCTCATCGACGGACCTCCCTCCTGCTCGGGCCTCAGCCCTTCACCTGCTTCAGCCAGTCCTCGAGATTGTAATAGTTGGTCACCCGCGCGACCTTGCCGTCCCGCACCTCGAAGAACGCCCCGCCCGGCAGCACATAGGTCTGGTTCTTCGCCTCGGGCAGCCCCTCGTCGGTCGCCAGATAGGTGCCGTGGACCACGTACTCCGCGGCAGCCCGGCTGCCGTCCGCCGAGGTCATCACCACGATGTCGGCCAGCCGCTCGGCATAAGCGCGGTTCATCCGCCCCATGAACCGGCGGAACGCGTCCTTGCCGGTCTCGCGCGCACCCTGGTTCAGGTCGTGCACCACGTCGTCGGTCAGGAGATCGAAGAACACATCCCAGTCCCGGTCGTTGAACGCCTGGTAGTAGGAGCGGATCAGGGTTTCGGTGGCGTTGCTCATGCGGCTTTCCTCGTGGTCGTGTCGTCGCGCGTGACCGCGGCCAGGGCCGCGTCCAGCAATTCTCTGGCAGGCAGGCCCTGGACCATCCCCTCGGACAGGATGCGCCGGTAGCGCCGGGCCCCCGGCAGCCCGTTGAACAGTCCCAGCATGTGCCGGCCGATCGCCTTGAATGGCACACCGTCGGCCATGCGCGCCTCGGCATGGTCCGCCATCGCCCGGACCACTGCCTCGCGCGTCAGGCCGTCGGGCGCCGCCTGGCCCGCCAGCGGCCCGAACCGGGTCAGGCTCCAGGGGTTCTCATAGGCCTCGCGGCCGATCATCACCCCGTCGAACCGCGCCAGTGCGTCCGCGACCGAAGCCTCGCTGCGCAGCCCGCCGTTCAGCACGATCGTCAGGTCCGGCCGCTCCGCCTTCAGCCGCTCGACCAGCTCGTAGCGCAAGGGCGGGATCTCCCGGTTCTCCTTGGGGCTCAAGCCCTTCAGCCAGGCCTTGCGCGCATGGACGATGAACACGCTGCAGCCGGCCTTTGCCACTTCGGTCACGAAGCGCAGCAGCGTCGGCCATTCCTCGTCGTCGTCCACCCCGATCCGGTGCTTGACCGTCACCGGCACAGCCACGGCCTCGCGCATCGCTCGCACGCAGTCCGCCACCAGTTCCGGCTCGCGCATCAGGCAGGCGCCGAACGCACCCTTCTGCACCCGCTCCGAGGGGCAGCCGCAGTTCAGGTTGATCTCGTCATAGCCCCGCTCGGCCCCGAGCTTGGCCGCCTCCGCCAGGGCGTCGGGTTCCGAGCCGCCCAGCTGCAGCGCCACCGGATGCTCGGCCGGATCGAACCCCAGATGCCGCTCCCGGTCGCCGAACAGGATCGCCCCGGTCGTGACCATCTCCGTATAGAGCAGGGCGCCCGGCGCCAGGATGCGGTGGAAGAAGCGGCAGTCGCGCGTCGTCCAGTCGATCATGGGCGCCACGCACAGGCGACGGGCCGCCGCAAGCCGCGCGGTATCGCCGGGCGAGGGGGCAGGATGCATGGGCCGGGGCAGGGCGGTCTCGGGTCGGGTCAGCATGTCGCCGGCCCCATAGCATGTTCCGTCCGCCGCGGCATCCGGACCATGGGCGTTCAGTCCTTGAACGGATCGACCAGCTCCGGCGGCGCCATCACCACCACCAAGGGCGTCAGCCGGTGCTCGATCTCGATCGTCCCGGCATGTTCGGCCAGCACGTCCTCCAGCCGGCGATAGACCTGCGGCGCCTCGTCGGCACCGCCGCCCACCAGGATGATGCCCCGCTTCGCCACCTCCGCCCGCATCGCCTGCTCGTCGACCTTGCCCGGCTCGACCAGCACCCGCCGACCCTTCTTCCAGCGCCATTTGCCCGCCGCCTCGCGCCGGCCCATCACCCGGCCAGCGCCGTGCACGGTGGAGTAGAGCGCCGCCCTGGCACGCTCGCTCTCCACCCCGCGCAGGATCACCGACCCGTCCGCCATCGACCCGCCGACGAAGCCGCGCTGCCCGGGAAATGCCGGCGTGGCGCCCTTGCGCACCACCAGCAGCGTCTCGCCGCCATGCTGCTCCTCCCAGACATAGTTGTGGTGGTTGTGGACCAGGTCGGTCCACTCCTCGGTCCCCTGGACGATCCGCGCCACCTCCCGGCACACCCATTCCCGGCCGGCATAGGCGTAGCGGCCGGCCAGCTGCATCGCGAGCAGGTATTCCTCGGCCAGCCCGGTGCCGCGCTCCACCAGGGTGGGAGGCACCATGATGCCCTCCTTGCCGCCCGCTTCGTTGCGGAAATGGGTGGCGATCCGGTGACCCAGCCCACGCGAGCCGAAATGGACCCCGATCCAGACCAGGCCCTGCTCGTCCTCGAACAGGTTCACATAATGGTTGCCGCCGCCCACCGTGCCGAGCTGTTCCTGCGCCATGGCGCGCAGTGGGCGAACCGCCCGGATCGCCCAGGCCGGATCGTCCTCCAGGCATGCCGCCTCGACCCGCTCCGCATTGCGCCGGCCGATGCCGAACGAGATCCGCTCATTGATCCGCCGGGCGATCGCCGGCAGCGCGTCCCGGATCTGCGCCGCCTCGACCGGCAGCCGCACCGCCATGTTGCCGCAGGCGATGTCGTAACCGACCCCGCTGATCGACACCGCATCCCGGTAGCCCACCACGCCACCCACCGGCTGCGAGTAGCCCAGATGCCCGTCCGCACAGAGCACGCCGCGGGCCGCCGGGCCGACCAGGCAGTTCGCCATCTGGTCGAGCGTCGCCTGGTCGTGCCGCCCGAACACCGTCAAGTCCTGCATGAATCTGCCGCCGTGCCGTGGATGGACAACCACCTGCCCAAGGAACGGCCGAGCAGGCCCATGAGATCCCGATCGGAGCGGCCTCCGTCGGTGCCGCGGCTGCCATGGCAACGGTCGCGGCGGCGACGGCATCATCCGCGGCCGGCAGGCCTCGACCAACGGCTCCAGCACCGCCCGTTGATGATCCGTCGGCACACCCGCCATCAGCCATTCCATCCGCTGCCCGTGTCGCGGATGGGGAGAATGATCGGGAACCGACGAGCTCTGGCTTTTTGTGCTCAGTTCGTGGCCGCCGCCGTCTCGTGGATCACCACCTGATCATCCTGACGGCTGATCTCGATCGCCGTGGACGCGACCCCCACCCCATGCGGGGTCGAAAGCATCAAGCTCTGATCCGGGGCAAGGATGGCCTCGAATCGCACCGGCGTCCCGGTTTCCCCCTCCGCGAGGGTGGCGACAACTCGGAAGCCATCACGCTCGATCGTATAGTAGGCAACCCCGGAAACCGGACCGAGGTCGATGCTGCGGCCCGCGACCGGCTGCAGTTCGTCCGCCGGGGCAGAACCCGCGAAGGCCAAGGTGAACATGACGGCGAGGATCGTCTTGTGGATGGTCCCGGTGACGCCAGAAGGGGTTGGCGCGTAGCCGAGCGTCTCGATGCCTAGATCGCCGTGGACGTCATCGGCTGATGCGGTGTCGTCGAGACTTGGTGCCTTGCTGCTGGTGCCGTAGATGCTTGCCATGACCATGCTCCTCCAAGAACTTGGGCCAGTTTGGCCTTGGCGAGCAAGATATGGTTCCGAGATTTCAGGATGATGCCATGGTGGCCGGAATTTCGTTTCTCGTGTTTCAGCGATGATCGGGACCGTCCCTCACTGATCACGATCAATACCGTGGTCTTCCTGGAGATCTGGCCGCTTCAGCAGGATAAAAGCTGGAGCCCATTGGGTCTTGAGCCAGTCGAGAGCGGCGGTGAGGCAGAGGACGCCCATGAAGGAGCAGCGGCCAGCAGGCCGAAAGTGGATGAAGGTCTGGGCCGCCATCCACCATCGCCTGAACCCAGTCGGCGGGCTGCGCCACTTGGCGCCATTCTGGCAGCGCCAGGTGATCGCCTCGATGTAGTCAACAGGCCCTAGTGGACCGGCGCCTCCTTCGCCCCGGTCATGATCGCGACCGCGTCCGACATCGAATAGTCCTGCGGCCGGATCACGCAGGCGCGCCGGCCCAGGCGGTGGATATGGATCCGGTCGGCGACCTCGAAGACGTGCGGCATGTTGTGGCTGATCAGCACGATCGGCAGGCCGCGCCGCTTCACGTCCAGGATCAGGTCCAGGACCTTGCGCGATTCCTTCACGCCCAGCGCCGCGGTCGGCTCGTCCATGATCACCACCCGGCTGCCGAACGCCACGGCGCGGGCGATCGCCACGCCCTGGCGCTGGCCGCCGGACAGGGTCTCGACCGGCTGGTCGATGTTCTGGATGGTGAGCAGGCCCAGGGCATTGAGGTGCTTGCGCGCCTCCTTGCGCATGAAGTCGCGGTCGAGCTTGCGGAAGTACTGGCCGAGAAAGCCCTCCGAACGCTTCTCGCGGCCGAGGAACATGTTGTCGGCGATGCTGAGCGCCGGGGAGAGCGCCAGGTTCTGGTAGACCGTCTCGATGCCGGCCGCCCGCGCGGCGAGCGGCGAATCGAACTCGACCCGCTTGCCCTCCAGCAGGATCTCGCCGGCATCGGGCTTGAGCGCCCCGGTCAGCGCCTTGATCATCGACGACTTGCCGGCACCGTTGTCGCCGATCACCGCCAGGATCTCGCCCGGATAGAGCTCGAACTCGGCATGGTCGATCGCCACCACATGGCCGTAGCGCTTGACCAGGTTGCGGGCCTGGAGGATCGGCGCCACGCCCTTGGGCGCGTGGGTGTTCTGCTCGGTCTGGTTCATGCGGACACCTTCCGGATCCACTGGTCGATCGCGACCGCGACGATGATGAGCAGGCCGATGGCGAACTCCTGCCAGAGCGAATCGGCTCCCGCGAGTGCCAGGCCGTTGCGGAACACGCCCACGATGAGCGCGCCCACCAGTGTGCCGATGATCGAGCCGCGCCCGCCGAACAGGCTGGTCCCGCCGATCACCACCGCGGTGATCGAATCAAGGTTGGCCGTGGCCCCGGAGATCGAGCTGATCGCCCCGATCCGGCCGATCAGCGCCCAGGCGGCGATCGAGCAGATGAAGCCCGCCAGCGTATAGACCGCGATCAGCGTGCCGGTGACGTTGATGCCGGCGAGCTTGGCCGCTTCGGGGTCGTCGCCCGTGGCATGGACGTGCCGGCCGAATGCGGTGCGGTTGAGCAGGTACCAGATGAACGCCGCGATGATCAGCATCAGGATCGAGCCGAGCGTGATCCTGGCGCCCAGGAAATTGAAGGCCGTGCCGGTGAACTGCAGGAAGGATGCGGCCTCCGCGACCTCCTGCTGCCGGATGGTCTGGCTCGCCGAGTACCAGAGATTGAGCGCGCCGAAGATGCTCCAGGTGCCGAGCGTCACGATGAACGGCGGCAGCTTCACCTTGGCGACCAGGAAGCCGTTGAGCAGGCCGCAGCCGACGCCCACCAGCAGCCCCAGCATGAAGGCGATCGGGACCGGCACGCCGGCCAGCACCGCCAGCCGGCCCATCACCACCGAGGACAGCACCATGATGGCGCCGACCGACAGGTCGATGCCGGCGGTCAGGATGATCAGGGTCTGCGCGCTGCCGAGGATCGCGATGATCGTGACCTGCTGCAGGACCAGCGACAGGTTGAAGGGGTGGAAGAAGCGGCTGCCGACGATCGCGCTGAACAGGGCGATGGAGAGCGCCAGCACGATGAACGGAATGGCGGTCGGGTTGGCATGGAGGAACTGCTGGACGCGCTTGAGCGGCGTCGTGCGTTCCTCCTCGAACGTCACATGGCCCTGCGAGCCTCCCGGCAACGCCCGCTCGTGCTCGGCTGGCCCCGCCCTGCCGGCGGCATTGGCGGCATCGGTCATCCTCGGCCCTCATTCGGCTGGGCTTTGCGGCGTCGGCAGCCTGCGCGGGTTCTCGTCCGCCAAAGGAAGCCGCGGCCGCGCTGGTTCAGGAAAAGGGAGCGGCGGCCCCGTGGCCGCTGCGCAGCACGCAGCGGCATGACCGGGGCCGGCTCTGTCGGGATCAGCCCCAGCAGAGCTTCAGGGCTTCCTCGGAAGTGATCGACGGGACGCCGTCCACCGGCTTGTCGGTCACGAGCTCCACGCCGGTGTCGTAGAAGTCCAGGCCGGGGGTGGGCTCGGGCTTGGAGCCGTCCTCGGCGAACTTCGCCACCGCCTCGACGCCCAGCGCCGCCATCTTGAGCGGGAACTGCATCGAGGTGGCGCCGATCACGCCGGCCTGGACGTTGCGCACGCCCGGGCAGCCGCCGTCGACCGAAGTCATCAGGACCTGGCCCTCGACGCCGAAGGCCTTGAGCGCCTCGTAGGCGCCGGCCGCGGTCGGCTCGTTGATCGTGTAGACGACGTTGGTGTCCGGGTCCTTCTGGAGCAGGTTCTCCATGCCGGTCCGGCCGCCTTCCTCGGCGCCTTCGCCCCACTGATGGCCGACGATGCGCGGGTCATCCTCCTCGCCGTAGCGGTGGGGCTCCTTGATGTCGATGCCGAAGCCCTTCATGAAGCCCTGGTCGCGCAGCACGTCGACCGTGGGCTGGGTCTCCAGCGCATCCAGGAATGCGATCTTGGCGTTGGCCGCCTCGTCGCCCAGCGTCTTGGCCGCCCACTGGCCGATCAGCTCGCCGGCCTTGAAGTTGTCGGTCGCAAACGTGGCGTCCGCCGCGTCTGTCGGGTCCAGCGGCGTGTCGAGCGCGATCACCAGGATGCCGGCGTCACGGGCCTTCTGGATGGTGGGCACGATCGCCTTGGTGTCGGACGGCGTGATCAGGATGCCCTTGGCCCCTGCCGAGATCAGGCTCTCGACGGCCGCGACCTGGCTGTCGTTGTCGCCGTCATACTTGCCGGCAAAGCTGGACAGGGTGACGCCCAGTTCCTTGGCCTTGGCCTCGGCACCTTCCTTCATCTTGGCGAAGAAGGGATTGTTGTTGGTCTTGGTGACCAGGCCGACGATGGTCTCGGCCGAGGCCGGCAGAGCCGTGGCGGCGAGCACCGCGAGTGCTGCGGCGGTCGAAAGCAAAACGGGACGCATGGCTTTTTGTCCCTCCCGATCGGTGGATATGTTGTTGGTCCCTGATCCGCACCCGCCACCTGATGGCGGTCGGGCCGATCATTGTCGTTGCCCGCCCCGGCGCGCGGGGTGGCCATGGGCGGGCAGGGAACATGGGGTCGAGCATGCCGTCAATAGATAAATCCAAGTGATTTAACTATTGACCGGCCACGATCGTCGAGAGCAGCATCCAGCCGCTCCAAGGGTGCGGCCCGGTGTCTGACTGCCGGCTGCCATGGCCTCGTGAGCCGGGAGGCAATAGCAATGAACGGGCATGCCGTCGGCGGCAAGGATGGCCTGCGGGCCGTCGCCGACCTCGGCGGCGGGACCAATCAGATCGGCGGTCGCCTGTACAACGAGCGGCTGATTCTCTCGCTGATCCGGCGCGGCGGCAGCCTGTCCAAGGCGGCGATCGCGCGGCTGACCGGCCTGTCGGCGCAGACCGTGTCGGTGATCATCAGCAGTCTGGAGGCGGACGGGCTGCTCTTGCGGCACAGCCCGCAGCGCGGCCGGGTCGGCCAGCCTTCCGTACCGCTCGCGCTGGATCCGGAAGGTGCGTTCTCGCTGGGCATGAAGCTCGGCCGGCGCTCCAGCGACTTGGTCCTGATGGACTTCACCGGCGTGGTCCGCGCCAGTCTGCGCGAGACCTATGCCTATCCGACCCCTGAGCGGCTGCGCAGCTTCGTCGACCGCGGCTGCCGCATCCTGGCCAGCCGGCTATCCACGGCCCAGGCGGCCAGGATCCGCGGGCTCGGGCTGGCGGCACCCTTCGAGCTTTGGAGCTGGCAGCCGGAGCTGGGCGCGCCAGATCCGGTCACGAATGCCTGGCGCGGCTTCGACATTCCGGCGGCGGTGCAGGACATCTGCCCCTGGCCGGTCCACTACTGCAACGATGCCACCGCTGCCTGCGCGGCCGAGCTGGCCTTCGGCCATCAGCATGTCGCCGACTTCCTCTACTTCTTCGTTGGCTCGTTCCTCGGCGGTGGCATCGTCCTGAACGGCAAGCTGTTCCAGGGCCATAGCGGCAATGCCGGTGCGGTCGGCTCGCTGCCGGTGGGGGATGGCGGGCAGCGGCTGATCCGTACCGCCTCGCTCTACGTGCTGGAGCGGGAGCTGACCGAGCGTGGCCTGAACCCGCAGCACCTGTGGCGCTCCGACGACTGGTCCAGCCTGGGTGCTGCGCTGGACCGGTGGATCGAGCGCAGCGCGGAGAACCTGGCGGTCGCCTGCGTGGCCGGTCTTGCCGTGATCGACTTCCAGGCCGTCGTGATCGACGGCGCCTTCCCCGAGGCAGTGCGCGCCCGGCTGACCGACGCGGTGCGCGAGCGCTTCCTCCGGCAGGACCGCCAGGGGCTGACGGAGGCGGCGATCATCCCGGGCTCGATCGGCCCGAACGCGCGGGCGATCGGGGCCGCGAGCCTGCCGCTGCTGGCCGGATTCTCGCGCGACCCGGACGTGCTGTTCAAGGAGCGGGGCCGGCCCCAGGCAGTCGGCCCATCGGCAATGGCAACGGAACTGGACAAGAGGACGAGATGACGGTCCTGATCGGTGTCGACTGGGGCGGAACCAAGATCGAGGCGCTCGCCATGCGCCCCGACGGCACGGAACTGGTCCGGATCCGCAAGGACACCCCGGCCGGCGACTACGAGGCCTGCGTGCGCATGGTGGCCGACCTGGCGCTGGAGGCCGAGGCCAGGGCGGGCGAGGCGGGCCTGATCGGGATCGGCATCCCGGGCTCGCTCGACCCGCGCACCGGCATCGCCAAGGGCTGCAACTCCACCTGGTTGCTCGGCCGGCAGGTCGAGCAGGACGTGGTGGCGGCCCTGGGCGGCCGCGAGGTGCGGCTGGAGAACGACGCCGACTGCCTGGCCTCCTCGGAGGCGATCGACGGGGCAGGGGCCGGGCATCGGGTGGTGTTCGCGGTGATCCTCGGCACCGGCAACGGTGCCGGCATCGCCATCGACGGCCGGCCACACAGCGGGCCCAACAACAGTGCCGGGGAATGGGGCCACAGCCCGCTGCCCTACCCGGACCTGACCGAGATCCCGGGCACCCCCTGCTATTGCGGCAAGCATGGCTGCCAGGAGACCTGGACGTCCGGCACCGGTTTCCAGAACGACTATTTCCGCCACACCGGCAAGCGCGCCAAGTCCGTGGAGATCATGGCGCTCTACCGCGACGGCGACCGGCTGGCCAAGCTGGTCTTCGAGCGTTACGTGGACCGGCTGGCCCGCGGCCTCTCGGTGGTGGCCAACACGCTGGACCCGGACATCTTCGTGCTGGGCGGCGGCATGTCCAACATCGACGAGCTTTATCGCGACCTGCCGGAGCGGATCGCCCACTACACCTTCTCGCCGGTGTTCTACACGCAGGTGGTCAAGGCGAAGCACGGCGATTCATCGGGCGTGCGCGGCGCGGCCTGGCTCTGGAAGGATCGGATCTGAGGGTGGAAGCAGGCATGGACGAGATCGGCGCGCGGTTCGCGACCGCCAGCACGGTGATCCGCGAGGCGGGTGCCCTGGCGCTGGACTATTTCAAGAAGCTCGACCAGCTCACGATCAAGAGCAAGGGCCTCCAGGACATGGCCAGCGAGGCCGACCTGAACACCGAGCTCCTGATCAAGCGGCGCCTGGGCGAGGCCTTCCCGACCGATGCGTTTCTGGGCGAGGAGACCGGGGCCGCCGATTTCACCGGGGCCAGCGGCATCTGGGTGGTCGACCCAATCGACGGGACCCAGCCCTTCATCTCCGGGATCCGGACCTGGTGCATCTCGATCGCCTATGTCCGGGATGGCGAGATCGAGATGGGCCTGGTCTACGATCCATGCGCCGACGAGTTGTTCGCTGCCCGCCGCGGCGAGCCCGCCACCATGAACGACCGGCCGATCCGCCCGCATCCCGGGGCGGACTTCACCGCGGGCATCACCAGCGTCGGCTATTCCAACCGGATCACGCCGGCATCGGTGATCTCGGTGATGACCCGGCTCCTGAACGCGGGCGGCATGTTCCACCGCAGCGGGTCGGGCACGCTGTCGATCTGCTACGTCGCCTGCGGCCGGCTGCTGGGTTATGTGGAGGGCCACATGAACAGCTGGGACGCGCTGGCCGCGATCGCGGTGGTGCGCGGGGCTGGCGGCCGCACCAACGACTTTTTGGCCGATGACGGGCTCACCCGGGGCAACCCGATCATCGCCGCCCCGGCGCAGCTCTACGACCAGGTGGCGGCCCTGCTGGACTGATCCGTGCCGCGACCGGGGGCCTCAGCTGCTCCCGGCCACCCGGTCCATGCGCGCCACGATGTCCTCGGCGACGCGCTTGGCCACCGCGCGGGCGGTTTCCTCCGTGCCGAGGGTGGATTCGAGGTCGAAGGCCTTCGGGTTGACGTGGCGCTGAGTCACCACCAGCGACTTGCCGGTCTGGGAGTCGATCGCCTCGACCACGATCGTCACCGAGCCGGTGAGCGATCCGCCCGCCCCCATCGCCTCGCGGCCCAGGTTGATCGCGGCACTCATGGGGATGATCCGGGTGAGCGTCGATACAATCGGAACCGTCGAATCGATCTTCACCACGGTGAAGCGCAGCTTCAGCACGCCCGGCCCGGCCTCGCTCACCAGGTAGTCGCGCGAGCGGAGCAGGGCCAGCGTCTCGTCCGGCAGCATCTGCGCCATCTTCTGCGCCTCCTCCGGCGAGATGTCGCCGTAGTCGGCCCCCGGCCCCTGATATACGTGGGCCTCGGGCTCGATCATGACCTTGTGGTAGGCGTGCGGATCGAAGTCGGGATCGCGGTAGGTCCAGGCTTCCGAGAGACCTTGCTCGGGCGTCATCTTCGCCGTTTCCGCAGTCACCGGTGCCGGGCCATCCGCCGACCCGCCGCCGCCCTGGCAGCCGGTGATGATGACCGCGCTGGCCAGCGCCAGCAGAAGCCCGAATCGTTGCCTCGTCATTGTCAGCCTGACCCTGGAACCGCCCCACGGCAAAGCATCACGGCGCCGGTGCGCCGGGTCAATGATATACTCCAGATCAGAGTGGTAGAACTTTGCAGGTAATGGCCGCCGCCAGCGGGAGGGAACGGGTCACGACGCAAGGTCGTTCTGCCGGGCAGAGCAGATGGAGGAACGGCAGCGATGCAGGCCCGACAGATACACGAGGCGGATGGCCAGCGGACCTTCGCGGTAGTGCTGGATGCGGGCGACGAGGTGATGGCGTGCCTGGAAGCATTCGCCGTGGAGCATCGGATCGCAGCTGCCCAGATCACCGCGATCGGCGCCTTCAGCGAGGCGACCCTGGCCTTCTGGGACGGTGCCCGGAAGGAGTACCTGGAGATCCCGGTCGAGGATGCCACCGAGGTCGTGGCCATGCTGGGCGATGTCAGTGTCATGGAGGACGGCAAGCCGAAGCTGCACCTCCACGCCGTGCTGGGCCGCCGCGACGCCTCGACCCTGGGTGGCCACCTCCTGAAGGGCACGGTGGAGCCGACGCTCGAGGTCGTGCTGACCGAATCACCGGCGCATCTGCGCCGGGTCCACGACCCCGAGAAGGGCCTGCCGCTGATCCGCCTTTGAGCTTCAGCCCCCCTCGCGCAGCCGCCGGGCGATGTCGATGGCGGCATAGGTGAGGATGCCGTCCGCCCCGGCCCGCTTGAAGGCCAGCAGCGTCTCCATCATCGCGGCGTCGCCATCGATCCAGCCCTGTGCTGCCGCCGCCTTGATCACGGCATACTCGCCGCTGACCTGGTAGGCGAAAGTCGGGACGTCATAGGTCTCCTTCACCCGCCGGATGATGTCGAGATAGGGCAGGCCGGGCTTGACCATCACCATGTCCGCGGCCTCAGCCAGATCGGCCGCGACCTCGCGCAGCGCCTCCGCCGTATTGGCGGGGTCCATCTGGTAGGTCTTCTTGTCGGCGCGGCCGAGCGAGCGGCCGGAGCCGACCGCGTCGCGGAACGGCCCGTAGAAGGCCGAGGCGTACTTGGCGGCATATGACAGCAGGATCGTATCTTGGAAGCCCTGCTCGTCCAGCGCCGAACGCAGCGCGCCGATCCGCCCGTCCATCATGTCGGACGGCGCCACGATGTCACAGCCGGCGGCTGCCTGGCACAGGGCTTGGCGGCAGAGCGCCTCGATCGTCTCGTCGTTCAGGATCCGGCCGTCGCGGATCAGCCCGTCCTGGCCGTGCGAGGTGTAGGGGTCGAGCGCCACGTCGGTGATCAGCCCGATCTCCGGCACGGCGCGCCTGATCGCCCGCAGCGCCCGGCAGACCAGATTGTCCTCGTTCCACGCCTCGCGCCCGTCATCGGACTTGCGCTCGGACGGGGTCACCGGGAACAGGGCCAGGGCCGGAATGCCCAGGCTGGCGGCCTCCTCGGCGACGCCCACCAGCAGGTCGACCGACAGCCGCTCGACACCCGGCATGCTGGCTACGGCCTCGCGCTGGCCCTGTCCCTCCAGGATGAACACGGGCAGGATCAGGTCGCGCGGGCTCAGGGCGAACTCGGCCACCATGGCGCGGATCCAGGGGGTGCGCCGCAGCCGGCGAGGGCGTGAGCGCGGAAAAGCGGCGAACGGGGTCAATGCTGCTACCAGGACAGGTTGGAACCGCCCCAGAATAGATCAGCCGGACGCCGAGGTTAAACGTTCGCTTCCACCATGCGACCGGCCGTCGCGACGAACCTCACGAGCTTGGCGACCTCAGGTATCAGTGCCTGGCGCACTCTCACCATAGAATCGCTTAGTGGGTGAAAAATTAAAGAATCCGATATACCGATCGTTGACGTGCGGCGGGACTTTTCGTCAGTGTCTCAAGAGATGTAGATGGGCGGATCCTGGCGAACCGGCGGCCCAGACGAATGGTCGGCATGTTCAGGCCCCGCGCTGTCCCGATACGAGGGCGACGTGAAAGATCCATATCTCGTTTCCATCCGGTTGATCGAACGTCTCCATCGGCGCTTCCTCGATGTCATCAAGACCGAACTCGACCGGTTGGGCATTGAAGACATCAACAACGTGCAGACCCTGATCCTCTCGAACATCAATGAGGAGCAGCTGACCGTCGGCGAACTGACGGTGCGCGGCTACTATCTCGGTTCGAACGTGTCCTACAACGTCAAGAAACTGGTCGAGACCGGCTACCTGATTCAGGAACGCTCTTTCCACGACCGGCGGATGACGCGGGTGCGGCTTTCGCCCAAGGGCCTGGACCTGGTCGGCAAGATCGACGCGCTCTATGCCAAGAACGCGGAGGAACTGGCCGCTACGGGAATCGGCGCCGACCGCCTGTCCTCGGCCAACGACCTCCTGGGCTCGCTCGAGCGGTTCTGGAGCAACTATATCAGCCGCGCCTACCAGCGCTGAGCGCATCAGAACGACGAGTTCGGCTCCAGGAGGAAAGCCTCCTCCTCCGGCGTGGACGGGCGGCCGAGGATCTTGTTGCGGTGCGGGAAGCGACCGAACCTGGCGATGATCCGCCGATGCTGCTCCGCGTAGTCGAGCAGGCCCGGATCCTCCAATGTCGCCATGAGCCGGCAGGACAGATCCTGGTCGGCCAGCCGCTCGGAATGCTCGAACGGCAGATAGAGGAACAGACGCCGCTCCCGCGGCACCTGCCGGTCGAGGCCGGCCTCCAGCACGTCCCGCGCGATCTCGCGGGCCTTGGCATCCGAGGCGAAGGCAAGGGGCGTGCCCCGATGCACGTTGCGCGGAAACTGGTCCAGGACGATCAGGAGCGCCTGGGCGCCCTCGGGCGTGGCCGCCCAGTCGTCATGCGCACCGGCGGCAGCCGGGAGCAGGAGCCCGGCGAACCGGTCGCGGATGCGGGCGTCGAACGCGGGATCGACCTGGAACCAGGCCGCCTTGTCCGGCAGGTCAAACCAGAACGAGAGGATGTCGTCGACGTGATGGCGGCCCATGCTGCTCCTCGCCCGCAACCGTTCCGCGCTTCATATGCGGGCAAATGGGCGCTATCGGAACCCGCGAATCCCACCGGAGCCGATGCAAGATGATCCCGCGCTACGCCCGCCCCGAGATGACGGCGATCTTCTCGCCTGAAGAGAAGCTGCGCCTGTGGCTCGAGATCGAACTTTCCGCCGCCGAGGCGATGGCAGAACTGGGCCAGGTGCCGGCGGACGCGGTCGGTGCGCTGCGGGCCGCCACCACGGAGCGCATGGCCGAAATCATCGACCCGGCCGCAGTCGAGCAGATCGAGGCGGTCACGCGCCACGACGTGATCGCCTTTCTGACCCATCTGGAGAATTTGTGCGGTGCCGACACGCGCTTCCTCCATCTGGGCCTGACCAGCTCGGACCTGCTCGACACCACGCTCGCGGTCCAGCTCAGTCGCGCCGCCGACCTGCTGATCGCGGGGCTGGACCGGCTGCTGGCCGCGCTCAAGGCGCGTGCCCTGGAGCACCGAGCCACGCCCACGATCGGCCGCAGCCACGCGATCCATGCCGAACCCACCAGCTTCGGGGTGAAGCTCGCCGGCCATTTCGCCGAGTTCGCCCGCTGCCGGGCACGGCTGGTGGCCGGCCGGGCGGAGATCGCCACCTGCGCCATCAGCGGTGCGGTCGGCAGCTTCGCCAATGTCGATCCGGCGGTCGAGGCCAGAGTCGCCGCCAAGCTGGGCCTGGCCGTGGAGCCGGTCTCGACCCAGGTGATCCCGCGCGACCGCCATGCCGCCTTTACCGCCAGCCTCGCGATCACGGCGTCCGCGATCGAGCGCCTGGCGGTCGAGATCCGTCACCTCCAGCGCAGCGAGGTGCGTGAGGCTGAGGAGTTCTTCCACAAAGGCCAGAAGGGCAGCTCGGCCATGCCGCACAAGCGCAACCCGGTGCTGTCCGAGAACCTGACGGGCCTGGCGCGGATCGTGCGTGGCGCGGTGATTCCGGCCCTGGAGAACGTGGCGCTCTGGCACGAGCGCGACATCTCGCACAGTGCGGTGGAGCGCACCCTCCTGCCCGATGCCTGCATCGTCCTGGACTTCGCCCTGCACCGGGCCGCCGGCATGGTCGAGAAGCTGGTGGTCTATCCCGAGCGGATGCAGCGCAACCTCGACGCATCGCTGGGCCTGTGGAATGCCCAGCGCATCCTCCTGGCCCTGATCGACACCGGCATGCCCCGGCAGAAGGCCTACGAGCTGGTCCAGCGCAACGCGATGCGCGCCTGGGAGGCGGAGCAACCCTTCCTGGCCCAGCTCCAGGCCGACCCGGACGTGACCGCCCGGATCGAGCCGGCAGCGCTCGAAGAGCTGTTCGACCTGGGCTACCACCTCAAGCACGTCGACACGATCCTGGACCGCGTGTTCGGGACGGCCTGACGCCGGTGCGGACGGCCCTGACAGCGGCGGCACTGCTCCTGGGCCTCGCTGCCGGCCCCGCCCAGGCTGGTACCCTGGTGGAAGGCGTGCTCCGCGGGGTGCCGATCCGGCTGGAGACCGGCACCGACCCTCTCATGGTACGCGTCCGCCTGGGCCGAGCGGAGCTGCTGGTCGACCTCCAGCGGCATCTGATCGTGCCGCTCGAGCCGGCAGCCCTGCCGATCGATGGGGCCAGTCTGCCCGACGCGGAACCCGGCCAGCGCTTCGCCCTGACCCTCTGGGGCGGGCGGCGGCCGACGGTCGCGGGCGAGAAGGGCGCCTATTTCGTGCTGACCCGCCACGGCCGGACCTGTGGCGAGGTGCTGGCCGCCACCTGGACCCGGCCGCTCATTGCGCCACTGGTGGCGGCCGTTGATCTTCTGGAGCGCAGCCAGCCGTCGCTCCGGCCGGCGGAATGGCGAGACTGTGGCGCCGTTCCATTCCGCGCCTATGCCTTGCGGGGCTGGCCGCTGCTGGCAGGCGGGCTGGACAGCCGCCAGTTCGAGACCACCGGCATCAGCTTCGACCACCAGCCGGACGAGCGGCACTTCCAGCGGCCGGAGCCACTCTAGCGCGGCCTGACCCGCGCGGTCGCCTGGGCGCTGGCCGGATCGTCCGGCCAGAAATGCCTGGGGTAGCGGCCGCGCAGTTCCTTGCGCGCATCAGGCCAGCCGGTGCGCCAGAACCCGGCGAGGTCGCTGGTGATGGCGGCCGGCCGTTGCGCCGGCGAGAGCAGGTGGAGCACGCAGGCGATGCGCCCCTTTGCCAGCACGGGCCCGTGGGCGGCACCGAACATCTCCTGCAGGCGGACCGCCAGCACCGGTGGATCGCTCTCATAGTCGATCGCGTGGCGCGTGCCGGCCGGTGTGGTCCAGTGGGTCGGCAGCTCGGCATCCAGGCGCAGGCGCGCCGCATGGCCCAGCCGGGCAGAGAGCACCGCGTGCCAGTCGAGCGCCTCCGCGGCCCGCAGGGAGCGCAATCCGTCCAGCCAGCCGGCGAGTATGTCGGCAGCATCGCGGACCAGCCCTTCGTCCGACAGGTCCGGCAGGGCGGACTGTTCGCCGTCCAGCCGCCGCAGCAGCAGGACGCGGCGGCGCAACCGCTCGGCCGCGGGTGTAGCCGCGATCAGAGCCGGCAGGCGCGGCGCCAGAGCCTGGGCCAGCAGCTCGCCCGCTTGCTCGCGCGAGGGCTCGTCGTATCGCGCCGACAGCTCGATCGCCCCCAGCATCACTGCCTGCTTGGCCACCACCCGGCCGCTCGGCCCCTCCAGCTCCAGCACCGTCACGTCCCGCCGGCCCGCATCGGGCAGGTCGTCGGGTGATACCGCCGCGGCCAGCCGCACCCGGCCATCCGCACCCCGGTCGTCCAACTCGGCCGCCACCAGCCAGGGGGAGGTAGCCAGCGGCTCGGCTTGGTCGAGTAGGGCGCCGCGGCCGTTCGCCAGTCGATAGGATCCGGGTGCCCGGCGCCGGGCGATCCGGTCCGGGTAGGCGTGGGCCAGCAGGGCACCGGCGCGGGCGGGGTCGATCCGGTTGCGGTCGAAGCGGCCCTGGCCCAATTGCCGCGCGATCGACAGGGCCTGCTGGCGCCGGCCTGACTCGCCGCCGCCCCCCTGCAGCGCCTCCAGGCGCAGGGCTAGGTCGATCGAAGCGCTACCCGGCAGGAGGTCACGGCCTGACAGGAGGGCTGCGATCGCCACCGCGGTGTCGGCGAACCCGCTTCGCTCGCCGGCCAGCACCATGGCCGCCAGGCGCGGATGGACCGGCAGCCGCGCCATGCGCCGGCCGAGTGCGGTCACCGCACCGTCCACGTCCAGCGCACCCAGCAGCCGGAGCGTGTCAGTGGCAGCGGACATGGCTGCTGCCGGCGGCAGATCCAGCCAGGCGAGGCTCGCCGCATCCCGCACGCCCCAGACCCGCAGCTCCAGCACCAGCGGAACCAGGTCGCTGTCCAGAATCTCGGGGCGCGGCTGGGCAGCCAGCTGCCGCTCCTCCAGGGCCGACCACAGGCGCAGGCAGATGCCAGGCTCCAGCCGCCCGGCGCGGCCGCGGCGCTGTTCGGCATTGGCCAGCGCGATCCTGCGGGTGGTGAGCACGGCCGTGCCAGTGCGCGGGGAGAAACTCGGCTTGCGGGTCAGGCCGCTGTCCACCACCACCCGCACGCCCTCGATGGTGAGGCTGGTCTCGGCGATGTCCGTGGCGAGCACGATCTTGCGGATGCCCGAGCGTGCGGGCCGGATCGCCCGATCCTGCGCCTCCTTGGAAAGATCACCATAAAGCGGATGGACCTCCACTCCCGGCTGGCCGGCCAGCCGGCCGGACAGGTAGGCGGCGGCACGGCCGATCTCGGCCTGGCCCGGCAGGAAGGCCAGGACCGAGCCTCGCTCCGTCGCGACGGCCTCCAGGCAGGCACGCGCCACCGCCCGGTCGACCGGCTCGTCCGGATCGCGGCCGAGATGGCGCACGGCCACCGGGAACATCCGACCTTCGCTGCGGATCACCGATGCATCGCCCAGCAGGCTTGCTACCGCCACGCCGTCCAGCGTCGCCGACATCACCAGGATGCGCAGGTCCGGGCGCAGTGCTGCCCGGCTCTCCAGGGTCAGCGCCAGGGCCAGGTCGACATCGAGCGAGCGCTCGTGGAATTCGTCGAAGATCACCGCTGCCACGCCCGGCAGCTCGGGATCGGCCTGGAGCCGGCGCAGATAGAGCCCTTCGGTCAACACCTCGATCACGGTGGCCGGGCCGATGCTACGCTCGAAACGCATCGCATAGCCCACCGTCTCGCCGGTACGCTCACCCAAAAGATCGGCCATCCGGCGCGCCGCGGCGCGTGCTGCCAGCCGGCGGGGCTCCAGCACGATCAGCCGGCCGCCCTGGCGCCAGGATGCCTCCAGCAGAGCCAGCGGCACCAGGGTAGTCTTGCCGGCACCGGGCGGCGCCTCGAGCACGGCAGCACCCGGTCCGGCCAGGGCCTGGACGAGCGCCGGGAGGACGTCGCGGACGGGAAGATCGGGCAGGTCGGGCATGGCGCCGCCCAGCTAGCAGATCGGGCGCTCGGCTTTAAGCCGCCGCTAGATCAGCTGCTCGGTGCGGAAACTCAGGTGCCGGCCCTTGCCGATGATCACATGGTCGTGGAGCTCGATGCCGGCGGCCTTGAGCAGGACGGCCACCTCCCTGGTCATCTCGACATCGGCCCTGGACGGGGTCGGATCGCCCGAGGGGTGGTTATGGACCATGATGATCGCCGCGGCATCCAGCTCCAGGCAGCGCTTGAGCACCTCGCGCGGGTAGAGCGGCGTGTGGTCGACGGTGCCGCGGCTCTGCACCTCGTCGCGCAGGAGGATGTTCTTGCGGTCCAGGAACAGGATGCGGAAATGCTCCGTGCCCTCGTGGCTCATGCTGACGGCCAGGTAGTCGATCAGCGCGGTCCAGGAGCCGATCAGCGGTCGCTCCTTCACCGCCTCCTTCAGGACGCGTCGCATCAGCTGATGGATGGCCTTGAGCAGGATGCGGGTGAAGCGCAGGTCCTCGTCGACCTGGGCACGACGCTCCTCCCCAACCGCCGTGGAATCCGGGCCGAAGACCTCGGCATAGCGCTCGGGCGCTGCCGCCAGCACGCCGCCCAGCCCGCCGAACCGATCGATCAGCGCCTTGGCGATCGGCTTGGTGTCCCGGCGATGGACCGAAAAGAACAGGAGCAGTTCCAGGAGCTCGTAGTCCGCGAGTGCCGTCTCGTCGCGGGCCTCGGCAAACCGGCCGCGCAGCCGCTCGCGATGGCCGTGATAATGCTTGCTGCCCCAGCTCCAGCCCTTGCCGGGCTCCACGGGCGCCGCCTCGGCCAGGCCCGGCGCCACCGTCGCGAGCCCGTCGGCGAAGCTGCGGAGCGCGGCTTCGGAGGGCAGCAGCCAAGCCTTGCGGCTGCCATCGAAGCGGGCGTCGTGGGACTTCAGCCGGTCCTTGAACGACCAGGTCCGGCCGACGATCACGAAGCGGGCAATGCCCGAGGCATCGGTCTCGCACGCCGCCGAGAGTCCGTGCGAGCGGAGGCTGGCGGCGATGTCGGGATCGATGCCGAACACCGATCCGCCTCAGGCCGGGCGGGGCAGGGTGAAGATCTCCACGCCGCTGGCCGTCACCCCCACCGTGTGCTCGAACTGGGCGGACAGGCCGCCATCGGCGGTCACCACCGTCCAGCCGTCGTCCAGGCATCGCGTCGCATGGGCGCCCTCGTTCACCATCGGCTCGATCGTGAAGAACATGCCGGGCTGGAGCGTCAGGTCGCGATCCTCGTCCAAGTGGTGCAGGACCTGCGGCGGCTGGTGGAACTCCCGGCCGATGCCGTGCCCGCAATAGCTGCGCACCACGCTGAAGCCGGCCGCCTCGACCAGTTCCTGGACCGCCCGGCCGATCGCCGACAGGCGGCCGCCCGGCCGCACCGCCGCCACACCGGCAGCCAGGGCCGCCTCGCTCACCTCCAGCAGAAGCCGGCGGCGGGCATCGATCTCGCCCACCGCGAAGGTCCGGCAGCAGTCGCCGTGCCAGCCCCCGAGTTCCACCGTGATGTCGATCTTGAGCAGGTCGCCGGCTGCCAGCGGCCGATCATTCGGCATGCCATGGCAGACCACCTCGTTCGGCGACATGCAGGTCGCGAACGGATAGCCCCGGTAGCCGAGCGGGGCGGGCAGGGCGCCGTGGTCGCGGATGAACGCCTCGCACGTAGCATCCAGTTCCCTGGTGGTGGCACCTTGGCGGACCAGCGGCGCGATCATCGCCAGCGTCGCCGCGGCGAGGCGGCCGGCGCTGCGCATGGCCGCGAAATCCTGGGGTCGGTGCAGCGGGACACTGGGCGCACGGACATTCCTTCGGACGTGCTTGGCGCGACGACCACCGGAATTAAACCAATGGTAGAATTTGCTCAAGTTCCTTCTCGTCGGCTGACGGTGGTACTGCAAGGGCCGGACAGGACCAATGCCGGACATGGACATGGCGGGCTGCAGGGAGCCCATGTAGGTTCCAGGCAGCCCCGTCGACTAGGCTGGCCGGACCGGCGCGCGCAAGCCGTCCGTGCCGGCGCCTAAAGGCGGTGCCTGTCACCCTGCGGGAGCCGAAGCGACATGAGTGAGCAGCCGACCGCCGCGGTCCTGATCATCGGCAACGAGATCCTTAGTGGCCGGACCCAGGACGTGAACCTCGCGCACATCGCGCGCGAGCTGGGCGAGATCGGCGTGCGCCTGGCCGAGGCGCGGGTCGTGCCCGACATCGAGGCGGAGATCGTGGACGCGCTGAACGCGCTGCGCCGCCGCTACACCTATGTCTTCACCACGGGCGGCATCGGCCCGACCCATGACGACATCACCTCGGCCTGTGTGGCCAAGGCATTCGGCCTGCCGTTCGGCCGCCACCCGGAAGCCGAACGGCGCCTGCTCGCATATTTCCCGCCGGAGAAGGTCAACGCAGCACGGATGCGCATGGCCGAGACCCCGGAAGGGGCAGAGCTGATCGACAACCCGGTCAGCATTGCGCCGGGCTTCCGGGTCGAGAACGTCTATGTGCTGGCAGGCGTGCCGGCGATCATGCGGGCCATGTTCGACGGCATCAAGGCGCGGCTGAAGGGCGGCCCGCGCCTCAAGTCGAAGAGCCTCACCCTGTTCACGCCGGAAGGCGAGGTCGCCGAGGCACTGGGCAAGATCCAGCAGGACCATGCCGGGATCGACATCGGCAGCTACCCGTTCACCCGCGACGGCCGCTACGGCACCACCATCGTGTTCCGTGGGACCGACGAGGCACAACTCGACTCCGGCTATGCCCAGCTCACCGCCTGGGCGTTGGAGCGTGGGGTCGAAACCAAGGCCGAACCTTGAGCCCGGTTCCGCACCCGCCGCCGGCTTGCTAGGTTCGCCCCGCAGCCCCGCTTGGCGGAACAGGTAGACGCAAGCGACTTAAAATCGCTCGCCTCCGGGCATGCCGGTTCGAGTCCGGCAGCGGGGACCAATCTCGCGAAAGTAGAATTAAACGCTATAATTGGCGAGCCGCCACCGGTCGAGCCGACTCATTTCCGACACTATCATCCATGATACTACATGCTTCTTTTGTGCGTACTTCCAGCAGAGAAGCCGGCGCACTAGCTTGCTGTCCGAAAGGAGGCAACTCATGCGTCGCTACCGAATCACTGGCCGAGAGCATCCGACGGTCGTACTGGAAGAGACCGAGGACCTGGATCCCGGTCACGGCGAGCTTCGGGTCGATCTTCGGGCCGCGTCCCTGAACTATCGCGACCTGGTCGTGGCCAAGCGCTTTACCGACGTGGTGCCGCTGTCGGATGGTGCCGGCATCGTTTCCGCCATCGGCAGCGGTGTCGAGGGGTTCGCCATCGGCGACCGGGTGGTCATCGGCTTCATGCCGGGATGGGTCGAAGGCGAGTTCAGCGAGGCGAAGAAGGCATCGAGCCTGGGCGGTCCCGGTGTCGACGGCGTGCTGGCCGAACAGATCGTCGTACCCGCCACGGGCGTGGTCCATCTGCCCGATCCGATCTCGTTCGAGGCGGCCTCGACCCTGCCCTGTGCCGGCGTCACCGCTTGGTCGGCGCTGTTCGAGCGGCGCCCCGTCCAGCCGGGCGAAACCGTGCTGCTGCTGGGCACCGGCGGCGTGTCGATCTTCGCGCTGCAGCTGGCCAAGCTGGCGGGGGCCCGGGTGATCATCACGTCCAGCTCGGATGCCAAGCTGGAGCGGGCCCGGGCGCTCGGGGCGGATCATGTAATCAACTATACGGCGCGGCCCGACTGGGAGGAGGAGGTGCTGGGGCTGACCGGTGGCATCGGCGCCGACCTGGCGGTCGACGTCGCCGGCCCGGCCACGCTCAGCAAGACCTTGCGGGCGACCCGCTTCGGCGGGCGGATCTCGCTGATGGGTGTGCTGACCGGGTTCGGCGGCGAGGTCGACACCGGTGCCATCCTCGAAAAGCGCATCACCCTTCAGGGCATCTATGTCGGCCCGGTGGCCACGCTGCGGGCCCTGATCGCGACCGGCATCAAACCTGAGATCGATCGCGTGTTCCCGTTCGAGGAGGCGGATGCCGCCTACCAGGCCCTGCGGGCGGCCGGCCATGTCGGGAAGCTGGTGGTGCAAATCGGCGACTGACAAGACGCGTCCCGGGGGATCGGGCGGGCGGGCGGCCAGCACAGCGGCCGCCCGGCAGCTTGGGAGATGGACATGATCTCGCCCTACCGGATCGAAGTTCCCGACGAACGGCTCGCCGCCATCATGGCGAAGGTCGCAGCCTATGACTGGAGTCAGCTTCCGGACGTGGGTGGCTGGAAGGCTGGTGTCGGCATCGCCGACCTGAAGCGACTCGTCGCATACTGGCGGGACAGCTACGACTGGCGCGCGGTGGAGGGCCGCCTTAACCAGCTTCCCCATTTCATCACCGACATCGAAGGCGAGCGGATCCATTTCATCCATGTGCGCGGCGACGGCTCCAAACCGCCCGTCCTGCTGCTCCATGGCTGGCCGGGCTCGTTCCTCGAGTTCGAGCATATCTGGGAGCCGCTGGCGCAGGACGGGCACGACGTCATCGTACCCTCGCTGCCGGGCTTCGCCTTCTCCCAGCCGATCACCGGCGTCATCGGTCCGCGTCGTGCCGGCGCGCTCATGCACGGCCTGATGGCCCGGCTGTTCGAGGAGCGCCGCTATGTCGTGCAGGGTGGCGACTGGGGCGCGCACATTGCGAGCTGGATGGCCCATGAACGGCCGGCTGCGCTGCTGGGCTTCCACATCAACATGGTCAGCATCCTGGGCGAGGACGTGCGGCCGACCACGCCCGAGGCGCAGGACCTGATCTCCCGTCGCGCGGCGATCCTTGACCTGGAAACCGGCTACAACCACGAGCAGGAAACGCGTCCGCAGACCCTGGGCGCGGCCCTGGCCGACAGCCCAGTCGGGGCTGCCGGATGGATTCTCGAGAAGTTCGGGCAGTGGGCGGATCTGCCCAGGCGGAGTGACGGCAGCCCGGACCTGTGGAGCAGGTTCTCCGAAGGGGAACTGCTCACCAACATCATGCTCTATTTGGCTCCGTCCTCGATGGTCACAGCGACCTGGATCTATCGCGGCAAGCGCCTGGAGGGATCGAGCCGGTTCCCGGCCGGCACGCGCGTGCGCGCACCGTTGGGCGTGGCGGCGTTCCCCGATCCCGTGTTCCTGCCCACGCCTCGCTCGCTCGTCGAGCAGACCTACAACGTCGTCCACTGGAGCGACATGACGTCGGGCGGGCACTTCGCCGCCCTGGAGCAGCCGGAGCTGATGCTGGTGGACCTGCGGGCCTTCATCGGCAAGCTGCCGCAGGACCGGGCGTGACGGCGGGTTCTCCTGTTGCTGGAATCCGCCTCGTCCCGAGATCGGACATCGCCTCATGGCTGAAGGAGCTTGCCAGGGCGTATCGCGCGTAAATCCAGTGCCTCGACCGGCGGGAACGGTCACACCTGGGTCACCTGGTCGCCGACGAGGCGCGATGCCATGGCGAGGCGATCGGGCCGGAAGGCCAGTGAAAGATGCCGGCAGACGACGTCGCGGCCATCCCCCTCCTAACTTCGAGATCGACGTCCTCGTCTGTGATCCGGGCGCAGATCCGGCACTGAGCCAGCCGGCACGGGGACAGTGGGGGCAGGGCACCGGTGCTGCGATCCCGCTCGCGTTCGCCGGACCGCCTCGTTAGAATAGTGCCAGGATATTGCCTGCGCAGGGCCGGCAGGCTGGAGATGCGGTCTGTTTCGTGCACCCGCTTTGAGTACCGTGGATCTGGCCGGGCTGTTCAACGCCTCGCCCAATCCGTACGTCATCCTGGACCGCAACTTCGACATCGTCGGCATGAACGACGCCTATCTGCGCGTCACCATGCGCGAGCGCGACCAGCTGGTCGGCCGCAATATGTTCGACGCGTTCCCGAGCGATGCGGATGCGCCGAGCGGTCGGGCGCTGCGGGCGTCCCTGGCGCGGGTCGTGGCGGACAAGGCGGTCGACCATCTTTCGCTGATCCACTACGCGATCGCTAGGCCGGACGGTACGCTGGTGGACCGCTACTGGAGCGCCACCCACACGCCCATGTTCGACGAGCGGGGCGAGGTGGCGTTCGTGCTGCAGCACACGGTGGACGTCACCGAGCTCCACCGGCTGCGTGTCGGCGGTGCCGCCGGGTCGATCCACATCACCGAAGGGGTGCTGCGGCGGGCGGAGGCGGTCCAGATCGCCAACCAGGCGCTGGACGCCGAGCGCAGCAACCTGCGGGAGATGTTCGAGCAGGCGCCCAGCTTCATGGCGCTGCTGCGCGGCCCAGACCATGCATTCGAGCTGGCCAATGCCGCCTATCTCCGCCTGGTCGGCCGCCCGGTAGTCGGCAAGACGGTGCGCGAGGTACTGCCGGAACTCGGCAGCCAGGGCCATCTCGAGGTGCTGGAGCGGGTGTTCGCCACCGGCGAGCCGTTCGTCGGTCAGAGCGTGCGCGTCGTCCTCGCGGCCCCGGACCGCCTGTCCTCGTCGGAGCATTTCCTGGACCTGATCTACCAGCCGGTGCGCGACGCCTCGGGCAGCGTGATCGGCATTTTCGTCCAGGGCCACGACATCACCGAGCAGAAGCGGGCGGAGCAGGCGCTCTACGAGCTGAACGCGACCCTGGAGCAGCAGATCGCCGAACGGACCCGCGAATTGCGGGCCAACGAGGAGGCCCTGCGTCAGGCGCAGAAGATGGAGGCGGTGGGGCAGCTCACCGGCGGCATCGCGCATGACTTCAACAACATGCTTCAGGGCATCTCCGGCAGCCTGGAGATGGTGCGGCGCCGGATCGGCCAGGGGCGCATCGACGAGGTGGACCGCTATCTGAACGGCGCGCGCGAGGCGATCGAGCGGGCCGCCAACCTCACCCACCGCCTCCTCGCGTTCGCCAGGCGCCAGACCCTGCAGCCCCGGCCGACCGATGTGGCGGAGCTGGTGCGCGGCATGAAGGACTTCATCCGCCGTTCGGTCGGCCCGGAGGTGCAGATCGAGGTCGGCCTGCAGGGCCAGGTCGGCCTGGTGCTGTGCGACGCCAACCAGCTTGAGAGCGCGCTGCTCAACCTGTGCATCAACGCGCGCGACGCGATGCCGGGCGGCGGGCGGATCCTGATCACCGTCGCGGAGGTGAGCCTGACGGCGGCCGACCTGACCGAGCGCGACGACCCGCCAGCCGGCGCGTTCGTCGAGATCACGGTCGCCGACAATGGTGTGGGCATGCCGCCGGAGGTGCTGGCCCATGCGTTCGAGCCGTTCTTCACCACCAAGCCCATCGGCCAGGGGACCGGGCTCGGCCTCAGCCAGATCTACGGCTTCGTCCACCAGTCGGGCGGGCTCCTGCGCACGACCAGCGCACCCGGCCAGGGAACCGCCATCCGGATCTACCTGCCCCGCCACGAGGGTGCCGCGGCCGTCACCGCCGAGCCCGTTCGGCCGGCCCCCACCATGGGCGAGACCGGCCGGACCGTGCTCCTGGTCGAGGACGACGAGGCGATTCGGCGGGTGACCGCCGAGCGGCTGGCCGAGGCCGGCTACCGTGCGCTGCAGGCGGCCGATGGTCGCGAGGCCCTGGCGATCCTGTCGGAGCGGCGCCGGGTCGACCTGCTGCTGACCGATGTGGGTCTGCCGGGAATCCCGAATGGCCGGCAGCTGGCCGAGATCGCCCGGACGAACCGGCCCGGCCTCGCCGTTCTGTTCATCACCGGCTATGCCGGCGCACGGCTGGAGCGACATCTGGGCGAGGGCACCGAGCTCCTGGTCAAGCCGTTCTCGTTCGACATGCTGCACGCGAAGGTGCAGGCGCTGCTGCAGGTGAACGCCTGACCCATGGCAGCCTTGCCGGAAACGGAAGCAGCACAGCGGTATCCAGGGGACCGGGCAGGAGCATGGCAGATGCGGGACAGGACGGTGCGCGGCGTCTGATCGTGGTCGGTGCCGGGTTCGGCGGGCTGAGCTGCGTCCAGGCACTGGCCGGTGCCCGGCTGCGCATCACCCTGGTCGACCGGCGCAACTACCATCTCTTCCAGCCGCTGCTCTACCAGGTCGCGACCGCCGCCCTGTCGCCCGCGGACATTGCCTGGCCGATCCGCAGCATCCTGCGCCGCCAGGCGAACGTCGAGGTGCAGCTGGGCCGGGTCGTCGCCGTGGACCATGCGGTGCGTGAGGTCGCCTTGGGCGACGGGCGGCGCCTGACCTATGACTGGCTGGTGCTCGCCACCGGCGCACGCCATGCCTATTTCGGCCATGACGAGTGGGAGGAGCTGGCCCCGGGCCTCAAGCGCATCGCCGACGCGACCCAGATCCGCGAGCGGATCCTGACCAGGCTGGAGCAGGCGGAGCTGGCCGACGACCCCGCCATGAGGCGCCGGCTGCTCACCTTCGTGGTGGTAGGGGGCGGCCCCACTGGGGTGGAGATGGCAGGCGCCATCGCCGAGCTCACCCGCTACGCGCTGGCCCGCGACTTCCGGCGGATCGGCGCGGCTGATGCCCGAGTGGTGCTGATCGAGGGCAGTGACCGCGTGCTGGGCGCATTTCCCGCGGAAATGTCGGCCAAGACCGAGCGGGCCCTGGCGAGGCTGGGCGTGGAGCTGCTGCTCTGCCATCAGGTAACCGCGATCGACGAAAGCGGGGTAACCGCCGCCGGCCTGCACATCCCGGCAGGCTC
>NZ_DATMFZ010000045.1:0-2709 GCF_035556675.1 Geminicoccus sp. | reverse complement strand
GCCCAGGAGACGCTTGCGCGGTTGCTCGGTCATCTGGGCCTGGAGCGGTACACACTTCACGGGCTTCGGGCGACTGGGCCGGTAGCTCTGAAGCTGCTCGGCTTCGAGAACCGCGCCATTCGCGCGCTCACGGGCCACACGAGCGACGCAAACCTGGAAGTCTACCTCCGCGGAGTGGACCATTACCCGCTGGCTCGTCAGGCCCAGGAGGCGCTGGAGCAGCAGTTCTCAGCACTGCTGGAGGAGGCGGAGGATGGGGCGAACACGAGGCGGTTCGCGGGGGTTACGGGGCGAGCAGCAGGGAGGCGACGCGAGTAGTTTAGGAGCAGCCTATAGGGAGAAAAGCGCAGTGAAGAGGAACGGCTTCAAAGGGTCACGGCGGAAGAGCTAGAGCCCGCGGCCCGCACACGGCACGGGAAGCCTGAATGGAAGTTGGCCTGACACACTTTCTAGCTGCATCAGGCCATTCGGGATGTCAGCCGTGCGAGGCGCGGTTCAGCCGAGCCTGGAGCCAGCCCGTTGCGAGGCCCAGCGTGGCCCAGAACAACAAGCTGACGGCCGTCACGCCCGCGATGAAACGCTGCGTCAGCGCCTCTGGCACCGCCGACATCTCGGCAGGTGCCGCCGGAGCGCCCCAGAAGTGCGGGAGCACGATGGCGATGACGGCCACGATCGCCCACGCTAACCGGCGGGAGAAGGCGATCAGCGCCAGGCCGCCCGCCGTCAGTAGTGCAGTCGCCACCCACCAGACCTGACGGTCCGTCAGAGCCGCCGCCGGGGTGCCCGGCAGCTCTGGCGGCAATCCGACCGAAGGCGCCAGGGTGAAGGCCGCGAAACCCGCCAACCCCCAGAGCAGGCCCTGCCGCCAGTCTGCCGTGGCGCCGCGCAGGGACATGGCCGCCCCCAGCATCAGCGCATAGGCGATGCCAGTCAGGACGTCGGCCAGCATAGTGTAGAGCGTCCGCTCCAGACCGTCCTCCGGCGTCCAGGCTTCGGCGCCATGGTCATGAGCCTCAGCTGCGTGATCCGCGTGTCCCAGAGTTGCGCTCTCTTGGTGCTCGAAAATCTCCGCCACGAGGATGGTGGGCACCGTGTGCAACTGGTGCCCGAGGCTGGCCACGCCACCCGCCAGGATCCCGGCAAACAGCGCTACGGCGAAGAGCCGCCTGAGATGGTCCATCATGCCCCGGCTCAGTGGCAAGGAAAGCCGTTGGAGTGGCGGGTGTCGTGCGCAGCATTATGCAGCAGGTCATTATGCGCAAAGCCGACGCCCCAGAGCAGCAGAGAGCCGAAGGCCAGGGCCAGGACGCTGGCCAGCACGCGGCCGCTGCTGCGGGCCGCAGCTTGGTGGATGGAAGCCGATGTGGCTGGGATCTGCATGGGAAGGCTCTCCGCCGACGCGCCCCGCGCCGGTCCAGAAGGTTGACCACGCCCCGGCAGGTCTCCTGGCTCGCGGATCCTGGCCGATGCACCTGCCTTCCCGGCACTTTAGTGCCAGTGGCCTGCCCTGAGGGCAGACGGCGCAGCGGCGATTCGCCAACAGTTGCGGGGGCAGCCGCCGACTTGGCTCCAACTTGAGCCGCACGGCGTTCCCTTTTTCACCCGCTCGCGCGGGACCGGTGCGGGGCCGAGGGTATCTCGGAGATTGTCGCAGGCACAAGCCCCGGTGGTCGGCTGCCCGCCTGCGTTGCCTTGCCTCCGAGTGGCACGAGGCAGGCGGGACTTGCGTCCTCTGTTGCTTGCCTTCTCCCCACCACAGACCGGTAGCGATCATCCAAACCACACCAGGAAATGTGAGCCTGGGGGGGCTGTGTCGATGCCCGCTCATGGGAGTGAAGCAGACCTCCCAGCCTCCCAGCGACCTATAATCTTCAGCGGCATGGTAAATGCCGCTGGTCACCCGGCCCGCTCTTACCTCTTGGTATGCTGTGGATACCTGGCACTAATTTGCCTCACGCTGACCCCATCCTGGTGGAGTTTCAGTCCCAGCACTTCGCCATCAACGCGAGTCCTGAGGTAGTGGCCTACAAGCCGGCTGAACTCATCTTCGTGCTGCCGCTCTACACCGTCAGCTTCATTTAAGCGCGCCGCCACGAGGTCGAATGCCGCGAGTTCAGTCTCATTCAGGGCCGACCTGATGGCGGCGACGGTCATCTCCAATGCGGCGGCCACATCGGCTTCGAAACTGCCGCGGGATTTCTGTTCGTACTCTGATTTCAGCTGCTTGAGCTGAGCGTCCACCTCGTTCCTCGGGGGGTCGTATTGCTGCGAGAGAACTTCGAGGCTTGCCGCCTCTTCGGCGCTGCGTTCAGTCACCTCTATGAGGCGGTGGAACTCATCGGCCACTTCGGCGGGCATTCTGGCCGCAGTAGCCCGATTGATCGCCTCCGCGTAGTCGACAAGATCCGGAAAATACCCCGCAACCTGGTCTGCGCTTGACGATGCTCTCACCGGCCGGGGATGATGGACCGCTTTGCGGCGCGGGGCGGGGCGGTGCCTCTGCTTCTTCATGAGCGAACCTTTGACGCGCTGATCGCCACTCCTAGTGTGTTGGCTTCGCAAGTCACTGAAAAAGCTTCCATATTCGTCACCACGTTGGTAACACGGGTTCGAATCCCGTTGGGGACGCCATCCTTGTTTCGCAGAGGTTCCTGCCGATTGCTTGACAGTCGGCGCCTCAGTTGCGGGTCAAGTTGCAGCCTTTGCCTT
>NZ_DATMFZ010000044.1:0-19602 GCF_035556675.1 Geminicoccus sp. | reverse complement strand
GCTCTCCTTCGAGGCGAGCCTATCCTCCCACAGGACGTTCAGGGAGAGCCCCATGTGCCGGATCTACAGCGCCACCGACGCGAAGCTGTACGAGCAGGTCACCCGGTCGGTTCGGCTTCACGGTGCCGTGACCAGCATCCGACTCGAGGCGAGGTTCTGGACGATCCTGGACGAGATCGCGCAGCGCGAGGGCATCACCACGCCGCGCTTCGTCACCAAGCTCCACGACGAGGTGCTGGACCGCGAGGGCGAGGTGCGCAACTTCGCGTCGCTCCTGCGGGTGGTCTGCACGATCTATCTGGACCGGGTGAAGCCGGCGCTCCAGCCGATGGCGGCCGTCGCGGCGTAGTAGGGCCGTACTACCACCTTTCCTTCAAACGCCTTTAGATTGGCTTCAAAGAAGGAAGGGGAGGTGGTGATGGCGAAGGCCATCCATTCGATGCTGCGGGTCCTGGACCTGGAGCGGTCGGTCGGCTTCTACGAGCACGGCTTCGGCCTGAAGGTCGCCGACCGCTTCGATTTCGACAGCTTCACACTGGTCTATCTGCGCAATGCCGACGCCGATTTCGAACTCGAGCTCACCCTGAACAAGGGCCGCACCGAGCCCTACGACCTGGGCGATGGCTACGGCCATCTGGCGTTCGCCGTGGACGACCTGCAGGCCCAGCACGATCGGCTCGCGGCGGCCGGTGCGGCGCCCACGCCGATCAAGGAATTGTCCCGGGACGGCCGGCCGCTGGCCCGCTTCTTCTTCGTCCAGGACCCGGACGGCTACAAGATCGAGGTGCTGCAACGGCAGGGCCGCTACCAGTGATTCGAGAAGCAAGAAGCAAGGGAGGCTGAGGATGGGCACGAGGCGAATCTACGAGAACCGGCGGGCCTTCCTGCGTAAGCTGGTGCAGGGCACCGCGACCGTGGCCATCGCGGGCGGCACGGTCTCGATCGTGGGCGTGGACGGCGCCTGGGCCATGTCGTTGCAGAGCATCGACGCGCATGGCGCGAAGACGCTGCTGCGCATGACCCGGCTGATGTACCCGCACGACCAGTTGGGCGACTTCTACTACGCCGAGGTGGTCGAGGACCTGGATGGCGAGGCGGCCAAGTCCGCGGAAACCGCCAAGCTCCTGAAGGACGGAGTGGCCACTCTGGACGAGGCGTATGGCCAGCCATGGATCGAGCTGTCCGAGGGCTACCAGCTCCAGGTGATGGAGAAGATCTCGGCCGACCCGTTCTTCGGCAAGGTCAAGGGCGCCACGGTAGTCTCGCTCTACAACAACCCGACGCTCTGGCCGGTGTTCGCCTACCAGGGCAGTTCCGCCGAGTATGGCGGCTATCTCGACCGCGGCTTCGACGACCTCGCCTGGGGTGAGATCCCCGACGAGGAAGCCAGCCCGCCGGCGTACCGGGGCTGAGGGGGAGGAAGCGGCGATGGCCAAGTACGACCTGAACGACGACCATGTGGTGGTGATCGTCGGCAGCGGCGCCGGCGGCGGCACGCTGGCTAACGAACTCTGCCAGCAGGGCATCGACGTGGTGCTCCTGGAGGCGGGGCAGCGCCAGGGGCCGGACACGTTCGTCAACGACGAGTGGGCCTCCTTTGCTCAGCTCGCCTGGCTCGACAACCGGACCACCTCGGGCAGCTGGCGGGTGGCGCGGGACTTCCCGAACCTGCCGGCCTGGATCTGCAAGACGGTGGGCGGCTCCACCACCCACTGGGCGGGCGCTTCGCTGCGCTTCCAGGAGCACGAGTTCAAGGCGCGCACCACCTACGGCGCCATCGACGGTGCCAACCTGCTCGACTGGCCGGTCACGCTGGCCGAGATGGAGCCGTTCTACGACCGGGCCGAGAAGAAGATGCGGGTCACCCGCACCAACGGCTATCCCGGCCTGCCCGGCAACAACAACTTCCGGGTGATGTATACCGGTGCCAAGCGCCTGGGCTACAAGACCGTCCATACCGGGCGGATGGCGATCAACTCGACCCCCTCGGACGATGGCCGCTCCTCCTGCCATCAGGCGGGCTTCTGCTTCCAGGGCTGCAAGTTCGGCGCGAAATGGTCGACCCTGTACACGGAGATCCCGGCGGCCGAAGAAACCGGCCGGCTGGACCTGCGCCCGGGTGCCCAGGCACTGAAGATCGAGCACGACGCCAGCGGCAAGGTCACGGGCGTGCTCTATGCCGACGAGAAGGGCGACCAGCACCTGCAGAAGGCGCGGGTGGTGTGCGTGGCCGGCAACTCGATCGAGAGCCCGCGCCTGCTCCTGAACTCGGCCTCGTCGATGTTCCCGGACGGGCTCGGCAACTCGTCCGGGCAGGTAGGGCGCAACTACATGCGCCACACCACCGGCTCGATCTACGCGACCTTCGAGAAGCCGGTCTTCATGTTCCGCGGCACCACCATGGCCGGGATCATCCAGGACGAGGCGCACCACGACCCCAAGCGCGGCTTTGCCGGCGGCTACGAGCTGGAAACGCTGTCGCTGGGCCTGCCGTTCATGGCGGCCTTCCTGGACCCGGGTGCCTGGGGGCGGGAGTTCACCCGCAAGATGGACCAGTATTCCCACATGGCGGGCATGTGGATCGTCGGCGAGGACATGCCCCGGGAAACCAACCGGGTGACGCTCAACAGCGACGTGAAGGACCGGTTCGGCCTGCCGGTCGCCAACGTCCATTTCGACGACCACGAGAACGACGAGCGGATGCGCAGCCACGCCTTCCGCCAGGGCAGCGAGGTCTATCGCGCGGCGGGCGCGCTCGAGGTCTACGAGGTGCCGCCCTACCCCAGCACCCACAATCTCGGCAGCAACCGGATGTCGGCCGAGGCGAAGGACGGCGTGGTCAACCGCCACGGCCAGAGCTGGGACGTGAAGAACCTGTTCGTGTCCGACGGCAGCCAGTTCACGACCGGTGCCACGGAGAACCCGACGCTCACCATCGTGGCGCTGGCGATCCGTCAGGCGGAGTTCATCCGGGACAGCATGGCCAAGAACGAGATCTGACGGTTCTAGGCCTGGGCGCGTGCGGTTTTCTGCCGCGCGCGCCCTTCCTGATCAGATCAGCCCGAAGCAGACCGGTCCGGTCAGATGCCGACCTCGACTGCTGCCACCACCATGCAGATCTGCCCGAATTCCGGTGTGCCGGACGGCGTCAGCATGCCGCCATCGACCACTTCCAGCGTCACCTCGCCATGGGGGAGCGCCGCCTTCACCGTATCCAGGTCGACCTTGCCGGCACCGTCCGGCACGCCCAGGCGGACATGGACCTTCATCGTGTGCCCTTCATTGGCCAGGGCCCGCATGGCCGGCAGATAATTGTGGCCGATTGCGTCCTTGATCGCCTTGACCGACGCCTTGGTCGGATCCTGCCCCTGCAGATCCGCGCCCATGCCGAGCTCGATGAACATCAGACGGTCCATGCATGTCCTCCCTGGTTGCCTGAGCAATCTTGGCACGCAGCCAGCACGGCGGCTACCGGGAACCGCGTGCCTGGCCAGCACTTGTACCTTGCGAGCCCAAGCAGGCCTGAAGAGGCCTCAACTTGGCTGGAAAACAAGCTGTGAGGTGCGAGCCATGCTCTACTGGGCGCTGGTCTTTCTTGTCATCGCGCTGATCGCGGGCCTGTTCGGCTTCGGCGGTATCGCCTCGGCTTCGGCGGGCATTGCGCAGATCCTGTTCTTCATTTTCTTGGTTCTGCTGGTCGTCAGCCTGATCATGTATTTCGTCCGCGGTCGCGGCACGCGAGTCTAGCTCGGCGTGGCCGCTTCTGCCTGCACGGGCCCGCTTTCGTCAGGAAGCGGGCCCATCTGCATGCAGGCCTCGGGCCACCAGGCGCCGGTGGCACTCGACCAGGACCGCCCCCAGCGCCAGCATGCCGCCGCCTGCCAGGAACAGCACGCTCATCTCGCCGCTCAGCGACAGCAGCTCGGCCATCAGCACCGCACCCAATGCCTGGAGCAGGGCGAACATCATGGTCAGCCGCGCCCAAGCCCGCTGGCGCAGCCGCGGCTCCAGCAGCTCGGTGATCCGGCCTGACGCCAGCGAAGCGGTGGCCGGCGTGAGCGCGCCGACCAGAATGGAGGAGACCACCAGGGCCGGCAGCGTGGGCGTCAGGACCGGCAGCAGCACCGCCGCCGCCTTCACCGCGAGCGCCAGGGTGAAGCTGCGGCCGAAGCCGAGGCGCGCTGCGACCAGCCCCATGGTCGCCGGCCCGAGGGCAGCACCTATCCCGAACAGGCTCCATTGCAGTCCGCCGGCGGCAATTCCCTCGCCCAACTCGCGCGCCACGAAATCGACCCAGTAGACCGTGTGCGGCACGAACCCGACCGCATCGCAGCCATAGGCCATCGCCAAGAGCGGCATCCATGGCCTGGCGGCGACCGGCTCCCCCCGCCCCACCGGACCGGCCGGACCCGCCAGCGAACCCGGCCAGACCTGCCAGGTGGCCACGGCCAGGAACGCGGCGAGCCCGGCCAGCGTCAGCCAGGCGACGGCCGAGCCGAACTCGGCCAGAAACGGCACGACGACCCCCGAAAAGGTGATCCCGACGCCAATGCCGGTGAAGACCAGGCCGCCCGCACTGGCGCGCTGCTCCGGCGGGAGCGCTGCCAGCACGGCGGGTGCCGCCAGCACCATCAGGATGCCGCCGGTCACGCCCGCGACGAAGCGGGCCAGCACCAGCCAGGCGAACGAGACCGGCAGGGCGCAGGCAGCGAGCGACAGCGCCGTTCCGATCATGGCGACCCGCAGGGCGGGCCGCAGGCTGAGCCGTCTGGCCACGGTGCCGCCACTGGCGGCACCGACGAGGTAGCCGATCACGTTGGCGCCGGCGAGGTAGCCCGCCTCCACCGGGTTCAGCCAGCCCTCCCCGACCATGCCGGGCACCAGTGCGGCATAGGCAAACCGGCCGAGGCCGATGCCGGCGAGCAGGGCGGCGAACCCGGCGAGGACCAGTACCAGGAGCGGCGTCGTCAGCCGCAGAGAGCGAAAGGACGTCATCCGGAAGTCGAATCCCAAGGGCGGGCCGGGGCCGGCACCTTGCCGACCGGGGAGCGGGGTACCACGATCCTGGCCAGAGCGCGCCTCCGGGAGAATGGCTTGACCCGTGACATGCCGGCGCCGGCCGGCCAGCTTCCTTCCTTCCGTGCGCTGCTCAAGGTCTTCTGGCCACGCGACCTGCCGGGCCTCCGCCTCCGCTTCGGCGGCACCATCGCGCTCCTCGCCAGCGCTGCGGCGATCAACGCTCTGGTGCCGCTCCTGTTCGCCGCCCTGGTCGACGAGCTGTCCGGCACCCATGCGGCAGCCGTGGCACCTGCCGCGATCCTGGCGGGCTATGTCCTGCTGCAATGGTGCTCACGCCTGGGCAACGAGCTGCGCTGGATGCTCTACGGCCCGCTCGAGCAGCGGCTGCGCCGCCAGGTCGGCCTGAAGGCCCTGGAGCATCTGCACGGCCTGTCCCTGCGCTTCCACCTGGACCGCCGCACCGGCCAGATCGCGAACATCCTCGGCAACGGCCTCGATGGCCTGCGCGAGGTGCTGTTCAACGTCGTGTTCCTGATCCTGCCACTCCTGATCGAGATCCTGTTCGTCGCGGCGGTGATGCTGGTGCGGGTCGCCCCGTTCTTCGCGCTGGTGCTGTTCTGCACCCTGGCGGTCTATCTGGTCGTGCTGGTGGTGGGCTCGGAATGGCTGCGCGGGCACCAGAAGCAGGCGGCCAGCCGCCGTGCCGCCGCGCATGGCGAGGCGATCGACAGCCTGCTCAACTACGAGACCGTGAAGTATTTCGGCAGCGAGGCGGAGATCGCGCGCCGCTACGACGAAAGCCTCGCCGAGGTCGAGACGCTCACGGTCAGGGCCCTGACCTTCCGCAGCCTGACCGGCATCGCCCTCGTCTCGATCCTGGCGGTCGGCATGACCGCGATCCTGTTCACGGCGCTCGGCCGGGTGCAGGCGGGCAGCATGACCGTGGGCGACCTCGTCCTGGTCAACACCTATCTCCTCCAGCTCGTCCGGCCGATGGAGCGGCTGGGCCAGCTCTATCGCCAGATCAAGCAGTCGCTGGTCGACCTGGAGTTGCTCCTGGAACTGATGGCCGAGACCCCGGACATCAGCGACCGGCCGGACGCCCGCCCATTGCGCCCGGGCCAGGGCGAGATCCGCTTCGAGCGGGTGAGCTTCCGCTATGGCGACGACCGGCCGATCCTGACCGACCTCGACTTCACCGTTTCCGCCGGGCAGAAGGTGGCCCTGGTCGGCCCCACCGGCTCGGGCAAGTCGACCGTCACCCGGCTCCTGTTCCGCTTCTATGATCCTACCGCCGGCCGGATCCTGGTGGACGGCCAGGACATCCGCACGGTCACCCTAACGAGCCTGCGCCAGGCGATCGCGGTCGTGCCGCAGGACACGGTGCTGTTCAACCAGACCCTGGCCTACAATATCGGCTTCGGCCGTCCGGACGCCACGCCGGCCGAGATCGAGGCGGCCGCCGAGGCGGCCGAGCTGGACGCGTTCATCCGCATCCTGCCGGACGGCTATGCCACCCTGGTCGGCGAGCGCGGCCTGAAGCTGTCCGGCGGCGAGAAGCAGCGGGTCGCGATCGCCCGTGCGATCCTCAAGCGCCCGCGCATCGTCATCCTGGACGAAGCAACCTCGGCCCTGGACGCCACCACCGAGGAAGCGGTCCAGACCAACCTCGCCCGGCTGGTCCAGGGCGTGACCTCGCTGGTGGTGGCCCACCGCCTGTCCACGGTGGTGGATGCCGACGAGATCCTGGTGCTGGACGAGGGCCGGATCGTCGAGAGGGGCACCCATGCCGAGCTGCTGACCAGGGGTGGGATGTATGCGGAGCTTTGGGCGCGGCAGTCCAGTGTAGAAGATCCGCTCACGAACGCATAAGGAACCAGCGGCACAACCCTACCATATTGACAAATCACTCTATCAACTTGGCAGCCGGCAATTGCCTTCGAAACTTACGTTCCCACGTCTCAATTAGAAAAAGCGCCAGCGTGCTGGACGAGTTGATCGCAAAACGAGCAATTCTCGCATCTATTCGACCATAACCACGCTCACGCCCGTGCGCATCGCCCCCATGTGTTCTTAACGCACCGATCCCTAATACTGCCGTAGTCAACCCACCCAGGATCTGGCGCACATCGTTTTCGATGAGGGGATTTAGGTCTTTGCGTCCTGGTGAGAGATCGAGTGGCTGCTGAACCGCCTTTATCAAGCCATCAATGTCCTTCTTTGCAGGAAGCGGAAGTCTCAGTTCACATAATATCGAGCGACAAACAGACTCTAAGATTGAGCAGGCGGCTGTGACCGCATCCTCCGGGTCCTTGTCGGCACTTTCGAGGGCCCGCTTAATGTCCCTATGCACTGTATCAAAATTAAGCACAGCAGCCTTGTGCGAAAAACTAGTGATTACAGAACCAGAAGCACCACGAACCCGCAGTTCGGGCCTCTCATCGTTAACAAATATCTCCCATCCATCTGACAGCAAAAATTTATTCAAATGCTCGACCACGTCATTTAATTTTTCAGGCGACCTCACATAATATCTTGGATCAATAACATTTGCAATAACCCGGCAGATATCATCTAATCCCGTGTCTCCTTCGGCAACATACCTCAAATAGTTCGTAAGAGCTGCGACTCTTGATCCCAACCTGATATGGAAGTCAAGGTTGCAGTCGAGCATAAAACGCTCGATCTCAGATCCGCTACGATAAATTCCGATGGGAGGACCAGGATCATTGTTGGCACCACCTGAAACGACATCAGCCAAAGCCTTGATCGCAATAGGATAAAATCGTGAAGACATCAATATTCCCGCTCAATTATACCGGAACAACTAAATAGCATGAATCAGTAGCTAGCAACAGAAGGCCCTATGAAGCAGCCTTACTAGCCACCGGCACCCACAGCACATGCTCGATGCTGGGCGCTCCGGTCGCCAGCATCACCAGGCGGTCGAAGCCCAGCGCGATCCCAGCGCTGTCCGGCATGAGCGCCAGTGCTGCCAGGAACTCTTCGTCCAGCGGATAATGGTAGCCGTAGATCGCCTGCATCGCCGCCATGTCCGCCTCGAAGCGGCGGCGCTGCTCGGCAGGGTCGGTCAGCTCGCCGAAGCCGTTGGCGAGCTCGACCCCGCAGGCATAGAGCTCGAAGCGCTCGGCCACCCGGGGATCGGCCGGGCTGCGGCGGGCGAGCGCTGCTTCGGGGATCGGATAGTCGCACAGCACCGTCGGCCGGCCCATGCCCAGGCGGGGCTCGATCCGCTCGACCAGCACCCGGGAGAACACGTCGCTCCAGCCATCGTCCGCGGCCACCCGGATGCCGGCGGCAGCAGCGGCAGCGGCAAGGGCGTCCCGGTCGGTGGTGCCGTCCGGGGCCACGGTCGCCAGCAGGTCGATCCCTTCCCGGGCGAATGCCTCGGCCACGGTCAGCCGCTCCGGCTCCGCGAATGGGTCGGCCAGTTGGCCTCGCCAGCTCAGGCGCCGTGCCCCGGCCGCCTCGGCGGCGAGTGCCAGGATCGCCGCGCAATCGTCCATCAGCCCGGCGCAGCTCCCGCCCACCCGATACCATTCGATCATGGTGAACTCGGGATGGTGCAGCACGCCACGCTCGCGGTTGCGGAAGACATGGGCGAAGGAAACAATGTCGCCGGCCCCCGCCGCCAGCAGCTTCTTCATCGCGAACTCAGGGGAGGTGTGCAGGTGCAGCCGCGCCGTCACGCTGCCGTCGGTCGCCAGCGCTTCGGTCGAAAAGGCGTGCAGATGCGTCTCGTTGCCGGGGGAGAGTTGCAGGCAGGCCGGGTCGACCTCGGTGAAGCCCTGCCCGGCAAACCAGCCGCGCAGGGCGTCGCGGATGCGGTTGCGGCCGAGCAGGAACGGCCGGCGATCGGCATGGACATCCGGGTGCCACCAGGGCGCTGGAGAGGACATGGCAGGAAGGTGGCCTTTGGCTGAAGCGCAATGCGAAGCTGGACCGCAAGCCTGCTTACCGCTAAGCGCGACCCAACTTACCGCCCGGCATGGCTGTCGGGGCGGCGCGGACACGTAGCTGATTAGGACAGGTCATGGTCAAGGTCCTGGCGAGCAGCCTGCGCAAGGGCACGGTCGTCGACATCGACGGCAAGCTCTACACGGTGCTCACCGCCCAGAACATCCACCCGGGCAAGGGCACGCCCGTCACCCAGCTCGATCTCCGGCGCATCTCGGACGGGGTGAAGATCTCCGAACGCTACCGGACCACCGAGCAGGTGGAGCGCGCCTATGTCGAGGACCGGCCCTACACCTATCTCTACGAGGATGGGGACGGGTTCCACTTCATGAACCCGGACAATTACGAGCAGGTCCAGGTGTCCAAGGACATCATCGGCGATAGCGCGCCGTACCTGCAGGAGAACATGACGGTCAACCTCAGCATCCACGAGGGCATCCCGATCGCGTTCGAGCTGCCGAGCCGGGTGACGCTGGAGGTGGTCGAGACCGAGCCCACGGTGAAGGGCCAGACGGCGTCCTCCTCCTACAAGCCGGCAGTCCTATCCAATGGCGTGAAGACCTCGGTCCCGCCGCACATCAGCGCCGGCACCCGCGTGGTGATCTCCACCGATGACGGCTCCTATCTCGAGCGCGCTAAGGACTGAGACTCCGGCTTAAGGATCGGGGCTCACGGATCGCGGTACCAGGAGCCGCGCATCTTCTCGCCGATGCCGCAATCGACCCGCGGCTCGCGCATGGCGACCAGGGTCGGCTCTGGCGGCAGCCCTGCTATCTCCAGCGCCATCTTCTTGCGGATCGCGTCGGCGAAGTCGGCGGTGGCCAGCACCGGCACGACGAAGGCGCCGGTGCCCGCGATCACGCAGTCCTCGTAATAGGTGTCCAGGTCGAAGCCGGTCACGGTCGGGAGCTGCGAGCTCTTGATCATGATCGGCAGGCCGTTCACCACGATCCCGCGGTCGGCGACCTCGTCCCGCACCGGCGGGACCGGTGCACCGGAATTGTTCGGGCCGTCCCCGGAGATGTCGATGATCTGCCGGTCGCCGGCAAAGCCGTTGCCGTCGAACTGGGCGGCCGCATATTGCAGGGCGGCCGAGATCGAGGTGTAGCGGGTGCGGCCGAGCGGCGCGTCGGCCAGGCGATCGGCGAAGCGCACCGCGGCGTCCGGACCGTCGATCAGCTGCCAGGGCACCACTGTCGACTGGGAGCGCGGCCCGGCCCATTCCACATAGGCCAGGGCGATCCGCTGCAGCGGCCCGGACAGGATGGCATTCATCACCTCGTCATGGGTGATCGCCTCCAGATAGCCGGCACGCTGGAGGCGCTGCTCGTCCAGGTCCATCGAGCCCGAAACGTCGACCGCCAGCACCAGTTCCAGGTCCACCGGCAGGTCCGCGCCGGCCGCCGGCAGGGCCGGAGCCGCCAGCAGGCCGAGCAGCAGCCCATAGGCTGGCCATCGAACGGTCGGGGATCCCTGCGGCATGCCGGCACCTCGCTCGCCTGATTCTGTCAGACTGAGGCCGAAGCTGCCTTTTGGTCAACTCTGGATTGGGTCACCGATGCCGCAGGCCGAAGCGGCAGGGGCGGTCAGCCCTGCAGGAACGGGTTGCCCAGGCGCTCCGCGCCGATCGTGGAGCCGGGCCCATGGCCGCAGACGAAGGCCATGTCGTCGCCGAGCGGCAGGATCCTGGTCCGAATCGACCGGATCAGGGCGTCGGTGTCGCCGTAAGGGAAGTCGGTACGCCCGACCGAGCCGCGGAACAGGACGTCGCCCAGGATCGCAAAGCCCAGCGCCGGTGCCGCGAAGGCCAGATGCCCGGGTGTGTGGCCCGGGCAATGGAGGACATCGAAGGGATGGCCGGCGATCGTGACCTGTTCGCCCTCGGCCAGCCAGCGGTCGGGGACCAGGTTGCGGGCACCCTCGATGCCGAACTGCAGCGCCTGCTGCTCCAGGCCCTCCAGCAGGAACGCGTCACGGCGATCCGGCCCTACCACCGGTATCGCGGGTGCGCCCTCGGCACGGCTGGCGTTCAGCTGCTCCTGCAACAGGGCAGCGCCGGCGGCATGGTCGACATGACCATGGGTCAGCAGGATCTGCTCGACCTTCACGCCGTGGCGCGACAGGGCGGCCAGGATCATCGGCACGTCGCCGCCGGGATCGACCACGGTCCCCACCCCGCTGGCATCATCGAACAGGATGGTGCAGTTCTGCCGGAACGGGGTGACCGGCACGACCACGGCCTTCAGCGCGCACATATTGGAACGATCTCCTGGGCATAGCCTAGCGGCAAGTTGATGATTCGGGGCACTGGTCGCAAGCCTGCCCCACGCAGGATGGTCCGATACGGGATCGCCGTCCGGCGCCCCTGCCCGGTCACCCTTGCCGGCGATGCCGCGCGCGCGCCGCAATCAGCGTGTTGTCGAGCAGGCAGGCCACCGTCATCGGCCCGACGCCACCCGGGACCGGGGTGATGGCACCGGCCCTGCCCTGTGCCTCGGCAAAGGCAACATCGCCCACCAGCTTCGACTTGCCATCCTCCCCGGCCACTCGGTTGATCCCGACATCGAGCACAGTGGCGCCGTGGCCGATCCAGTCGCCGCGCACCAGTTCCGGCCGGCCCACCGCCGCCACCAGGATCTCGGCCCCGCGGCACAAGCCGGACAGGTCCCGGCTGCGCGAGTGGGCGATCGTGACGGTGCAGTTCGCCGCCAGCAGCAAGGCGGCCAGCGGCTTGCCGACGATGTTGGAGCGGCCGACCACCACCGCGTGGCGGCCGCCGAGATCGCCCAGCGCCTCCTCCAGGAGAATCATGCAGCCCTTGGGCGTGCACGGCAGCAGGAGATCGGATGGGATCCGGCCGCTCGCCGAGAACAGCCGGCCGACATTGAGCGGGTGAAAGCCGTCCACGTCCTTGGCGGGATCGATCGCACCCAGCACCCGCGCCGCATCGATCCGGTCGGGCAGCGGCAGCTGGACCAGGATGCCGTGCACGCCCTGGTCCTCGTTCAGGGCCGCGACCGTCGCCAGGACCTCCTCGGTGCCGGTCGTGTCGGGCAGCTCGATCAGCCGCCCGGCCATGCCGGCCGCCTCGGCCATTTTGGTCTTGGTGCCGACATAGGCGAGGCTAGCGGGGTGACGGCCGACCAGGACCACGGCCAAGCCGGGCACCGGCCCGCCGGCCGCCACCAGATCTTGGACCTCCCGGACGACCTTGTCGCGCAGTCGCCCGGCCGCAGCCTTGCCGTCGATGATCCTGGTCATGCCTCGAGCCTCTCCTCGCCTGTGGTCCCGTACCGCTCCTGGCCTGCACCCGTCACCGACCGACTGTTCATCCCGATCCCGACGCCAGTCTCTCCAGAACGGCAATCAGCCGTGCCGGGTCACCCGCGATCCGCAGGCGCTTGCGCCGGCTGCTTTGGCCAGCCTGCAGCTCGATCGCGGACGGGGCGATGTCCAGCGCCTTGGCCAGCTCGGCGATCACCGCCCGGTTGGCCTTGCCGTCCGCCGCGACCGCGGTGACCCGGACCACCAGCCAGGCCGAGCCGTCCGCCTCGACGACGACGCCGTCGATGCCGTTGCGCCCTGCACGTGGCTTGGCGCGCACCGCCAGCTCGACCGCGGCGCCGGCTGGACGCCAGGCCGGCAATGGCTCAGCCGCCCGGGACGATCTGCATCTCGTTGCGATAGGCCATCGGCAGGAGCAGGTCGTAGACGATCAGGTTGCGGGCGAAATGGATCAGCAGGATCAGGATCACCGGGCTGATGTCGATGCCGCCGAGATTGGGCATGATCCGCCGGATCGGTGCCAGCGCCGGCTCGGTGATCCGGTAGAGGAACGTGCCGATCGTGTGCACCAGCGGCTGGCGCGGATTGACGACGTTGAACTGCACGAGCCAGGTGAGGATCACCGCGGCGAACAGCAAGGTGAGATAGATGCTGACCGCGGTGTCGATCAGGTTCGCGAGTGCGTACATCGTCCTGCCAGGCCCAAGGGTCCACGCTGCACCCGTCATCCGGGTGCGCGCGGATCATATCGGAACGCCCCGGCCTTACCAGACCCCGCGCTCGCTGCCCCGGCACCGATCCCGCCCCATGACTGCTTGACAGTCCGTCGCCCATGCCCGATACCCCGCGCCCGGTGAGGGGCCGTAGCTCAGCTGGGAGAGCGCTAGAATCGCACTCTAGAGGTCGTCGGTTCGATCCCGATCGGCTCCACCACCGAAACCAGCATTCTCAATGGTTTAGCTGGTACCATATGATCCAGGAACCTCGCCCCGGGTTCTCTGGGAAGCATCTGGGAAGCAGTCGGCGGTAAGCGCAGGCGTCCCCGATCGAAGCGCCCGGTTTCCTTTCGCGCCAGTTCCAGTTCTCCTTCCCGAACGTCTCGCTCTGAGGCGCGACCATTGGTGCATGCCATCGTGCCTCCACTGGGCGTCGAGGCATGAGCACGGGCCGATGATGTCCCATGCCGAGCAGTCTCCCATTTCATGGGGAACGGGTGGAACATGGGGAACGGGCTCCCCAACCGCCTGCTCTCTTCGAGTCCGACCGCTGCCGATCCGTGCCGTTGTCCTGCTGGACCTCGTCCAGGGCGTGACCTCGGAATAGGCCTGGGCGACTTCTGCCACACCCGGTCGCGGGGTCGGCACGCATCGGTCGGTCCGATCACAACCTCAACCAGTTCAGCCGGAAGCCGATGATCGAATGAAGCTTCCTCATCCGCTGAGCTCATACGGCTCAGCGGTCCGTCATGGCATAGGGGAAACAGCTTCGCCGACAATGCCTCAGAATTTCGGGCGTGATATAGCCATAGACGGCGGGAGATGCCATCCTCGCAGGCAGGCGCTGACTTATGCCGATTTGCCAGCGCCCTACGGAGATTCATTAGAATAGATTCAATAATATTAGATATATATGAGTTGTATTGATAAGATTACAAGATTTTTATGAAATTTACTATCAGATGCAGCAAGTAACCTCGATCTAATTTGCCGGGGGCTATACAAGAACAATGTCAGAGCAGTTCTTCGAGAAGCCGATCCTCAACTCTCCGTATCTACCGCCTGGCCGCCACTGGGAGCTGGTCGACGGCCAACCGACCAACCGCATCCTGCCAGCGCGCCGCCCCTGCGACCTGATCACGCCAGTTCCGCCTTCGAAGAAGCAGCGAAAGTCGCCACACCAGGCAGCCATGGTGCTGGACAGCGGCGACGGATTGTCGACCGGAGAGCAGGAATACAATCCCCGGCCGATCATCAACGAAGTCCGGCAGTACGTCGAAGCTTGGCGCAAGCTGCCGAACCCGGACCAGTGGCAGGTCACGCCCGAGACGGCACGGCTGCTCAAGCACTGGCGCAGCCATGAGTTCCAGGGCGTCCGGCCCTTCTTCTGCCAGGTCGAGGCGGTGGAGACGGCGATCTGGCTGGCCGAGGTAGCGCCGAAGTCGGGCGCGAACGCCAAGTTCTGGAACCACCTGAAAGGCGCGAACGAGCAGGCGAACCCCGAACTCCTGCGCATCGCGCTGAAGCTCGCGACCGGGGCCGGCAAGACGACCGTCATGGCCATGCTTATCGCCTGGCAGACCGTCAACGCCGTCCGCCACCCGAACAGCAGGTCGTTCTCGCGCGGTTTCCTGATCGTGGCCCCCGGCATCACCATCCGCGACCGCCTGCGCGTCCTGCTGCCGAACGATCCCGAGAGCTACTACCAGCACCGCGAGCTGGTGCCGGCCGACATGCTGCCGGAGATCGCCAAGGCCAAGATCGTCATCACCAACTACCACGCCTTCAAGCCGCGCGAGCGCATGGAGGTCTCGAAGGTTGGCCGCTCACTCCTGCAGGGCCGCGGCCCCGCCTTGAAGACGATGGAGACCGAAGGCCAGATGCTGCAGCGGGTCATGCCGGAGCTGATGGGCCTGAAGAACATCGTCGTCCTCAACGACGAGGCCCACCACTGCTACCGGGAGAAGGTCAAGGACCCGGCCGGCGACACCCTGGCGGACCTGAAGGGCGAGGAGAAGGATGAGGCCAAGGAGAACAATGAGGCCGCGCGCCTCTGGATCTCGGGCCTGGAGGCGGCAAAGCGCAAGCTGGGCCTAGCTGCCGTCTACGACCTCTCCGCCACGCCGTTCTTCCTCCGGGGCTCCGGCTATATCGAAGGGACTCTGTTCCCCTGGACCATGAGCGACTTCTCGCTGATGGATGCGATCGAGTGCGGTATCGTGAAGCTGCCGCGCGTGCCGGTCGCCGACAACATCCCCGGCGGCGACATGCCGAAGTTCCGCAACCTGTGGGAGTATATCGGGAGACGATTGCCGAAGAAGGGGCGGGGCGCTTCCGGCAAGGCCCTCGACCCGCTGAGCCTGCCGTCCGAGCTGCTGACTGCGCTCGAAGCCCTCTACGGCCACTACCAGAAGACCTTCGACCTCTGGCGGGAGCACGGCATCTCGGTGCCGCCCGTATTCATCGTGGTCTGCAACAATACGTCGACCTCGGAACTCGTCTACAAGTACATCTCCGGTTTCGAGCGCACCAACGACGACGGCACGACGACGCTGGAGAACGGCCGTCTGCCGCTGTTCCGCAACTACGACGACTACGGCAACCATGTCGGCCGCCCCAACACCATCCTGATCGACAGCGCCCAGCTCGAATCCGGCGAAGCCCTCGACAAGGACTTCCGCGAGATGGCGTCCGACGAGATCGAGCGATTCCGGCGTGAGATGATCGACCGCACCGGCGACATCCGTGCCGGCGACACGATCGACGATGCGACCCTGCTGCGCGAGGTCATGAACACGGTCGGCAAGAAGGGCCGGCTCGGTGAGCAGGTCCGCTGCGTCGTCTCGGTCTCCATGCTAACCGAAGGCTGGGACGCCAACACCGTCACGCACATCCTGGGCGTGCGCGCCTTCGGTACGCAGCTCCTGTGTGAGCAGGTCGTGGGGCGGGCGCTGCGCCGCCATTCCTACGACCTGAATGAGGAAGGCCTGTTCAACGTCGAATATGCCGACGTCCTCGGCATTCCGTTCGATTTCACCGCCAAGCCGGTCGTTTCCCCGCCGGCCAAGCCGCGCGAGACCGTCCGGGTCCACGCGGTGAAGCCCGACCGCGACCACTTGGAGATCGCCTTCCCCCGGGTCGAAGGCTATCGCGTCGAGCTTCCCGACGAACGCCTGGACGCCCGGTTCAGCCCCGACTCAGTCCTGAAGTTGACGCCCGAGCTGGTCGGCCCTTCCGTTACCAAGAACCAGGGCATCATCGGCGAGGGCGTCGACCTGGACCTCAGGCACCTCAAGGAGATGCGAGACTCCAGCCTCCTGTTCCACCTCGCCCGGCATCTCTTGTACCACAAGTACCGCGACCCTGGAGAGGAGCCGAAGCTCCACCTGTTCGGCCAGCTCAAGCGGATCGTCCGCCAATGGCTGGACGGCGGGTATCTCCGTTGCACGGGCGGCACCTATCCGGCACAGCTCGTTTATCGCGAGATCGCGGACATGGCCGCCGAGCGGATCAAGGCCGCGATCACCGAGACCCTGGCGGGCGACCGCCCGGTTAAGGCGATCCTGGACGCCTACAACCCGACAGGCTCCACCGCCTACGTCAACTTCACGACCTCCAAGGCGCTGCGATACCAGACCGACCCGCAGAAATCCCACGTCAACTGGGTGGTGTGCGACAGCGACTGGGAAGGGGAGTTCTGCCGGGTCGCCGAAGCCCATCCGCGCGTGCGCGCCTATGTGAAGAACCAGGGTCTCGGCCTGGAGGTCCCCTACCTCCACGGTTCCACCCCGCGCCGCTACCTCCCCGACTTCATCGTCCGAATCGACGATGGTCACGACGACCTCCTCAACCTCGTTGTCGAGGTGAAGGGCTTCCGCGGCGAGGACGCCAAGGACAAGGCGAACGCCATGCGCGCCTACTGGGTGCCGGGCGTGAACAACCTCGGCAGGTTCGGCCGCTGGGCGTTCGCCGAGTTCACCGCCGTCTACGAGATGGAGGACGGCTTCCGCCAGCTGATCGATCAGTACGTCCAGAAGAGCGAAGCGGCCTGATGTTCGACACGACCAAGGAAGACCTGAAGGACCTCCTGCGCGAGGTCGATGCCGGCCGGCTGCAGCTGCCCGAATTCCAGCGAAGCTATGTGTGGGGCGATGCCGACATCCGGAGCTTGCTGGCGTCCGTCGCCAAGGGCTTCCCGGTCGGCGCCCTCCTGACCCTGCAGACCGGCGGCGACCTGAAGCTGAAGCCGCGCCTCCTGGAAGGCGTTTCGCCCAGGCAGGTCGAGCCGACCGAGCTGCTGCTCGATGGCCAGCAGCGGATCACCTCGCTCTATCAGACCACCTATTCGAAGCTTCCGGTCCGCACGCGGACCGACAAGGGCGTGGAAGTCGAGCGCTACTATTACGTCGACATCAAGAAGGCGATCCAGAGCGATGCCGACATCGAGGACGCCATCTTCGGCATCCCGACCGACAAGACCCTGCGCGAGGACTTCGCCCGGAAGATCGTCCTGGATCTGAGCACGCGGGATCTGGAGTTCGAGAACCACATGTTTCCGCTCAACCAGGTCTTCGACGCGAAGGACTGGTTCTACGACTGGCGGGATCACTGGCGGGCGAAGGGCCAGGACGTGTCCGACATGGAACGCGCCTTCGACCGTGCGGTCGTCGACGCTGTGCAGCGCTACAAGATGCCGATCATCCGCCTGGACAAGCGCAACAGCCGCGAGGCGATCTGCCTGGTCTTCGAGCGGGTGAATGTCGGCGGCAAGAAGCTCGACGCGTTCGAGCTGGTGACCGCCATGTACGCCGCCCACGAGTTCGACCTGCGCCTGGACTGGCAGGGCTCCGCCGACGGCAAGAATGGCGGGCGGCGCGGCAGGATCATCGGCGGGCCGAATCGCCGAGACGTTCTGGCGGAGATCGCCAGCACCGACTTCCTGCAGGCCTGCACCCTGCTCCATACCCGCCAGCGCCGCCTGGAAAAGGCGGCGCAGCTGGGGAAGACGGCGCAGGACGCGTCCGCCAAGGAACTGCCTGCCGTCAGCTGCAACCGCGATGCGGTCCTGGCCCTTCCGCTCGAAAGCTACAAGGCGTTCGCGGATGCGGTCGAACGCGGTTTCGTCACGGCCGGCACCTTTTTGAACGAGCACAAGATCATCTGGCACAGGGACGTGCCCTACCCGCCGCAGCTCGTGGCGCTGGCCGGCGTCTTCGCGGTCCTGGGCGCGCAGGCGGAGACGGCCGCCGCCAAGGAGAAGCTTTCCCGCTGGTTCTGGTCGATCACCTTCGGCGAGCTCTACGGTTCGGCGACCGAATCCAGGATGGCCCGCGACGTGCCGGAGCTGATCGACTGGCTGTCCGGCACCGGCGCCCCGCCCCGCTCGATGGACGAAGCGCTGTTCCAGAAGGACCGCCTCCGCTCCCTGCGCATCCGGCTGTCCGCCGCCTACAAGGGCCTCCATGCGCTCCTGATGCGCCATGGCTGCCGCGACTTCATCTCCGGGAAGCCCGTCGACATCATGACCTTCTTCAACGACCGGATCGACATCCACCACATCTTCCCGCAGGCGTGGTGCAGGAAGGCCAGCATCAAGCCCGCCGTGTTCAACTCGATCGTCAACAAGACCCCGCTTTCCCGGCGGTCGAACATCCTGATCAGCGGCGATGCGCCCTCGGTCTATCTCCGGCGCCTCGAACGCCAGCAGGGGATCGCGTCCGACCAGTTGGACACCATCCTCCGCTCGCACATGATCGAGCCCTCCCACCTGCGCAACGACGACTTCGACGCCTTCTTCAAGGCGCGCATGGAGGTGCTGGCCGGTCTCGTCGGCGACGCCATGGGTAAGCCGGTCGTGCAGACCGATGCCGTGCCCGAGCCCGCACCGGACACGAGCGACCCAGACGAGATCGAGGAGAACGAAGCGCTCGATGCGGAGGCGGCGTGATGGCCAGAAAACCGATCGACGTCGCCACGCTGCGGCACGACGCCGCGAAGCGGAAGAACATCCCGACCGCCGAGTTCGAATCGCTGATGGCGTCGGAGGACAAGAGCCCGATCCAGGTCGCCTACGAGCGCCGCAACCGCGACCTCGACCCGCAGCTCGTCTGGCGCGGCAAGGACGAGCAGGACTGGTCCGACCTCGTGGTGGCGGCCCCGCCCCTCTACATCCAAGAGAAGGTTCACCCGCAGGCGCTGATCGAGGACCTGCGCCGCCAGACGAGCGAGCGTAAGGATGCGGGCGCAGATGCGCCCAACCTGTTCGCCGACTTCAACGGCCTGCCGGACCTGGAGGCGAAGACCGAGTTCTACCGGCACGACCAGCACTGGTCGAACCGGATGATCCTGGGCGATTCGCTCTCGGTAATGGCAAGCCTCGCCGAGCGCGAGGGGCTGCGCGGGCAGGTGCAGTGCATCTATTTCGACCCGCCCTACGGGATCAAGTTCAACTCGAACTTCCAGTGGTCGACGACGTCGCGGGACGTGAAGGACGGGGCGAAGGACCACATCACACGAGAGCCGGAGCAGGTTCGGGCATTTCGCGATACTTGGCGGGACGGGATACACTCGTACCTGACGTATTTGCGCGACCGGCTGACGGTGG
>NZ_DATMFZ010000043.1:0-17761 GCF_035556675.1 Geminicoccus sp. | reverse complement strand
ACATCGCGATCCAGGCCTCGCCCGACCATCCCTGGCTCAAGCAGCACCCGGACTGGTTCGACTGGCGGCCGGACGGGACGATCAAGTACGCGGAGAACCCGCCCAAGAAATACGAGGACATCGTCAACGTCGACTTCTACGCCAAGGGCGCGATGCCCTCGCTCTGGGTGGAACTGCGCGACGTGATCCTGCTCTGGGTGGAGCAGGGGGTGAAGCTGTTCCGGATCGACAACCCGCACACCAAGCCCTTCCCGTTCTGGGAATGGCTGATCGCGGACGTGCGGCGCGACCATCCGGACGTGGTGTTCCTGGCCGAGGCCTTCACCCGGCCCAAGGTCATGTATCGCCTGGCCAAGATCGGCTACTCGCAGTCCTATACCTACTTCACCTGGCGCAACACCAAGTGGGAGCTCACCGAGTACCTGACCGAGCTCACCCAGACCGCGCCCAAGGATTTCTTCCGGCCGCATTTCTTCGTGAACACGCCGGACATCAACCCGGACTTCCTCCAGGACGCGCCGCGCTCGGCCTATCTGATCCGCGCGGCACTGGCGACCACGCTGTCCGGGCTTTGGGGCATGTATAACGGCTTCGAGCTGTGCGAGGGCCGGCCGGACGCCAAGAAGAAGGAATATGCGGACAGCGAGAAGTACGAGATCCGCGCTTGGGACTGGGACCGGCCGGGCAACATCATCGCCGAGATCCGCCAGCTGAACCGGATCCGCCGGACCAATCCCGCCCTGCACAGCCATCTGGGTGTCAGCTTCCTCCAGGCGTGGAACGACCAGGTCCTGTTCTACGAGAAGGCCACGCCCGGGCGGGAGAACGTCCTGCTGATCGCGGTAGGCCTGGACCCGCACCACGCCCAGGAGGCCGATGTCGAGCTGCCGCTGTGGAAGTTCGGGCTGCCCGACCACGGCACGCTGGAGGTGGAGGACCTGATGCGCGGACAGACGTTCACCTGGACCGGCAAGCACCAGCGGATCCGCTGTGATCCTGGCGAACTGCCCTTCTCGATCTGGCGCGTGGCGGCAAGGGGCTGAAGAACGATGCTTGAGAAGAACGAGGCGTCCATCCTGGAGCAGGAGGCAGCACCACCGCCCGAAACGGACTCCGACATCGCCACGGGCACGCGCGGCGATCCGCTTTGGTATAAGGACGCGATCATCTACCAGCTCCACGTGAAGTCGTTCTTCGATTCCAACAATGACGGGATCGGCGACTTCGCGGGGCTGCTGCAAAAGCTCGACTACATCGCCTCGCTGGGCGTCAACACGATCTGGCTCCTGCCGTTCTACCCGTCGCCTAGGCGCGACGACGGCTACGACATCGCCGAATATCGCGACGTCAGCCCCGACTACGGCACGCTCGACGAGTTCAGGACCTTCGTGAAGGAGGCCCATGCCCGCGGCCTGCGGGTGATCACCGAGCTGGTGATCAACCACACCTCCGACCAGCACCCCTGGTTTCAGCGTGCACGCCGCGCCCCGCCGGGTTCACCTGAGCGCGACTTCTATGTCTGGTCGGACAACGACCAGAAATATCCCGAGACCCGGATCATCTTCATCGACACGGAGAAGTCGAACTGGACCTGGGACCCGGTGGCCGGTGCCTATTTCTGGCACCGTTTCTACTCGCACCAGCCGGACCTGAACTTCGACAACCCGCAGGTGCTCGAAGAGGTCCTGAGCGTGATGCGCTACTGGCTGGACATGGGGATCGACGGGCTGCGCCTCGACGCGATCCCCTATCTGGTCGAGCGGGAAGGGACCAACAACGAGAACCTGCCCGAGACCCATGTGGTCCTGAAGAAGATCCGCGCCGCATTGGACAAGGAATATCCCGACCGGATGCTGCTGGCCGAGGCCAACCAGTGGCCGGAGGACACTCAGCAATATTTCGGCGACGGCGACGAATGCCACATGGCGTTCCACTTCCCGCTGATGCCGCGGATGTACATGGCGATCGCCAAGGAGGATCGGTTCCCGATTACCGACATCCTGCGCCAGACCCCGGAGATCCCGAGCAACTGCCAGTGGGCGATCTTCCTGCGCAACCATGACGAGCTGACCCTCGAGATGGTGACGGACGAGGAGCGGGATTATCTCTGGAACACCTACGCCGCCGACAAGCGCGCGCGCATCAACCTGGGCATCCGCCGCAGGCTGGGCCCGCTCATGCAGCGCGACCGGCGTCGCATCGAGCTGATGAACGCCCTGCTCCTGTCGATGCCGGGCACGCCGGTCGTCTATTACGGCGACGAGATCGGCATGGGCGACAACATCTACCTGGGCGACCGGGACGGGGTGCGCACGCCCATGCAGTGGTCGCCGGACCGCAACGGCGGCTTCTCCCGCGCTGATCCGGCCGGCCTGGTCCTGCCGCCGATCATGGACCCGCTCTACGGCTATGAGACGGTCAACGTCGAGGCGCAGAGCCGCGACCAGCATTCCCTGCTGAACTGGATGCGCCGCGCCCTCACCCTGCGCCGCAGCCACCCCTCCATGGGCCGCGGCAGCTTCCGGCTGCTCTATCCGGCCAACCGCAAGGTCCTGGCCTATCTGCGCGAGCTGGACGGCGACACCATCCTGTGCGTCGCCAACCTGTCGCGGGCACCCCAGGCAGTGGAGCTCGATCTGTCGGCTTACGCTGGCTACGTCCCGCTCGAGCTGACCGGCCCCACTCCCTTCCCGCCGATCGGCCAGCTCACCTATCTGCTGACCCTGCCGCCCTATGGCTTTTTCGGCTTCCAGCTCATGCCGGAGGCGGACAGCCCGAAATGGCGGATGACCCCGCCCGAGCAGCTGCCCGAGTTCGAGACGATCGTGCTCCGCCACTCCCTGGGGGAGATCATGGAGCCGCGGACCGCCAATGCGATCGCGAAGGACATCCTGCCGACCTATCTCCCGCTGCGCCGCTGGTTCGCCGCCAAGAACGAGCGGCTGACCGCTGCCCGGGTCGCCTGGTCGATCGCCATGCCGTTCGCCGAGGACGTGGTGCTGGGCGAGATCGAGGCAACGCTCGGGGACCGCGCGGAGCGCTACTTCCTGCCGCTCGGCGTCACCTGGGACGGCGGGGCGCCGAACCCGCTGCCGCAGCAGCTGGCGCTGGCCCGGGTACGCCGCGGGCGCCGGGTGGGCTTCCTCACCGACGGCTTCGCGGTCGACCGCTGGGCGCACGGGCTGCTGCGCGCCTTGTGCGACGGCACCCAGATCAGCACGCCCGAGGGGCGCATCGACTTCGTGGGTGCACCCGGCCTCGACTGCAGCGAGCTCGGCGAGGACGCGCCGATCCGCTGGCTGTCCGCCGAGCAGTCCAACAGCTCGCTGGTCATCGGCGACTTCGCCATGATCAAGCTGGTGCGCCGCATCCACCCGGGCATCCATCCCGAGGCCGAGATGACCCGTCATCTCACGGAAGCGGGCTATGCCAACTCCTCGCCGCTGCTGGGCGAGGTGCTGCGGGTGGGTGAGGACGGCACGCCGCACACGCTGGTGATCGTCCAGGGCGCCATCCGCAACCAGGGCGATGCCTGGCACTGGCTCCTGGAGAACCTGAAGCGCACGATCGACGAGCATGCCCTGATGGCGGCGGACGAGCATGGTGACGACGAGGAGGTGTTCACCACGCTGGACAATTTCGTGGGCGTCGTCGGCCGGCGCCTGGGCGAGCTCCATGCGGTGCTGGCCAGGCCCAGCGATGACCCGTCCTTCGCCCCGGTATCGGCCGACGCTGCGGCACTGGACGAATGGCGCTCGCGTGCCGCCAACCAGCTCGCCACGGCGTTCACGATCCTGGAGCGCGCGCGGGCCGATCTGGAGCCCGAGCTGGTCACCCTCGCCGACCGGCTGCTCACCATGCGGGAGCCGCTGCTGGCAGCGGTCGACCGCCTGGCCGAGGCCGGCAAGGGGACGCTGATGACCCGCATCCATGGCGACTTCCACCTGGGCCAGGTCCTGGTGGCGCATGGCGATGCGTACATCATCGACTTCGAGGGCGAACCCGTCCGGCCGCTGGCGGAGCGCCGCGCCATCACCAGTCCGCTGCGCGACGTGGCCGGCCTGCTCCGCTCGCTCGACTATGCGGCCGTGTCGGCGGTGCCGCCGGAGGAGGAGGCGGCCACGCCACAGCTGCAGGAAGCGCGGCTCCGGCTGGTCGACCAGTTCCGCCAAGGTGCGGAGCAGGCATTCCTCGCCGGCTATGTCGAGGCGATCGACGCGGCACCCCAGCTCGGCTTCTCGCCAGAGCGGCGCGATCCGCTGCTCGACCTGTTCCTCCTGGAAAAGGCAGCCTACGAAGTGCAGTACGAAGCGGCCAACCGGCCGAGATGGCTGGGCATCCCGTTGCGCGGGCTGGCCACCATCGCCGACCGCCTCACCGCCAGCGGCACCGGCGAGGTGGCATGATGGCGGCGCAGGAATCCCTTCTGGCCGGCATCGATCTGGCCGAGGTGCAAGCACTGGCGGAAGGCCGGCACGGCGACCCGTTCGCGATCCTGGGGCCGCATGCGCATGGCGAGGGCGGCATCGTGCGCGCCTTCCTGCCGGGCGCTTCCGCAGTCGAACTCCTGGCGCGGGAGACCGGCGAGCGGCTGGCCTTCCTGGAGCCGGTCCACCCTGCCGGCCTGTTCGCCGGGCATCTGGAACGCTTCAGCGCCTACCGCTTCCGGATCCACTGGCCGGAAGCGATCCAGGAGACCGAGGACCCCTACAGTTTCGGCCTGCTGCTGGGCGAGCTCGACCTGCACCTGATCGCCCAGGGCACCCATTACCAGCTGAGTCATGTGCTGGGCGCCACGGCCATGACCTGTCACGGCGTGCCGGGCGTGCGGTTTGCCGTCTGGGCGCCGAATGCCAGGCGCGTCTCGGTGGTGGGCGACTTCAACGCCTGGGACGGGCGGCGCCACCCGATGCGCCGGCGCCAGGAGGCCGGGGTCTGGGAACTGTTCATCCCGCGGCTCGGGCCGGGCGACCGCTACAAGTACGAACTGCTGGGCCCGTCGGGCCAGCTCCTGCCGCAGAAGGCCGATCCGGTGGCCCGTGCCGCCGAGGCGGCGCCCGGCACGGCCTCGATCGTCGCCCGTGCCGAGCCATTCCGCTGGACGGACGAGGGCTGGCTGGCGCAGCGGGCGGAACGGCAGGGCGGCAGCGCGCCGATCTCGATCTACGAGGTCCATGCCGGCTCCTGGATGCGCGATGCCGCCGACGGCAACCGCAGCCTGGACTGGTCGGAGCTTTCCGAGCGGCTGATCCCGTATGTGGCCGAGATGGGCTTCACCCATATCGAGCTCCTGCCGATCATGGAGCACCCGTTCGGCGGCTCCTGGGGCTACCAGCCGCTGGGCCTGTTCGCGCCGACCGGCCGCTACGGCACGCCCGAGGACTTCGCGGCCTTCGTCGACCGCTGCCACGCCGCGAACATCGGCGTGATCCTGGACTGGGTGCCCGCACACTTCCCGACCGACGTGTTCGGCCTGGCCCAGTTCGACGGCACCGCACTCTACGAGCACCAGGATCCGCGCGAAGGGTTCCACCAGGACTGGAACACGCTGATCTACAATCTCGGCCGCAACGAGGTGAAGGGCTTCCTGATCGCCAGCGCCCTGGACTGGCTGGAGCGCTTCCATGTCGACGCGCTGCGCGTCGATGCGGTGGCCTCCATGCTGTACCGCGACTACAGCCGCAAGGCCGGGGAGTGGATCCCCAACCGCTATGGCGGGCGGGAGAACCTGGAAGCGGTCGAGTTCTTCAAGCACCTGAACAGCATCGTGCCGCAGCGCTGCCCGGGTGCGGTGACGCTGGCCGAGGAATCGACTGCCTGGCCGGGCGTGACCAGGCCCGTCGAGGAAGGCGGGCTGGGCTTTACCTACAAATGGAACATGGGCTGGATGCACGACACGCTCCACTACATGGAGCAGGATCCGGTCTACCGCAGCTACAACCACGGCGCGTTCACCTTCGGCATGGTCTATGCCTATACCGAGCGCTTCGTGCTGCCGCTGTCCCATGACGAGGTGGTGCACGGCAAGGGCTCGCTCCTGCGCAAGATGCCGGGCGACGACTGGCAGAAGTTCGCCAACCTGCGGGCCTATCTGGGCTATATGTGGGCGCATCCCGGCAAGAAGCTGCTGTTCATGGGCTGCGAGATCGCCCAGGTCGCCGAGTGGAACCATGACGCGCAGTTGAGCTGGGAGCTGCTGGACGACCCGCGCCATGCCGGGATGCAGCGCCTGGTGCGCGACCTGAACCGGATCTACCAGGACGAGCCTGCCCTGCACGCGACCGACTTCGATCCCAATGCGTTCGCCTGGGCGGTGGTCGACGACGCCGCCAACTCGGTGTTCGCCATGCTGCGCACCGCACCCGACAGCGGCTCGGTCATCCTCGCGGTCAGCAACATGACGCCGGTGCCGCGCTACGGCTACCGGATCGGCGTACCGCGGGCAGGGACCTGGCAGGAGATCCTGAACACCGATGCGCTGGGCTATGGCGGCAGCAATGTCGGCAATGGCGGCAGCGTGCCTACCGAGGAGGTGCCGGCGCACGGCCAGGACGTCTCGCTCCAGCTGGTGCTGCCGCCGCTCGCGACCGTCCTGTTCCGACTGGCCTGATTCCTGGTGAGCTGACCGCCGCCGTCAGCCCAGGAGCGGCTCCAGGAGTGCCGCCGCTTCCTCGATATCGGCGCACAGGGCCGCCCGCGCGGCCTTGCCGTCCCGGCGGGCCAGCGCGTCGCGCATCGCCTGGTGCTGCCGGTTCGCAGTCCGCCAGTTGCCGGAGCCGCGCAGGAGGCTGAGATAGGGGCCGATCTGCAGCCATAGGCTCTCGATCAGCGCCAGGAGGGTGTCGGAACCGGCGGCCTCGTAGACGGCAAAGTGGAAGCTGCGATTGAGCGGCAGGAATCCGGGATGGTCGGCCGTGCCGGCGGCAGCCGACATGTGCTGGATCAGCCCGTCGAGCCGGCCGAGCGTCGCGGCATCGACGTTCGCTGCCGCCCATTCTGCCGCGATGCCCTCGACCTCGACGCGGACCCGGCAAAGGTCGGTGAGCCTGGCGATCGTGAGCGGCGGAATCCCCACCGAGCGGCCGGTCACCACCGTCAGCGCCTTGGCGGCACTCAGCCGGTGCAGGGCCTCGCGGACCGGCATGGCGCTGACCTGGAACGCCTCGGCGATGCCGCCGATGGTCATGGTCCGGCCAGGCTCCAGTTCGCCGTCCAGGATCATCTGGACCAGCTGCCGATAGACCCGCTCCTGCATGCTGTCCCGGCCGACCGGGCGCGCGGGCAGCCGGCCTGCCTCTACGAGTGTCATTATTCCTCCCCGATTCGTTCGCCGCCGCAACGCGGATGGGTCGCGAGCGCGGTTGCCGTACCCCGTGATCTATGATCAAAGATCAGCCAAGGGACAATACCGGCGGCAGACAGGCCCGCCGGGAGGGGGAGGCAGAACCGATGAGGAATCTACGCAAGCTGTTCGCGTCGCTGCTGGCGGCCGGATGCGTGATCGGTGCCGGCGGGATGGCCGGCGACGCGGCCGCGGCCGAGAAGCACAAGATCTTCTTGTCGATGAGCTATATCGGCAATGACTGGCAGGCCGAGGCCGCCAACATGATCAAGGCGATGGCCGCCCACCCGTCGATGCGGGACAAGGTCGACCTGCAGGTCCAGGTGTCCGGCCCGAACGCGCAGCGCCAGATCCAGCAGATCAACTCGATGGTCCAGGCCGGTGCCGACGCGATCGTCGTCTACCCGATCTCGCCCACGGCGCTGAACCAGGTGGTGCGCGCCGCCTGCGGGCGCGGCGTCACCATCATCGCCTATGACGCCGAGATCACCGAGCCCTGCGCCCACAACGTCACGATCGACCAGACGGAAGCCGGGCAGAAGACCGCCGAGTGGCTGGTCGACAAGCTCGGCGGCAAGGGCAAGATCGTGGCGATCACCGGTGTGCCCGGCACCTCGGTGGACACGCTGCGCACCGCGGCGGCCAAGGAAGTGTTCGCCAAGCACCCCGAGATCGAGATCGTCGCCGAGGCGCCCGGCATGTGGAGCCAGGCCAACGCGCGCACCGAGCTGTCCAAGATCCTGGCGACCCATAAATGGGCCGACATCGACGGGCTGTGGATGCAGGTCGGCTGCTTCACCGCCAACGCGATGCAGATCGAGGCGGGCATCAAGCCCGAGGATCTCCTGCCCTGCGCCGGCGAGGGCTCGAACGGCGGCCGCATCCAGGCCCTGCCGGTCGGCACCGAGGTCGAGGGCGCCAACGGCATGTATGCGCCGATGGGTGCCCAGCGCATCTCCTACGCCTCGCCGCCCTATTCCGGTGCGCTGGCGCTGAAGCTCGCGGTGCAGAAGCTGGAAGGCAAGGAGATCCCCAAGCTCACCACCCTGCCGCTGCCGCTCTACACCAGCGAGGAGATGAAGCTCTGCGAGGAGGGGACCTGGCAGGAGATGTCCGAGGGCTGCAACGTGTTCAAGCCGTCGATCATCACCAATCCCGGCTGGTTCGCCTCGATCTACTCGCCGGATACCCCTGAGGTCGGCCTGAACGCGGCGCTCCTGGGCGAGCCCGAGCAGTAAGCCGGAACATCGACCGTCCCGGGCGGCAGGATCCGCCCGGGACGGTTTTTGTGCTTCATCTTCCGTAGCGGGATTAAGGGATGGCCGTCGCTCAGCCCTTGGCGGCAGACGCACTGAAAGTCGTGAATGCCACCAAGGCTTATGGCGCCACCGTGGCGCTGGCCGGCATGTCGTTCACGGTGGCGCGCGGCGAGGTCCACGCCCTGCTCGGCGAGAACGGTGCGGGCAAGTCGACCACGGTGAAGATGCTCTCCGGCTTCATCCAGCCCGACGCGGGCAGCCTGGAGCTGTTCGGCGAGCCGGTCCGGCTGGCCAGGCCGCAGGACGCGCAGCGCCTGGGAGTGCAGACCGCCTATCAGGAGATGACGCTGGTCCGCGACCTGACCGTCACGGACAACATGCTCCTGCCCAGGGCGCCGACCGGCATGCTCGGCCAGCTGCGCCGGCGCGAGGGCGAGCGGCAGGTGGCGGCCCATCTGGCCTCCCTGGGCCTGGCGGACGTCGACCCGCGCGCGGAGATCCGCGAGCTGGAGCTGCCGGTCCGGCAGAAGATCGAGATCGCGCGTGCCGTGTTCCGCAAGCCGCGCATCCTCCTGCTCGACGAGCCGACCTCCAGCCTGACCGGCCGCGACATCGACTGGCTGGGCGAGCTGATCCGGACCGTGACCCGCGACGGCGTCACCGTGGTGTTCATCTCGCACCGGATGCCCGAGGTCCGGATGTTCTGCGACCGGCTCACCGTGCTGCGCAACGGCAAGGAAGTCGGCACCGCACCGGTGGACCAGGTGAGCGACGACGAGGTCGTGCGGATGATCATCGGCCGTTCCCTGGCCGCGACCTTCCCGCCACGGCCGAAGCCCCGGGCGAAGCCGGCCACTCCGCCGGTCCTGGAGGCGCGCCGGGTCGCCACCGCCGGACGGCTGGAGGACGGCAACTTCTCGCTCTGGCCGGGCGAGATCCTGGGCATCGCCGCCCTGCAGGGCATGGGCCAGCAGCAGCTGTTCCTGAGCTGCTTCGGCATGGCCCCGCTGACCAGCGGCCAGATCCTGGTCGACGGCCGCGAGGTGACTCTGGCCTCGCCCAAGGACGCGATCGCCGCCAATATCGGCATCAGCCTGGTGCCGGAGGACCGCAAGACCGAGGGCCTGTTCCTGAAGCTGGACGGGCGGCGCAACGTCAGCCTGCCGGTGATCGACCGCTTCACCCGCCACGGCCTGATCGACGAGGCCGCCGAGACCGAGGCGGTCGAGCGGGTGTTCCGGCAGGTCGAGGTGGCACCCCGGGCGCTCTACACCCCGGCCGGCGCCTTTTCCGGTGGCAACCAGCAGAAGATCGCGATCGGCAAGTGGCTGCTGGCCGGCAGCCGTACGCTCTTGATGTTCGACCCCACCCGCGGCGTCGACGTCGGCACCAAGCACCAGCTCTATCTGATGATGCGCGCGTTTGCCGATGCCGGCGGCGCCGTCCTGTTCCATTCCACCGAGCTGGCCGAGCTCGTGAACCTGTGTGACCGGGTCCAGGTCATGTATGGCGGCCGGACCGTGGCCGAGCTCGCCGGCGACGAGATCGAGGAGGAAGCGATCATGCGCTTCGCGCTGGGCGAGCAGCGCCCTGCCGGGATGGCGGCATGAGCACGACGCTTGCCATGGCCGAGCGCACGCCGGCCCGCCGCCGCGCCGGCCTGGGCCGCACGCTCGCGCGCCATCGCGGCCTCCTGGTCGCGTTCCTGGTGTTCGTCGCCCTGTTCCTGGTGGTCGACTGGATCTCGCCCGGCCCGTTCAGCTATTTCGAGCTGAGCTTCATGTCGTCGGGCGGCGCCACCCTGGCGCTGGCCGCGATGGGCCAGACCTTCGTGATCCTGAGCGGCGGCTTCGACCTGTCTGCCGGTGCGGTGATCTCGCTGGTCAACGTGGTGCTCGCGACCTGGATGGGCGAGAGCGTCGGCTCGCAGCTCGCCATGACCGTAGCCGCGCTCCTGATCGGCGGGACGGTCGGCGCCTTCAACGGCTTCTTCGTGGCCTTCGTCCGCCTCCAGCCGATCGTGGTCACCCTGGCGTCGATGTTCATCGTCCAGGGCATCACCTTGCTGATCATGGACAAGCCGGGCGGGATGATCGCGCCCGAATTCTCCATGGCGCTGACCGGCGACGTGATCACCGACCTCCTGCCGGCGCCGATCGTGGTGCTGCTGGCAGCCCTGCTGGTCTGGTTCCTCGTGCGCAACTCGCGCTTCGGCACCGGCATCTACGCGGTCGGCAGCGACGAGGAGGCCGCCCGGGCCGCCGGCATCGCCACCCGGAGCGTGAAGTTCTGGGCCTATACCCTGGCCGGCCTGTTCTATGGCGCGGCCGGTGCCTTCATCTCGGCGCAGACCGGCTCGGCCGACCCGCTGATCGGCCGGCCGATGCTGCTGCAGGTATTCACCGCGGTGGTGCTGGGCGGCACCATGCTGGGCGGCGGGCGCGGCGGTGCCGTGGGCTCGCTGGTCGGCGCCTACATCCTGATGATCGTCGTCAACATCCTGCTCGTGCTGAACGTCTCGGCCTATTACAGCTCGGTGGTCGAGGGTCTGATCCTGATCATCGCGGTGCTGGCCGGCTCGTTCCACCGCAACTCGCCGGTGGCCGGCTATCTGCGCCTGCTCGCGACCAATTTGCGCGCGCGCCGCACCGGCACCCTGGCGCGCAGCCACCCGGCCCAGCCCTTCTCGCCCGAGCTGCCGGCAGCGCCGCTGAAGGCCGGGCAGGCCGATGGGGCCTCCTGGCTGGAGCGGCATCGCCAGACCCTGCGCTACCTCGTGCCGGCCTATGTCGGCTTCGTGGTGGTGCTGCTCGCGACCCACCTGATCTACGGCAGCACGCTCACCAACCCGGCCTACTTCAACTCGCTGCTGGTGCTGTCGTCCTTCCTGGCGATCCTGGCGCTGGGCCAGGGTACCGCGATCCTGACCGGCGGGCTCGACCTGTCGCTGCCCTGGATGATCGGCCTGATCGGCATCGTCACCGCCGACCTGATCAGCGGCTCGGATGCCGCGGCCCTGTGGGTAATCCCCTTCGGCCTCCTGCTCGGCACCGCACTGGGCATGGCCAATGGTGCCGGCATCGTGTTCCTGGGCCTGCCGCCGATCGTGATGACCATCGCGATGAACGGCATCCTGCAGGGTGCGGCCCTGGTCTACAGCGACGGCACGCCCGCGGGCTTCGCCTCGCCCACGCAGCGCTGGCTGATGACCGGCAGCTTTTTGGGCGTCACCCCGGTGATCTGGCTGCTCGTGCTGTTCGTGGTGGTGGCCCTGCTGCTGCTCGGCCGCACCGTGTTCGGCCGGCGGGTCTATGCGGTCGGCAACAGCCCGCTGGTGGCGCAGCTCTCCGGCGTGGGCGTCGGCGGCACGCTGATCCGCACCTATGCCCTGTCCGGCTTCTGCGCGGCCCTGGTCGGCATCCTCCTGTCCGGCTTCTCCGGCCAGGCCAGCCTCGGCATGGGCGACGAGTATCTGCTGCCGTCGATCGCGGCGGTGGTGGTGGGCGGCACGCTGATCACCGGCGGGCGCGGCCATTATCTGGGCATGCTGGGCGGCGTCCTCCTGCTGACGGCCCTTGCGACCCTGCTGGCCGGCACGACCCTGCCGAGTGCGGTGCGCGACATCATCCTGGGTGTGGTGGTGCTGGTGGCCGTGCTGGCCCTGCGCGATCGCAACCCCTGAACGGAGCGGAACATCATGCCTGAACTTTCGGCCAAGGGGCAGCGGGTCCTGGTGACCGCCGGCGCGGCCGGGATCGGCCGGGCGATCGTCGACGCGCTGGTCGAAGCCGGTGCGAAGGTGCTGGCCAGCGATGTCGACGCGGCCGCCCTGGCTGCCCTGAAGCAGGCGCAGCCGGACGTCCTGACCTTCCAGGCGGACGTCGCCGACGAGGCGGCGGTCGACCGGCTGTTCGAGGAGGTGCAGGCGCAGCTGGGCGGCCTGGACGTGCTGGTGAACAATGCCGGGATCGCCGGCCCCACCGGGGCGATCGAGGAATTGTCGCTGGCGGACTGGCGCCGCTGCATCGATGTCGACCTGACCGGCCAGTTCCTGTGCGCGAGGCGCGCCGTGCCGCTGCTCAAGGCTGCCGGCGGCGGGGTCATGATCAACATGAGCTCGGCGGCCGGCCGGTTCGGCTATGCCTTCCGCACGCCCTATGCCGCCGCCAAGTGGGGCGTGATCGGCCTGACCCAGAGCCTCGCCAAGGAGCTGGGGCCGGCGAACATCACGGTGAACGCCATCCTGCCGGGTATCGTGGCCGGGCCACGCATGACCGGCGTGATCGATGCCCGTGCGAAGCAGGTGGGGGTGCCCTACGAGGAGATGGAGGCGACCTATCTCGCCCGCGTCTCGCTCCGGCGCATGGTGAGCCCGAACGACGTGGCCGCCATGGCGCTGTTCCTGGTCTCGCCGCTCGGCCGCAACATCTCCGGCCAGTCCTTGGGCGTGGACGGCAATGTCGAGAGCCTCTGAACGAACGGGAAGCCTGCTGCCATGCTGCGCATCGAACTCCTGACCGACACGCGCGACGAGCTGGGCGAGGGCCCTCTCTGGGACGTCCAGGAGCAGCGCCTCTACTGGATCGACAGCCACGGCAAGGCCGTCCACCGTGCCGACGCACGCGGCCAGGACCGGCAGAGCTGGCAGGTGCCGGAGCATATCGGCTCGATGTGCCTGCGCGAGGGCGGCGGCGCCGTGGTCTCCCTGCGCAACGGCTTCCATTTCCTCGATCTGGCCTCCGGCGAGGTCCAGCCCATCACCGATCCGGAAGCGTCGGTGCGGCGCACCCGCATGAACGACGGCAAGGTCGACCGGCAGGGCCGCTTCGTCGCGGGCGGCATGGACTATGAGGAGCGCGAGCCGCTGGCCGGCCTCTACCGCCTCGATCCCGACCTGACCGTGACCAAGCTGGAAAGCGACATCATCGTCAGCAACGGCCCGTGCTGGAGCCCGGACGGCACCATCTTCTATTTCGCCGACAGCTGGACCCGGAAGATCTGGGCCTATGCCTACGACACCGAAACCGGCGACCTGCTCAGCCGGCGGATCTTCGCCGACTTCGAGGGCCATCTGCGTGGCTATCCGGACGGCGCCACCGTCGATTCGGAAGGCTATGTCTGGAGTGCCGAGGTCTATGGCGGCCGCCTGGTCCGCTTCGCCCCGGACGGCACGATCGACCGGCTGGTCGGCATGCCGGTGGACAGCATCACCAGCGTGATGTTCGGCGGCGCCGACCTCGACATCCTCTACGTCACTTCCATGGCCCGCCCGTTCGGGGGCAGACGCCGCCAGGAGCGCGAGGCAGGCGGCCTGTTCGCCGTCCATGGCCTGGGTGTGCGCGGCCTGCCCGAGCCGCGCTTCAAGGGCTGAGACAGGCTTCAAGGAGAACGAGCAATGCGCATCGAGGTCCTGGTCGACGTCAAGACCACGCTCGGCGAAGGCCCCTTGTGGGACGTGGACGAGCAGCGCCTCTACTGGATCGACAGCTTCGACGGCCGGGTGTTCCGCTGCACCGAGGACGGCCGCGAGGTGCGCGCCTGGGACGTGCCGCAGAAGATCGGCTCGATGGCCCTGCGCAAGAATGGCGGCGCGATCGTTTCCCTGCAGCGCGGCTGGCACAGCCTGGACTTTCAGTCCGGCGAGGTCGAGTTGATCCACGATCCCGAGCCGGACAAGCCGAACAACCGGATCAACGACGGCAAGGTCGACCGCCAGGGCCGCTTCGTCGCGGGCTCCATGGACACGATGGAGGAAGGCCCGAACGGCGCCCTCTACCGCATGGACCCGGACCTGTCGGTGACCAGGCTGGAAGGCGACATCATCGTCAGCAACGGCCCGTGCTGGAGCCCGGACGGCAGGACCTTCTACTTCACCGACACCTGGTCCGGCGAGATCTCCGCCTACGACTACGACACCGCCACGGGCGCCATCGCCAACAAGCGCACCTTCGCGAAGATGCAGTGGGAAGGCGGCGCCTTCGACGGCGCCACGGTGGATGCCGAGGGCTGCGTCTGGAGTGCGATCGTCTATGCCGGCAAGCTCGCCCGCTATGCGCCGGACGGCACGCTCGACCGGGTGATCGACATGCCGGTCAAGAAGGTCACCAGCGCCATGTTCGGCGGCCCGAACCTGGACATCCTCTACGTCACCTCCATGGCCAAGCCGCCTCTGCCGCGCTTCCCGGACGACCCGGCCCCGCGTGGCTCCCTGTTCGCGATCTATGATCTGGGCGTGCGTGGCGTGCCGGAGGCCCGCTTCGCCGGCTGAAGGGAAGGACTGGCTTCGTCGCCGCCTCTTCCTCCGGGATTGCACAGCCGCCGAGGTCGACGGGTCGGGTCAGCGCCCATGGCCCGTCGACCTGCCGGGGAACTCGTCGAAACCTGACGATCGCCACTGCGCCACGTCCGGGACGGACGCTGGCAGCATCAACGCCGATAGGACGTCGATACCGAGAGCATCGCTCCAGGCCGGTCGGTGCGTTTTCCAGCGCTGCCGTCCTCGTGGACCTGCCGGATCTCGATGAAGAGGCTGACATGGTCGCTCAGGGTCCGCCCGTCGGGACCATGCCCAGGCAGCGCACGTACCCGCACGGCCCGCAGATCCATCGTGTGCCAGAGGTGATCGATCGACGGCCGGCCGAACTCCGGAATGGCGCCTTCCGTCGCCAGCCGCAGGAACGGCGGGATGGCGTCGGTCAGTACCTGGAACGCGCGCAGGGGCGCCCGCCTGCGCGGGATGAACTGGTTGACGTCGCCAAGGAGGATGGTGCGCCCGGTATGTTCATGCCGCGCAAGGACACCGGACAACCCGCCCAGGAAGGCGAGGTGATCCTCCCACCGGCGCCGGTCCTTGCGTCCTGTAGCGACGTGGGCCCCCGGCCATGGCACGCACACCCCGATCATGCGCAACGACCCCAGCTTCGTCTCGGTCGTGCCCGAGACGAAGCGCCCGGAAGGAAGGCGCCCGTCGCCCAGATCGTCGATGCCGGTCCATGGCTGCCTGCTCCAGAGCAGCACCTTCCGCCGCCCCTCCTTCAGCGGATACCCATAGTCGGCCCTGGCACTGATCAGGTGCCGGTCGGGCAGGAAGTCCGTATGCCTCGGTCAGGCAGACGACATCGGGAGCATGTTGCTCGACGATGTCCGCGATTGCCCGGCCGGCGAGTGGCGGCGCCGCCAGGCGATGTTCCAGAGCACGATCCTGACAGAAGGCGCATCACGTCCCTGTTCCTGCATCATGCTGCCGGCCGGCTGCCTCCTGGGTGGCACACAGGACCTACTTGCAGATCGGCGGGCTCAGCAATCCCACGAGCTTCATGTGCGTATCGGGCGATGCCCTCTGGCACCCGGGCCGGTCGTCGCGGGCGCTAGTCTCGACATTCCGTGGTCAGAGTAAGTTCATCCTGCGCCGGTCCGATGGACGCCCGATCCATGGGGAGGAGCGTCTGAGGCCGGGGAAGAAGCGCCTCATGCTCCCGGGTGCGTTCAAGCGCGCGGCCGTCGACGGGTCCTCGCGAGCGAGTTGCCGATCGTCGACGGACGGCATGCCGCCCGGAAACGCACCGACTTCAGAAAGGCAAGGACGGCTCCGGTCCGTCCTCCTGCAGACCGTCTTCCCGCTGGCCGGTGGCCACGACCTGCAAGGCTTCGGCGGGCAGGGGGCGCTGCAGGGCAAGGGCCTCCTCGGTGCTGCCTTCCAGCCAGGTGTCGCACTCCTCCTGCGTGGTCAGCAGCACTGGCATGGCCTTCGCATGGATCGGCCGCACCACGTCGTTGGCCGGGCAGGTGAGGAAGGCATATAACTGGTGCTCGCCCTCCACCGGTTCCGCCTTGGTGCCGCGCATCCCGGTCCAGGGGCGCCACAGCCCCGCGAACGCGAACAGCGGCCGGGACGGATCGAGCGCGAACCAGTGCGGCACCTTGGGCTGGCTGTCCGTGTACTCGCAGAACGAGCTGGCCGGTACCAGACAGCGCCAGCCGGGCTTCAGCCAGCCGCGCCAGTAGGGGCTGGCGAGGTTGCGGATGTTGGTCACCGGCCGCCCCCCCAGGTTCGGCGGCGGCGGGAAGCCCCAGCGCATCATGGCGAGCTCGCGCGTCCCGTCCTGGGCCCGGTGCACCACCGGGGCCAGCCGGTCCGGGAAGACCGCCGGCAAGAGCGGCAGGTTGCCGGTCGTGTCCCGCATCGCCCCGGTGAATGCCCGGATCGCGTCCTGACCCCTGGTGAGCGAGTAGAGATTGCACATGGGCCGCCACTCCCGGTCCGTCGCCACGCCGCCAGCCGTGGCACCATCCGCCCTGCCGCTCAACCCTGTCCGTCCTGCCCCCGACTACCATGGCCTCGCCGGCCACGCCGTAATACCCTCTCGGAGCTCAACGGACGCTCCCGGCCCGACCGCTGCCAGCACTATGGCCCCGGTTCGGCGCGGCCCAGGGAGACTGCCGCGAAAGCTTGGCCTTCGGCACGGGGAAACTGAGCATGAAGTGCCGCGGCCCTGCTGGAGCATGGCCGTCCGTCTGCACCCAATGGATGGGTGGGGCTGGATTGGCCGCCACTAGGTAGGGAACTCACTCAGCCTGTACTGAGGCAATGGTGACGAGTGCGCGCGGCCAGGCAGTCTTGGGCGAGGCGGTCATAGCGCGTGGCAATGTGTCGCCAGTTCTCGAGCCGGCCGAACCGCCGCTCGATCAGTTTGCGCCGGGCGCAAGCCTTGTGGTCGAGCGGATAGGGGATGGTACGACTGGCGGTGGCGGAGATCACGGCCTGGATGTGCCGAGCCCGGAGCCAGGCACGCAGGTTGTCGGCATCATGGGCCTCGTCGGCGATCAGACACCGGGACGGCGACGAGGCGCTCAGCAGCGGGATGGCCATGCCGATGTCGGTGATGTTGCCGGCGTCAGGGTGAAGGCAACCGGTCGGCCACCATCATCGGCCAAGCAATGGATCTTCGACGTCCGGCCGCCCCGCGCGCGGCCGATCGCTTGGCACCATTCGCCTCCTTGCCGCCAAAAGCGGAGCGATGGGCGCGGGTGCGGTCGAGAGCAAGCTCGGCCGGAATGTTCCCGTGCCGGCAATGCGCTGGAACAGGCGCTGCCACAGACCATGCCGCGACCATCTGTTGTCTGTTGTTGCAGCGGTTGTAGGCGGCCATGGCCGGCCGCA
>NZ_DATMFZ010000042.1:0-19362 GCF_035556675.1 Geminicoccus sp. | reverse complement strand
CACCTTGCCGTCGATCGAGATGCCGTTGTCGTCCCAGAGCACGATCAGCTTGTTGAGCTTCAGATGCCCGGCGAGCGCACCTGCCTCGTGGCTGATGCCCTCCATCAGGCAGCCATCGCCGGCGATCACGTAGGTGTGGTGGTCCACCAGTTCCTTGCCAAACCGGGCGGCCAGATGCGCCTCGGCGATCGCCATGCCCACCGCGTTAGCAAAACCCTGGCCCAGTGGGCCGGTGGTGGTTTCGATGCCCGGCGCGTGGCCGTACTCGGGATGGCCTGCGGTCCGGGCGCCGTACTGGCGGAAGTTGCGGATGTCCTCGATCTCCACGCCTTCCACGCCCGTCAGGTAGAGCAGGGCGTAGAGCAGCATCGAGCCATGCCCGGCCGAGAGCACGAACCGGTCGCGGTCGGGCCATTTCGGATCGCGCGCGTCGAACTTCATGTGCCGGGTGAACAGCACGGTGGCCACCTCCGCCATGCCCATCGGCATGCCGGGATGACCGGAGTTAGCCTGCTCGACGGCATCCACCGCCAGGAACCGGATCGCATTGGCGAGATCGAGGGTAGCAACGTCGGTCATCAGCGGCAGTCGTCAGGTGGAGGTGGCTGGCGGTGACGGGAAACTCCGTCCTGCGCGGTGGGCATCCCCCGTCGATCCCGAAAAATCAACACCTTCTTGGCGCCGACCGTGGCGCCCTGGCCGTTGACGCCGCGCCCGGGCCTGGGCAAGACCATGGCGTTGCCCGATTTGCGATGGGGGCCGGCGCGCGGCACATGACCTCACTTGATGCCGCCAGGGCGAGACTGGATCACGCGCTGGCACGACTGACCGAGGGCGTGGCTGCCAGTTCCGCGCAGGCCGCCCGGCAGGTCGAGTTCGTGGAGCGGGCAGACTATGACGCGCTGCTGCGCGAGTACCAGGCGCTGCGCCAGGAGCGCGACGGGCTCGCAGCGCGTCTCGAAGCCGCCGAACAGCGCATGGCGGATCTCGCGCATACTGCCGACGAGTTGGGCCGGCGCCTGAACGACGCGATTCTGCGCGTCGAGCGTCTGATGGAAGGCTGACCCCGATGGGCATGGTCGATGTCACGGTCAATGGCCGCACCCACACGGTACAGTGCGACGACGGCCAGGAAACCCGGCTGCGGCGCCTGGCTCAGTATGTGGACGGGCGGGTGCGCGAGCTGGGCGGCGCCAATGGTCAGATCGGCGACCTGCGCCTGCTGGTGCTGACCAGCCTGATCATCGCCGACGAGCTGTCGGACGCCTATGACGAGATCAAGCGGCTGCGTGCCTCGCTCGCCGAGACCAGCAAGACCGGCGAACAGCGGCTCAGCGAGGAGCTGCAGCGGGTCGCCGAGCAGATCGAGCGCTTGGCCGACGCCTGTCACCTTGCCGAACCGGCGCCCGGCACCTAGATTCGGCATGGCGGCGCTGCCCGGTTCGTTAGTGTCCATCATATGCGCCTGGGCCTTCGTTCCAATCGGGAGCTGTCCCTGATGTGACCGTGGTCACGTTACATGGCGCCCACCTGCGTAGCAGGTCCCAGGAACAGTCGGATCACGACGGCCAGGGCGGCGTCCGCCACTTCTCTACCTCCTCCCGCACCCGCGGTGCTTCGCGGTGCCGTGAAGGCTAGCCGCGTTGGCCGTTGCTCCATCTGCTCCCGCCGAGAAGGCGCTGCTGCGCAACCAGGTGCTGGCGGCGCGTGCGGCCTTGGCGGTGGCGGACGCCCAGGCTGCCAGCCGCATGGCCGCCTTGCATTTCCTGCGTGCGGTCGAGCTTTGCCCGGCGCGTGCGGTTGCCCTGTTCTGGCCGCTCCAGGACGAGATCGATACCAAGCCGTTGCTACGCGCCCTCCATGAGTTGGGCGTGCCCACGGCCCTGCCCCGCATCACCGGTCGGTCCGAACCGCTGCGCTTTCATTGCTGGTATTCGGGTGAGCCGCTGGTGGCCGGGCCGTTCCGGGTCCAGGAGCCGCCCGCCGGCGCGCCCGAGATCCTGCCCGCAGTGATCCTCACGCCGCTCCTGGCCTTCGATGCCAGGGGCTACCGGCTGGGCTGGGGCGGCGGCTTCTACGACCGGACCATCGCCATGCTCCGCGAGGCAGGGCACCGGCCGCTTTGCATCGGCTATGCTTTCGCCTGCCAGGAAGTGGACCGAGTACCGACCGAGCCGTTCGACGAGCCGCTCGACATGGTGGTGACCGAGACCGGCTGCAGGCATATTCGCTGACCGGCCGACGCCGACCTTTCTGGAGTATTCAGCTTTGCGCATCTTGTTCGTGGGCGATGTAGTCGGCCGTTCCGGCCGGGCGGCCATCGAGCGGCACCTGCCGGACCTGCGCCGCCGGCTGGAACTGGACGTGGTGGTAGTCAACGCCGAGAACGCCGCTGGGGGCTACGGGCTCACGGCCAAGATCGCGCAGCGCCTGTTCGAGCTCGGTACCGACCTGATCACGCTCGGCAACCATGCCTGGGACCAGCGCGAGCTGCTGGTCCATATCGAGAACGAGCCGCGGATCGTCCGCCCGCTCAACATGATGCCGGGCACGCCCGGCCGCGGGATAGGCGAGCTGCGCCTTGCCGACGGGCGACGGTTCGTAGTCCTGCAGGTGCTGGGCCGGCTGTTCATGGGCCTGGCCGACGACCCGATGCGCGCCCTGGAGGCCGAGCTCGCCAGCCTGTCGCTGCCGGGCACCGCCGACGCCATCCTGATCGACGTCCATGCCGAGGCGACTAGCGAGAAGCTGGCGCACGGCCACGGCTTCGACGGCCGGGTGAGTGCCGTGGTCGGCACCCACACCCATGTGCCCACCGCCGATCACCGCGTCCTGGCCGGGGGCACCGCCTTCATCACCGATGTCGGCATGACCGGCGACTACGACAGCGTGATCGGCATGGACAAGCAGGCCTCGCTGGAGCGCTGGCGCTCGCCCCTGCCGGGCAGGAAGATGGAACCGGCGCAGGGCGAAGCCACCTTGTGCGCCGTGCTGATCGAGACCGACGACGCCACCGGCCTGGCCCGGCGGATCGAGCCGGTACGCATCGGCGGTTCGATGCCGAGCACGCTTCCGGCGCCGCACTGACCAGCCAACATCCCGACCCGTCCATCCGTTCTGCCGACCGAGCCCCCAATGTCCCTGCCGATCATCCATGTCCTGCCCGACCACGAGCGCCGCCTGCGCAGCGGCTCGCCCTGGCTCTACAGCAACGAGATCCGCCCGGAGGCGGCGCTGCGCAGCCTGGAGCCGGGCTCGCTGGTCAAGGTGGCCTTCGCCGACGGCAAGGCCTATGGCCTGGCCCACTACAATCCGCACTCCCTGATCGCGGCACGCATCCTCACCCGCTCGCGCGACGTGGAGATCGGCCCGGCCTTCTTCGAGCGGCGCCTGGCCCGGGCCCTGGCCCTACGCGAAATGCTGTTCGACCAGCCCTATTACCGGCTGGCTCATGGCGAGGCGGATGGCCTGCCCGGCCTGATCGTGGACCGCTACGGCGACACGGTGGTGGCGCAGGTCAACACGGCCGGCATGGATCGGGCGCAGGAGGACTGGCTCCAGGCACTGGACCGGCTGCTCAAGCCCAGCCGGATCGTATTCCGCGGCGATGCGCCGGTCCGGGCGCTGGAGGGCCTCGCCGAGGACGTGCGGGTGGTCAAGGGCGACCCCGAAGCCCGTACCTTCGTCGAGGAGGACGGCCGGCGCTTCCAGGTCGACCCGGTGGGCGGCCAGAAGACCGGCTGGTTCTACGACCAGCGCGCCAACCATGCCTTTGCCGCACGACTGGCGGCCGGGCGCGAGGTCTTGGACGTCTACAGCTATGGCGGCGGCTTCGGCCTGGCGGCTGCCGCGGGCGGTGCTGCGTCGGTGCTGATGGTCGACCGCTCGCAGGCGGCACTCGACCTCGCCGCCGCCAGTGCCGAGCTGCAGGGCGTTGCCGGCCGCTGCAGCTTCCAACGCGCCGATGCCTTCGACGCCATGGACCGGCTCGGCAAGGAGGGGCGCCGGTTCGGCCTGGTGATGTGCGACCCGCCCGCCTTCGTGAAGTCGCGCAAGGACCTGAAGGCCGGGCTCAAGGGCTATCGCAAGCTGGCGCGTGCTGCGGCGGCGCTGACCGCCGAGCAGGGCTTCCTCCTGGTGTCCTGCTGCTCCCACAATGTCGATGCCGAGGCCTTCCTCGGGGAGATCTGGGCGGGCATTCGCGAGGCGGGGCGCGGCGGCCGCGTCGTCCATCGCGCCGGCGCCAATGTCGACCACCCGATCCACCCGGCGCTGGTCGAGACCGTGTACCTGAAATTCCTGGTCTGGGCGCTCGACTGACGGACAGCTATTTCAACCATTAATGTTGCAAATGGCCGGTTTTATCTCCTATTAGGATACATGGCGTTTCGCCATGCTCCTGATGGGTGACCGCTCGCCATGTCCACGAGCAAGCTGCGTGCTCCTGCGGCCGAGAAGGATCCTGGCGGCACCGATCCGCTCCTGAGCGCGTTCGCACGGCTCACCGTGCTGCTCGAGCGGCCCGTCGCCATGGCGGAGATCCTGGCGGCCGCTCCCTGCCCCGACGGGCCGGTGGACCGCCGCCACTTGGCCCGCCTGGCCCACCGGCTGGGCTTCGACGTAGCGGTGACGGCACCCAGCCCCCGCCGCGTCCCGGGCCTGCCCGTCCCCTTCCTCGTGCTGGGCAAGGACCCGGGCCAGGCCTGGATCGCGACGGGGGTGAGCGCTGCCGGCGTGGTGCTGACGGACGCCCAGGGCGGGCAGCCGCGCAGCGTGGATCTGGCCCAGTTGCCAGAGATCGCGGCGGAGATCCTCCTACTCCGGCCGGCAGAGCGCGAATCGGCAGAGGCCGGCTCCTGGCGCACCGTCCTGCTCGGCAGGCTGCGCCCGGTGCTGGCCGAGCTGGTGCTGGCCTCCGTGGTGGTCAACCTGATCGCGCTGGCCGCACCCTTGTTCATGATGGTGGTCTACAACAAGGTCGTGGGTCACGCGGCACTCGGCACGCTCGACGTGCTCACCGTGGGCATGGTGAGCCTGGTTATGTTCGAGCTGGTGCTGCGCGCGGTGCGCGCCCACATCGCCGCCCATGCCGGTGCGCGCCTGGATGCTGCCCTGGGCGCCGAAATCATGCACCATGTGGTGCGCCTGCCGTTCCGTGTGTTCGAGCAGATGTCGGCCGGGCAGATGGTGGAGCGGCTCCGCCAGCTGGAGCCGATTCGCAGCTTCTTCACCTCGCAGATGCCGCTGGTGCTGGTCGACCTGGCATTCTCCCTCCTGTTCCTGGGCGCGGTGACCGCACTCGACCTGCGTCTCGGGCTGACCGTGCTGCTGGCGATCCCGCCCTTCTTCCTCGTTTCCTGGCTGGCGCACCGGCGCCAGGGTCGGCTGCTCCGCGCCCATTTCCGCGCCCAGGCCGCCAAGGCCGCCGCCATGGGTGAGACCGTGCTGAATGCGCTCACGGTCAAATATCTGGGCCTGGAGCCGGAGATGGAGCGCCGGTTCGAGAAGCGGCTGGCCGAGAGTGCCTGGACCGGCTTTCGTGCCGGCGAGCTGTCCGGCTTGGCCGCGGCCCTCTGTCTCGGTCTGCAGCAGGCCGCGGCGCTGGCCCTGGTCTATGTCGGTGCCCGCCTGATCGTGGCGGGCGAACTCACCATCGGCGCGCTGGTCGCCGCCAGCATCCTGGGCGCCCGGGCACTGGCACCGCTGCGCCAGATCTTCGGCGCATGGCGGGAGCTGCAGACGGTACGCGAGGCGTTCGCCCGGCTGGACACGTTGATGGGTGAGCCGATCGAGGGCAGCGAGGCGCGGGGCCAGGGCGATGTCCGGCTGGCGGGCCGCCTGCAGCTGGACGGCGTGAGCTTCGGCTATCGTGGCGATGGTCGCCCTGCGGTGGACAACGTGACGCTCGCGGTCGAGCCCGGCCGGATCGTCGGCATCACCGGTGCACCGGGCTCGGGCAAGAGCACGCTGGTCAAGCTGCTCCTGGGTGTGGAGCAGCCGACCGCCGGCCGGGTGCTGATCGACGATTTCGACGTGCGCCGGCTGAGCCCCGCCGTCTACCGCTCGCAGATCGGCGTGGTCCCGCAGGACGTGCAGCTCTTCGCCGGGACGATCGCGGAGAACATCACGCTGGGTGCGCCCGACAAGAGCTTCGCCCGGGTAATCGCGGCCGCCCGCTTCGTGGGCCTGCACGAGGCGGTCCAGCGCATGGCCGAGGGTTACGACACCAGGTTGGGCGAGCGCGGCACCGGCCTGTCGACTGGCCAGCGCCAGCTGGTGGCGATCGCCCGGGCCCTGGTGCGCAACCCGCGCATCCTGGTGCTGGACGAAGCGACCAGTGCGCTGGATGCGGCCACCGAGGAACTGTTCCTGGTCAATCTCCGCCGGGCCGCCGCCGGACGAACCATCGTGCTGGTGACCCACCGCATCGCCGCGCTCACGATGTGCGACCAAGTGGTGGTGCTGGGCCATGGCCGGATCACCCGCCAGGGTCCGGCCGCCGAGATGGTGGCCCAGCTCTCCGGCCGCGCCCAGCGCACCAACCTCCACGCCGTTTCCTGACCTGCCGGAGGCTGCCATGGCGCTGCTCGCCAGCTGGACCGACTTCCTTCCCGATGCCCAGGGCCTGATCGAGCGGCGTGCCTCGCCGCTGGCGCGGGTGCTGGTGGTGACGATCTCCGCCCTGTTCGCCGCACTCATCGGCTGGATGGCCTGGGCCCAGGTCGAGCAGGTGGTCCGCGCCGAGGGGCAGGTCGAGCCGGTCGGCCGGGCCAAGGTGATCAACCACCAAAGCGGCGGCCGGATCGCTGAGATCCTGGTCCAGGAGGGTCAGCACGTCGAGGCGGGTGCGGTGCTGGTGCGCTTCGATCCGGAGACTCGCAACGGGGAACGGCTGGACGTGGAGGCGCGGCTGGCCGAGGCGAGCGCGGCGGTGATTCGGCTGCAGGCCGAGGCGGACGGGCGGGAGCCGGATTTCGCGGACCTCGCCGGCAGCGCCAATCCGGCCCTGCTCCAGGAGCAGCTCCGGCTCGCTCGTGCGCGCATGGAGGCGCTGGCGGGAGAAAAGCAGGTCCTGGCCGAGCAGGTCCGGGCCAGGACCGCGGAGACCCGGGCCGCGGCCGCGGAGATCGCCCGGCTGCGCGACAGCCTCAGCCTGCAGCGCCAGCAGCTGGAAGCGGTGCGCGAACTGGCGGCACGCGAGCTCTACCCGCGGATGAAGCTAGTGGCAGTCGAGCAGCAGGTGGCAGAACTGGCGGGCGAGCTGGCCAAGGCCGAGCAGCAACTGGTCAGCGCCCGCGCCGAGCTGGAGGAGACCCGCAACCGGGCAGGCTCGATCGACAGCGAGCGGCGCTCGCGCACGCTGGGCGAGCTGGCCACGGTGACAGCCGAGCGCGACCGCCTGGCCCGGCAGCTCCAGAACCAGGAGGCATTGCTGCGCGGCCTGGCGGTGACGGCTCCGGTAGCCGGCTTCGTTCAGGACATCCAGGTGAGCGCCACCGGCCAGTCGGTGGCCGCTAACCAGCCGATCATGAAGCTGGTCCCATCCGGCGAGGGGTTGGTCGTGGCGGCGCGCATCCGCAACGAGGATATCGGCCATCTGAAGGAAGGCATGGCCGCCCGGGTGAAGGTCCACGCCTTCGACTTCGTGCGCTACGGCGCGCTGGACGGCCGGCTGGACAGGATCGCGCCGGATGCCAGGCGCGAGCGGCCGGACGGGCCGCCGGTCTACGCGGTGACGGTAGTGACTGCGGCGGAAGCGGCGGCGCATGGCCCCAGGATCCAGCCGGGCATGCTGGTGGACGTCGAAATAGAGGTCGGGCGGCGCACCGTGCTCAGTTACCTGACCGACCAGCTCCAGCGGATCGGCGACGAGGCGTTCTCCGAGCTTTGAGCCGGCCCGCCGGCACCGGTCAGCGCCGCTCGCCGCTCATCGACATCACGTGTCCCTGATAGAGCATGAAGGTGCGGGTGCCGGTGCCCAGGCAGGACTGCGCCACCCCGTCGCCGCGGCGCCGGTCCACCCAGCGATAGTCGGCCACCACCGTCATCCGGTCGCCCTCCTGACCGGTGATCTCGGCACTCGTCAGCCGCATCTCGGGCAGCGGGCAGCGCCCGTCCTCCTCGATGCCGTGCCGGGCGTAGTAGCGCTCCAGGGCCACCGCCAGGCCCGGATGGTCGGGCAGCGGGTCGCCCGCGGCACAGCCGATCAGCAGCAGGCCCGGCAGGATAGCCAGCCCGCACGTCCACCTCGTCATCGCCATCTCATCGCCGTCGTTGCTCACCCGTCATCGACTGCACCTGCATGCCGGCCGGGCCACGCACGACGGTGAACACCCGGGAGTTGAAGCCCTGGCAGATGCCGGCCTGGACACGGCCCAGTTCGGGATCGAAGCCGGAGTTGCGGTCGTCTCTCCACGCGTAGCGAACGCCGATCACCAGCTTGTCCGGGGTTTCCTCCAGGACTTCCCACTGGGTGATCGACATGCTCGGCAGGACACAGCGCGCGCCCTCCTCCCAGGCATGGTCGCGATAGAAGCTCTCGATCTTCCAGCGCAGATCCGTATAGGGCCCGAGGTCGCGGGTACCTGCGCAGCCGATGAGCAGGAGCGCCAAGCTCAGCCCCAGGGCCCGGCACGTCCTGCCGGCCGGCCAGCGACGATAGAAGAGGAACTCCCGGTTCATAGCGCCGTCTCCCTGGCCGCCGGGCGCGGGGCCGACTGGCGGCGCTGCGGCAGGCGCAGACGAAACGTCGTGCCGGTGGGGCCGGTTTCCGCCAGCTCGATCTCGCCGCCATGGCCGCGCATGATCTCGCGCACGATTGCCAGGCCCAGGCCGCTCCCGCCCAGCTTCTCCTTGGCCCGGAACGGGTGGAACAACCATTGCAGCGTGCCCTGCGAGACGCCCGGTCCGTTGTCGGCGACGTCGATCCAGACATGGCCTTCGGCGCGGCCTCCCTGGATGGTGATCCGGCCGTCCGGCCGGTCACCCAGCGCCTCGTAAGCATTGCGCAGCAGGTTCTGCAGGGCACGGAACATCTGGTCCCGGTCGGCATGGAGCACCAGCTCGTCCGGCACGTCGATCTTGAGGCGCACCCGCGATTCCTTGGGTGGCGGGGTGGCATCGTCCACCTCCTCCGCCAGCCGCGCCAGGGCGAAGTCGGTCTCGACCAGGCGTGGCTTCTCGTCCCGGGCAAACCGCAGCACGTCGGTGCACAGGCGGGTCGCCCGCTCCAGGCTGTCGATCAGCCTGGGGGCGATCCGGCGCACCTCCGGGTCCTGGCTGCGCTCGAGCGTGTCGGACAGCAGGACGGCGGTGGAGAGCATGTTGCGCAGGTCGTGGTTCACCCGGCTGACCGCGGCTCCCAGTGTCGCCAGCCGGGTTTGCTGGCGCAGGGCCGCGCGCACCTCGGTCCGCATCTCGTCGACCGCCCGTTCCAGCCCGCCGATCTCGTCGTCCCGGTCGCTTACGGGATGATCCAGGCTCTCGTCCTCGGGATTGGCATGGAACGCCATCACCTCCTGCGAGATCCGGATGATCGGCGCCACGATCCAGCGGTCCAGGGTGAGGACAAGCGCCCAACCCAGGGTAAGGGTCACCAGCAGCGACACCAGCGCCATGTCCAGGGCATGGCGCAGGGTCTGGGCGCGCAGCTCGTCGTCGGTGGTGAACACCTCGACCAGCGAGCCCAGCTGGACGGGCGAGCGTTGCACCAGCACGATCTCCCGCCCGCCGCCGAACAGCAGCAGGTCGAAGGCCTGCGCGATCTTGGTGGCGATGCCCGGCGGACGGTCGAGGTCGAACACCCCGTCGATCTCGCTGCGCTCGAAGATCGTGCCGACCCGCCACTCCGTGTTGTCCGAGCGGACGATCAGCCCGTTGCTGCGCAGGCTGTGCATCAGGTTCAGGATCTCGTCCGGCGTCGAGGTGTTGGTGCCGTCGGGCGCGAACGGGCGCATGATCGCGATCGCGTCGGCCACGAGCATGTCCTGGGTCATGTGCCGTTCCAGCCGCTCGTAGCGGTAGGTCGCCACCGACCAGGTGAGCACGGCCAGCTCCACGCAGACCAGGATCGCGACCACCAGGACGATGATCTTGGTCTTCAGGCTGCGCCGGGCCGGCTGCAACTGCTTTGCCGCGTCGTACAATCCGCTTCTTCCGATCGCATCCGCTACGGCGGCGCACCCGCCCGGACCGGCCAGCCCGACAGGATAGACCCGCGGTGTGCGGACGCAAGGCCGGCCGACCGAAACACATCCCCGGCGACGTCTAAAGGTGACACGCACATTTGACAAATGCGCGCCAACACCCCTATCAGCAGCCCCGACGTCGCCGGCGGCTGCCGACGACGCTGGTTGCGTCGAGTTCGATGCGGCGCCTGTTATCCCTCTCAGATGTCGAGTAACGCTCGTGAAGCGGACTTATCAGCCCAGCAAGATCGTGCGGAAGCGCCGCCATGGCTTCCGTGCCCGCATGGAGACGGTCGGCGGCCGCAAGGTGATCGCGCGCCGTCGCGCCCGCGGCAGGAAGCGCCTGTCGGCCTGAGCCCGGAGGCGGCGTGGCAGCGACCGAGGTCCTGAAGAAGCGGCCCGATTTCCTGCGGGTCGCCAAGGGCCGGCGATGGCACGGCAGCGGCATGGTCGTGCAGTATGCTGCACGGGTCGTGCCCGACGAGCGCACCGGCGTCGGCTTCACCGCCAGCCGCAAGGTCGGCGGTGCGGTGGTCCGTAACCGCGCCAAGCGGCGTCTGCGCGCCGTGGTGCGGGAACTGGTGCCTGCGGCGGCCCCGGCCGGTCTCGACCTGGTCCTGATCGCCCGGCCGCAGACCGCGACACTGCCCTACGCCGTGCTGCGCGAGGACCTTACGCAGGCTCTGGCCAAGATCCGGGCCGGCACCAGCGGGAACACCCGGCGGTGACGGCGGCGCGGATCGTCACGGCTTCGCTGTTCGGCGCTTGGCGGCTGCTGGTTTCCCCCCTACTGGGACCTGCCTGCCGCTTCGAGCCCAGTTGCTCGCGCTACATGCAGCAGGCGATCGACACCCACGGGCCGCTGCACGGCCTGAGCCTGGGGGTCGTGCGCCTGTGCCGGTGCCATCCCTGGGGTGGCTTCGGCTTCGACCCCGTCCCGCCTCGGCGGCAGCGCCCGGCCTGTTCGGCCGGGCAGAAAGTCTGATCGCCTGGAGATCGAGCTCATATGGGCGACCAGCGTAATCTCATCGTGGCCATCGTCTTCTCGGTCGCGATCATCCTGGGCTTCCAGTATTTCTACGAGCTGCCGCGCCTGCGCCAGGCGCAGGAGCAGCAACAGGCCGCGCAGAGCGTCGAGGAACTGGCCAAGAACCAGCCGGCCAATCAGGCAGCAGCCGACCAGTCAGCACCTGGCGCTGCACCAACCGCGGGCGCGGCGGTCGAGAACGCGCCGCGGATCCAGATCGACAATGGTCGGCTCGACGGCACCCTGTCGCTGAGGGGTGGTCGGATCGACGACATCCGGCTGGTCGACTATCGGGAAACGGTGGAGCCGACTTCCCCTGAGATCCGCCTGCTGGATCCGGTGCGCGGCCCCGGCGCCTATTTCGCCGAGTTCGGCTGGGTCGCCGATCAGGCCAATCCGGTCGCCGTGCCCGGCGCGGACACGATGTGGCAGGCCGATGGCGAGGCCGTGGGTGCCGGCAAGCCGGTCACCATGACCTGGGACAACGGCCAGGGCCTGACCTTCGGCAAGACGCTGGCCCTCGACAACGACTTCATGTTCAAGATCGGCCGGTCGGTGCGCAATGACACCGATCAGCCGGTGACGCTGCATCCCTATGGCCTGATCGGCCGCTGGGGCACGCCGCACACGCTGGGATACTACATCCTCCACGAAGGCCCGATCGGGGTCTTCCAGGAGCGCCTGGAGGAGCCGAACTATAAGGATGTCGTCGAGGAGCCGCACCAGTACGACACGACCGGCGGCTGGCTCGGCTTCACCGACAAGTACTGGCTGACCTCGCTGGTGCCGGACCAGGACCAGCCGGTGAAGGCGTCGTTCCGCCACGTGCAGGACAACGGGCTCGACAAGTATCAGGCCGACTATCTGGGCGAGGCGATCACCATCGCGCCCGGCCAGACCTTCGAGATGACCGAGCACCTGTTCGTCGGCGCCAAGGAGGTCAACCTCCTCGATCGTTACAGCGACGAGCTGAACATCCCGCTGTTCGACCGCGCCGTGGACTTCGGCTGGTTCTACTTCCTGACCAAGCCGTTCTTCCACATCCTGAACTGGCTCTACCACGCGACCGGCAATTACGGCATCGCGATCCTGGGCCTGACCCTGCTGGTGAAGATCGTCCTCTTCCCGCTGGCCAACAAGTCGTACAAGTCGATGAGCGCCATGAAGGCGCTCCAGCCCGAGATGGAGAAGCTGCGCGAGCGCTTCGCCGACGACCGGCAGAAGATGCAGGTCGAGCTGATGGCGCTCTACAAGCGCGAGAAAGTCAACCCCGTGTCGGGCTGCCTGCCGATCCTGGTGCAGATCCCGGTCTTCTTCGCGCTCTACAAGGTGCTGTTCGTCTCGATCGAGATGCGCCACGCGCCGTTCTTCGGCTGGATCCGGGACCTGTCAGCACCTGATCCGACCACGATTTTCAACCTGTTCGGCCTGATCCCCTGGGATCCGCCGGCCTTCCTGATGATCGGCATCTGGCCGCTCATCATGGGCGCCACGATGTTCGTGCAGCAGAAGCTGAACCCGCAGCCGCCCGATCCGCTGCAGGCCAAGCTGATGCAGTACCTGCCGCTGATCTTCATCTTCATGTTCGCCACCTTCCCGGCGGGCCTGGTGATCTACTGGGCGTGGAACAACACGCTGTCGGTCCTGCAGCAGTGGTACATCATGAAGCGGCACGGCAAGCCGAGCCCGGCGCCCGCCAAGACATGAGCGGCGCCACCGGCCCCGACGACGAAGCAGCGGCCCGCCTGGAGGCGGGCCGACTGCTGTTCGCCCAGTCGATCACCTTCATGCGCGGGGTCGCCGACCTCGCCCAGCTCCCGCCAGCCGACCTGCCCGAGGTCGCGTTCGCCGGCCGCTCCAATGTCGGCAAGTCCAGCCTGATCAACGCGCTGGTCAACCGCAAGGACATCGCTCGGGCCTCCAACACGCCGGGCCGTACTCAGGAACTGAACTTCTTCGACCTGGGCGGGCGGCTCGTGCTGGTGGACCTGCCGGGCTACGGCTATGCCGCCGCGCCCAAGCGCACCGTCGATGCCTGGAAGCGGCTGGTGACCCGGTTCCTGGCCGGGCGGGCGCCGCTGGCCAGGGTCTGCGTCCTGGTCGACAGCCGCCATGGCCTGAAGGACGTGGACACGGCCACGATGGAGACCCTGGCCAAGGCGGCGGTCCCCTACCAGGTGGTGCTCACCAAGTCCGACCAGATCCGTGGCGGGATGATCACCGACCGGCTGGCCGAGGTCGCCGACGCCCTGGCGCGGCGCATCGGTGCCCTGCCCGTGCCGATCCTGACCAGTTCCCAGAGCGGCGTCGGCATTCCCGAGCTGCGCGCCGAGCTGGCCTCCCTCGCCCGCCCGCCTGCCGAGCCGCGGCATCCGGAGACGTTGAGCCGATGACGACCGACATTCACCAGCTCGCCGCCACCCTGATCGAGGCGCTGCCCTATATGCGGCGCTACCAGGACGCAGTCATGGTCATCAAATATGGCGGCCATGCCATGGGTGACACGGCGGCGGCGCGGGACTTCGCCCGCGACGTGGTGCTGCTCAAGCAGGTCGGTATCAACCCGGTCGTGGTTCATGGCGGTGGCCCGCAGATCAAGGCGATGCTCGACCGTCTGGCGATCCGCTCGGAGTTCGTGGACGGGCTCAGGGTGACCGATGCCGCCACGGTCGAGGTCGTCGAGATGGTCCTGGCCGGCAAGATCAACAAGGAGATCGTGAACGCGATCCAGGCGGCCGGCGGCCGGGCGGTGGGCCTGTCCGGCAAGGACGGCCGGCTGATCCAGGCGACCAAGCTGACCCGCACTAGGCGGGATCCGGAGAGCCGGATCGAGCAGGTGCTGGACCTCGGCTTCGTCGGCGAGCCCAGCTTCGTCGACCGGACGGTGCTCGACGTGTTCATGGGCACCGACATCATCCCGGTGATCGCCCCGATCGGGGTCGGCGCCGAGGGCGAGACCTACAACATCAACGCCGACACCGCCGCCGGTGCGGTGGCGGGTGCGCTGGCTGCGCGCAAGCTGCTGATGCTGACCGACGTGCGCGGCGTGCTGGACGGGCAGAAGGAGCTGATCCCGAGCCTGTCCGCCGACCGTGCCCGACAGCTCGTCCAGGACGGGGTGATCGCCGGCGGCATGATCCCCAAGGTCGAGACCTGCCTGGCCGCCGTGGCGCAGGGCGTGGATGCCGCGGTGATCCTGGACGGCCGGGTCGCGCACGCGATCATCCTGGAACTGTTCACCGAAGGCGGCTTCGGCACCCAGATCGTCCGGTCCTGACAACCACCCTCCAGGCACTCCATGCCTGGAGGGCGGTGGCCTCGCCCGGCGCCAGCTTCGCGTTCGCCGCCCGACGAAGGGCTCAGGCCGGTGCCGGCAGGCCCAGCGCCTGGTGGATATAGGCACGCACGGCCGGCTGCAGGCCCAGCTTGGCCGAGAGCTGGTTCAGATAATCCTGTTCCTGGGGCGTGTCCGGCGTGATCGCCAGGGCGGAGGCGGCATAGACCTGGGCGGCTACCTCGATGCTCGGCACGGCGGCCACCAGCACATCCAGGTCCATGGGCTTGGCCAGCTCGCGCAGCACCCAGTCGCGCTCCTCCGCATCGGCGCCGTTCTCCTTCAGCTTGCCGACGATGTTGTTCATCTCGGCATCGTCGACATGGCCGTCCGCCTTGGCAGCCGAGATCATCGCCATCAGCATGAGCCGCTGGGTGGACTCGCTGGGTGCCGGGATGTCGTCCGGACTCACCTCTGCCGCCTGGCCGGGCTGGGCCGCCGGTGTTGCCTGGGCGGCCGGCGCGGCCGGCTGGGACTGGCCGAGATTGCGCAGCGCGTTCATGGCGATCATGCCGATCACGCCCATGGCGGCACCGCCCAGCATCCCGCTGGAGCGGCTGCCGCCTAGCATCGCGCCGACCAAGCCGCCCAAGCTGCCGCCACTCACCAAGCCACCCAGGCTGCCGCCGGACATGCTACCGCCCTGCGGATAGGAAGAACGGCCGCGTCCCCCACCGGAGAGATAGTCGCTGGCCATGCCGGCGAGGCCACCCAGGCCGCCGCCGCCCCCGCCGTGACTGCCACTCCGGCCGCCCAGCAAGTCACCCAGGCCACCGCCCGAGCCGCTGCCACCGCCGCCGAGCAGGCCGCCCAGCAGCCCGCCCAGGCCGGGCTGGCTACCGGCACCGCGCTGCATCCGCGTATGGGCGCCACGCGCCATGCCGGACTGAAGGATCTGCCCGATGAGATCGCCCGTGTTCATGTTGCCTCCTCGACGGCCTGCCTTAGGGTTCATGCCCGTGATGACCCGTGCTAGCTCCTCGAACCCGCAGCACGGAGGGAGGATCCCCATGGCCCGCTTCGAAACCATCGACCAGTTCGACCCGAAGGGGAAGCGGGTGCTCGTCCGCGTCGATTTCAACGTGCCCATGCAGGACGGCGAGATCACCGACGCGACCAGGATCGAGCGGGCCGCCGTGACGCTGAAGGAGCTGATGGGCAAGGGTGCCAGGGTCATCGCCCTGTCCCATTTCGGCCGGCCCAAGGGCAAGGTCGAGCCGGCCATGTCGCTGGAGCCGATCGCCCGCGCGCTGGGCAAGGCGCTGGGCGGGATCGATGTCGTGTTCGGCAAGGACTGCGTGGGCCCGGAGGCCGAAGCCGCGGTTGCGAAGGTCGGGGAAGGCGGGATCGCGCTCCTGGAGAACCTGCGCTTCCACGCCGGCGAAGAGAAGAACCAGAAGGAATTCGCCGACGCCCTGGCAGCCCTGGGCGACGTCTACGTGAACGACGCCTTTTCCGCCTCGCACCGGGCACATGCTTCGGTGACCGGACTGGCCGAGCGCCTGCCGGCCTATGCCGGCCGGCTGATGGAGGCCGAGCTGAAGGCATTGGGCGCTGCGGTGGGCGACGCTGACCGGCCGGTCGCAGCACTCATCGGCGGTGCCAAGGTCTCGACCAAGCTCGACGTGCTGGGCCATCTCCTGGACAAGGTCGACGTGCTGATCATCGGCGGCGGCATGGCCAACACCTTCCTGTTCGCGGATGGCGTCGAGATCGGCAAGTCGTTGTGCGAGAAGGACCTGGCCGGCAACGCCAGGGAGATCGCCGCCAAGGCCAAGGCCAGGAACGTCCGGATCGTCCTGCCGGTCGATGCGGTGGTCGCGACCCGGTTCGAGGCGAATGCGCCGCACCGGGTGACCGGGCTCGATTCGGTCGAGCCCGAAGAGATGATCTTGGACGTGGGACCCGAGAGTGTCGCCGCCGTGGAGGAAGCGCTGGCGCGCTGCAAGACCCTGCTGTGGAACGGGCCGATGGGTGCCTTCGAGGTGGCACCGTTCGACCAGGGCACCAATGCGGTGGCCAGGGCCGCAGCCAGGCTCACCCGGGAGGGCAGGCTCCAGTCGGTCGCCGGTGGCGGCGACACGGTGGCGGCATTGGCCCATGCCGGCGTGCTGGAAGAGTTCTCCTACGTCTCCACCGCCGGCGGTGCCTTCCTCGAATTCATCGAGGGCAAGGACCTGCCGGGCGTGGCGGCCCTGGCGCGCTGACCGCCCTCGCCGTCACCGTCCATCACGGCCGGCATCTGGCGGCCGTGATGGATGCGGAGTGCCAGCTGAAGCTCGCAATCCTGCCGGTGACGCCGCCGGGTGCGGTCGCCTATGCCGGGCCCGGCTTCTTCGCCGAGCTGGAGCGCCTGCACGGGCGCCGGATTCTCGCGGACTGCGGGGAGCGGGCCGGGGACGTGCTGGCCTGCCTGCGCAGCGGCCTGCGTCTCGTGCGCCATATCGGCCCGCGCGAGCGCACCGAACGGCTGGCGGCGATCGCCCGGGCACTGGGCGGCGAGCTGCGCCAGGAGATCGGCCTGCCCCTGCTCGCCATCGATTCGGCCGATGATCTGATCTCTCGTTGCCGGACGTGGCGCCGTGCGGCACCAGGAGCCATCCAGCCCGTTTGACGGCGCGACCTGCGCCGTGTTCTTAACCCGCGTGCGGTTCGAGCACCGGGTCCAAAGGCAAAGAAGGATGCTGACGATGCGTGTTACGCCGGCGGTGAAAAAGATCCTCTCGTATTACGAGAGCGAGAATCCCGGAGTGAAGTCGAACCTGGCCCGGCTGCTGATGCAGGGCAAGCTGGCCGGCACCGGGAAGCTCGTCATCCTGCCGGTCGACCAGGGCTACGAGCACGGCCCCGCCCGCAGCTTCGCCGCCAATCCCGCTGCCTACGACCCGCACTATCTGTTCGAGCTGGCCCTGGATGCGGGCCTGTCCGGCTATGCCGCACCGCTCGGCTCGCTCGAGGCCGGTGCGGACACGTTCGCCGGCGAGCTGCCGCTGATCCTCAAGGTCAACAGCGCCAACTCCCTGGCCAAGGGCATCGGCGATCAGGCGGTGACCGGCAGCGTCCGTGACGCGCTGCGCCTGGGCTGCGTCGCCATCGGCTTCACCATGTATCCCGGCTCCGACTACAATTACGGGATGATGGAGGAGCTGCGCGAGCTGACCCTCGAGGCCAAGGCCAGCGGTCTCGCCACCGTGGTCTGGTCCTACCCGCGCGGCGGCATGGTCACCAAGGCCGGCGAGACCGCGATCGACATCGTGGCCTACGCCGCGCACATGGCGGCACTGATGGGCGCCAACATCATCAAGGTGAAGCCGCCCACCGACCTGCTCGACCTGGAGGCCGCGAAGAAGGTCTACGAGGAGAAGCAGATCCCGCGCGCTACCCTGTCCGAGCGGATCGCCCATGTGATGCAGGCGAGCTTCAACGGCCGCCGCCTGGTGGTGTTCTCAGGCGGCGAGGCCAAGGGTGCCGATGCCCTGGTCGACGAGATCAAGCAGATCAAGGCGGGCGGCGGCTCCGGCTCGATCGTCGGCCGCAACGCCTTCCAGCGGCCCAAGGCCGAGGCGCTGGAACTGCTCGGCCGGATCATCGACGTCTATCGTGGCGACGCGTGAGCCTGCCGGACCAGGCCCAGGCGGACGAGGGCATCGAGGATGATCGGCTCCGGCTGATCATCCCCCTGCCCAGGGACGGCGACATGGCGGCCCTGGCACCGGTCCTGGCGGGCGGGCGGGTGGCTGCCCTCCTGCTGCCGCCCGGCGCGGACCCGGCGCCGGCCCGCCGGCTCGGCCAGGCGCACGGGGTCGCGGTGTTCGCGCGCGACGACCTGCAGCAGGCTCGCGCGTTGGACGGGCTCCTGCTGACCGAGCCGGAGCGGACCGCCGAGATGCGCGCGGTCCTGCCCCCGGACAAGGTGCTGGGCGTCCTGTGCGGCCTGGATCGCCACGAGGCGATGGAGGTCGGGGAGGCCGGTGCCGACTGGCTCCTGTTCGGCCGCGCCGACCGGGAGCCGGAGCGCGCGATCGAGCTGGCTGCCTGGTGGACCGAGTTGTTCGTCTTGCCTTGTGGCGTGACCGGGCTTATCGAGCCGTCCCACATGGTGACCCTGGTAAGCGCGAAGATCGCCTTCGCACTGCCGGGGCCGTCCTGCTGGCAGTCGGACGACCCGGTCCGCCTGCTCAGCGATCTCGACCAGGCGGTCGCCGCGGCCGACCCGGACGCCGTCCCTTAAGCGAGTTCCGATCCGTGCCCCGTCGTTCGCCTCATCTCGAAGTCATGGTCCGTGCCGTCGTGCGCGCCGCCCGCGGGCTGGCGCGCGATTTCGGCGAGGTCGAGCAGCTGCAATGGTCGGTCAAGGGGCCGGCCGACTTCGTTTCCGCGGCCGATCGCCGGGCCGAGCAGATCCTGGTCCAGGACCTGCACCGCGCCCGACCCGACTTCTCGATCCTGACCGAGGAAGGCGGGCTGCGCGAAGGCCGGTTCCCCGAGCACCGCTTCATCATCGACCCGCTGGATGGCACCACCAATTATCTGCACGCCATGCCCCACTGGGCGATTTCGGTGGCGCTGGAGCAGCATGGCGAGGTGACTGCCGGCTGCATCTACGATCCGGTGCGCAACGAGCTGTTCGCCGCCGACAAGGGCAACGGCGCCTACATGAACGACCAGCGGATCCGCGTCTCGCGCACTGCCGAGATCGACCGCGCTCTGGTCGGCTGCGGCCTGCCGGTGCGCGACTGGAAGGGGCGCAAGAGCTTCCCCGGCCAATACGAGCGGGTCGCCGACAAGGTGGCGGGCCTGCGCCGCATGGGCGC
>NZ_DATMFZ010000041.1:0-6938 GCF_035556675.1 Geminicoccus sp. | reverse complement strand
CATGACGGTTGGCCGCAATATCGCCTACCCGCTGGAGGTGGCGGGCGTGCCGCGGGCGGAGCGGGAGCGGCGGGTGCGCGAGACCGCGGCCGCGGTGGGCCTCGTCGATTATCTGGAGCGCCGGCCCGGCCAGCTTTCGGGCGGGCAGCGCCAGCGCGTCGCCATGGCCAGGGCGATGATCCGCGAGCCGCGGGTGTTCCTGTTCGACGAGCCGCTTTCCAACCTGGACGCCACCCTGCGCGTGCAGATGCGGCTGGAGCTGCGCCGGCTGCACCAGCGGCTGGGCGTCACTTCGGTGCTGGTCACCCACGACCAGACCGAGGCCATGACCATGGCCGATCTCCTGGTGGTGATGAATGGCGGCCGGATCGAGCAGGCCGGCACGCCGCTGGAGGTCTATGGCCGGCCGGCCTCGCGCTTCGTCGCGAGCTTCATCGGCACGCCGCCCATGAACCTGGTCGAGGCCGAGATCGCGCCCGGCGGGCGGCTCCATACCGCGCTGGGCCCGCTGCCGATCGCGGCGGCCGGCGTGGCACCCGGGCCCGTGCTGCTGGGCGTGCGCCCGGAGCATATGCTGCTGGCGAGCGGCCGGGAGGATGCCGAGCTGGAGCTGCCGCTGGAACTGGTCGAGGAGCTGGGCGCCACCCGGATCCTCCATGCCCGGCTGAATGGCCGGAGCTTCGCGGTGACGACGGCACCTGGCCTGCCCTTCCCGCCGGGCGCTACCCTGCTGCTCCGCCTGGATCCCGACCAGCTGCACCTGTTCCGGCCATCAGACGGACAGCGCATCGACGCGCAGCTCAGCCGGATCGACACCCTGGCCGCCGCGCGACCTGCGGAGACGAGAGACGCACGCTCTATCCGGAACATTGCCAAGCTCAGCGCCATGTGGCCATCGCCATAGCGCGAGAGGTCATGACTGATTGGGTCAGGGACATGGATAGGACGGGTGGCTCAGACCGTCAGCACCGTCACGCCGGTTCCTTCTCCAGGCTCTTGCGTAGCGCGTCGTTGATCCGGCGTTGCCAGCCCGGCCCACTCGCCCGGTAGCGCGTGAGCACGTCGGCATCCAGACGCAATGACACGTGTACCTTGGGGTTGGCCGACTTCGGCCGGCCGGCGGCACGACGCATGGCAGCGCGCCCTTCCGCCTCGCTCACCTCCCGGTCGCCGATCAGCCAGCGGCCGCGCTGCATGTCCGCGTCGGTCAGCTCCGGGTAGGTGTCCGGGTCCTCCGCGATCTGCCGGGCAATGTCCTCATCGGTGGTGGCGTCGACCTTGGCGAGGTCGCTACCCAAAACGGGCTTGTTCACGGGCATTGGCCTTCCTCATGCTGAATACGTGCACCGTCTCGCCGCGCCGGACATAGCCGATCATCACCAGCCGGCCGCGCAGATAGCCAAAGCAGATCATGCGCGTTTCGGCATAGTCACGCCGGGTATCCTCCACCTGATAGGTGGCCGTCGCCAGCACCTCACCAGCCTCAACAAAGTCCAGACCACGCTCGGCCAGGGTCTTGGCGCGCTTGGCCGGATCATAGGTGATGGTGGGCGGTGCCATATAATTTTTGTAGCACCGAAACCCGTGGCCGTCACAATCTATGTGGCACCATCATCGCCATCGCTCAGCCGATCCGCCTGCGATGATGGATCGGAGGCCATCAGACACGCTGCTCATCCCTGCCGCCACCGTTGCGCTCGCCCCTGTCATGGGGTAGCCGGGCCGCGATCGGTCGAGTTTTCCAGAAAACAGCAGCGGAGCAGGTGATTGGTCACCCTTCCGAGCGGCGTCGCCGCTGACAGCGTGCGGCTGACCGTGGCCACCGGCCCGGGCGGCACGGCCGAGCCGGCCTTTCTGGTCCATTACGGCACGAACGGCCAGACGATCCGCAGCAATGGCGGCACCGCACCGCGGGTCTACCTGGCCAACGGCACCGAGGTTCCGACGCGCGAGACCTTCTCCGGCGAGGAGCGGCTGCGGCTTACCGGCAGCGGCGAGGCTGATCGCCTGCTCGGCACGAGCGGCGCCGACCTGATCCGCGGCGGGGCCGGCGACGACCATCTGGATGGCGGGGCCGGCAACGACGTGCTGATGGGCGGGGCCGGGGCCGACCTGCTGATCTCGACCGCCGGCACGGACGGCCTGTCCGGCGGGGCCGGCAACGACGTCTATCGCCTGACCCGGACGATCGACAGTGCGGTGCTGTTCGACGAGGGCGGCACCGACCGGCTGGTGCTGGACGGGCTGCGCATGGCCGACCTGACCATCGGCCGGGACGGCCAGTCCCTGCGCATCGACTTCGCCCGTGCCGGCGGCGGCACCGCCCAGGTCCTGCTGGGCGACCAGTTCGCCAGCGGCACGGCGGTCGATCATCTCTACCTGGACGACGGCGCCTATCGCTGGAACGGCAGTGACTTCGTCAACGCCACGCCGCAGGCGGGTGCGCCCGACAAGGCCTTCATCGGCGGGCTCACCGACAAGGACGACCGGTTCCTGGGCTCGCCGTTCGCCGACCTGGTGTTCGGCAAGGGCGGCGACGACGTGATCCGTGGCGGGGCCGGCAACGACCAGCTGGCCGGCAGCGAGGGGAACGACTGGATCCGGGGCGATGCCGGCAACGACCGGGTCGATGGCGGCCTCGGCGCCGACATCCTGGACGGCGGCGACGGCAACGACCTGGTGCTGGGCGGGGCCGGCAACGACTTTCTCGATGGCGGGGCCGGTGCGGACTACGTGTTCGGCAGCCTGGGCGACGACGTGATCCGCGGCGGGGACGGCGACGACCTGAAGCTCGCCGGCGGACTCGGCGACGATCTGGTCCAGGGCGGGGCCGGCAACGACTCCCTGGATGGCGGCTCGGGCGACGACCGGCTGGAAGGCGGGGCCGGCAATGACGAGCTGCTGGGCGGGGCCGGCGACGACGAGCTGTTCGGCGGCGACGGCCAGGACGTGCTGCGCGGCGCCTATGGCGACGACCTGCTGAACGGCGGGGCCGGCAGCGATCTCCTGGCCGGCGGTCCAGGTGACGACGTGCTGGTGGGCGGGGCCGGCGACGACCGGCTGGAAGGCGGGGCCGGCCGCGATCTCGCCCAGTTCAGCGGCGCTCGTTCCAGCTACACGGTGGACCAGCTGAACGGCGGCCTGTGGCAGGTCGTCGGCCCGGACGGGCGCGACACGCTGACCGGGGTCGAGCTGGTCCAGTTCGGCGACGGCCCGGCCCTGGCGATCGGCAGCCTGCGCTAACGAGGACCGCTTCAGGCCGCTTGATCCGCCTGCCCTTTCCGCAGACATCTCGACGAGATGTAGAACAGGGGGAAAGACGCAATGGATCTCGGCCTGAAGGGTCTCAAGGCGATCGTCACCGGGGGCAGCAAGGGCATCGGCCGGCGCTGTGCCGATGCGTTCGCGGCGGAGGGCGCGCATGTCTCCATCTGCGCGCGCAACGGCCAGGAAGTCGACGAGACGGTGGCTGCCATCACGGCGCAGGGCGTGTCCGGGTTCGGCCAGGCGCTGGACGTCGCCGACAAGGCGGCGCTGGAAGGCTGGATCCATGCCTCCGCCAGCACGCTGGGCGGCATCGACATCGTGGTCGCCAACGTCTCCGCGCTGGCGGTGACCGACGACGAGGCGTCCTGGCGCAAGCAGTTCGAGGTGGACATGCTGCACAGCGTGAACACCGTCAACGCGGCCATGCCCTATCTGGAAAAGTCCAAGCATCCCTCGATCGTGCTGATCAGCTCGGTGTCCGGCCGGGAGATCGACTTCACCGGGCCGGCCTATGGCGCGTTCAAGGCGGCGCTGATCCACTATGCCCATGGCCTGGCCTACAAGCTGGCGCCCAAGATGATCCGGGTGAACAGCGTGTCGCCGGGCAATACCTATTTCGAGGGTGGCGTCTGGCACTGGATCGAGAACAACAATCCCGGATTGTTCAAGCAGGCGCTGGACCTGAACCCGACCGGGCGGATGGCGACGCCCGAGGAGGTCGCCAAGGGCGTGGTGTTCCTCGCCAGCCCGGCCTCCAGCTTCACCACCGGCACCAACCTCGTGATCGACGGCGCGCTGACCAAGGGCGTGCAGTACTGAGCCGTCGGTGCCGGGCCGGATGAGCGGATGGCGGGATACAGGCCGAGCCCCCGGCTGGACCTGAGGAGGGTCCTGCGCGACACGGGCAGGGCGCTGGTCCGCCATCGCTGGATCCTGCTCGGCCTGATCGCCGTCAGCACGATGCTGGGGGTCAGCGTGCCGGTGCTGGGGGTGGCCCTGGCGGGGTCGTGGGTCGCCATGGCGCTGCATGCCGTGGCCTCCTTCGTCATGGCCGGGTTCGCCGCAGCCGAGCTCGTCGGCCGGGTGGTAGCCAGCCAGGGGCAGCGCATCCTGATGCCCGGCATCCGGCCGGAGCGGCGATCGGTCAGGACGCTGCGCGCGCTGGGCGCCATCGGCCTCACCCTGCTGGTCGCGATTCCCGCCACGTTCCTCCTGGTCCTGCCCGGAATCTGGGTCATGACCGTCTGGTTCGTGGCCGTGCCGGCGGCCGTGATGGGCAGACTCGGCCCGGTCGCGGCCGCCGAACGCAGCTACTGGCTGACCCTGGGCCAGCGCTGGCACGTGCTGGCGCTGCATCTGGGCCTGCTCGGCCTGTTGTGGCTGGTCGACGCGCTGGCCGATCTGTGGACTGCCCGCGGGCTGACCCTGTCGGTCACCTTCTTCCATGGCAGCGGGCTGCTGGGCCTGCCCGAGGCGCAGCTGGACGGGCTGAGGGGCCTGCCCGGCTACGCGCTCCGGGTCCTGCTGCTCACCAGCTTCGCGCTCCTGTCCATGGTGCTGGTCACCGTGACCTGGCTGCACCTGCACCGCCTGCCCCGGCCGAGCGCAGCCCATGGCTTGACCGGCCCCGGGCGATCCCCTTTGGATCCCGGCGGGTCGCGCGTGCGGGAGGTGGACTGATGGCAACGGCGAAAGCCCCTGACCGCCTGCATCCGTTCAGGATCATCCGCGACGGCCTGCAGATCGTGCTGACCCGGCCGCTGCAACTGTTCGGCCTGGCGGGGATCGCCGTGTTCATCGCCACGGGCCTGGACATGCTGGTGGCACGGCTGATCAGCTCGCCCGACCTCGCCAATATCCTGGGGGTTGCGATCCAGGCGGGCGGCTCGGCCCTGGCGGCCGTGGCCGTCACCCGCGTGGTGCTGGCCCAGGCGGACGGAAGGGAACTGGGCGTGGCCGAGGCCTACCGGGCCGCCGGCCACGCGGCGCTGCGTGTGTTCGGCGCCAGCATGCTCGTCTCGTTCGGCGTCGTGATCGGCATGGTCCTGTTCGTGGTGCCGGGCCTGTGGCTGGCCACCTTGTGGATCGTCGCGGTGCCGGCCGCGATCGTCGAGGACCTGCCGCCGCTATCGGCGGTGCGGCGCAGCAGCCAGCTCACCCGCGGCAACCGCTGGCCGGCCCTGGTGCTGGTGATCCTGTCCGTGGCGGTCGGCACCGGTCTGGGCCTGCTGCTGGCCCTGCTGATCGGCATCCCGCTCGGCTGGTTCGCCGGGCCCGAGGCGGTCGAGACCGCCACCGGCTACACCCATTTCGGCCAGGTGCTGGAATCGGTGGGGGTGGCGGTCCAGGTGGTGCTGAGCTCGACCTTCGCCGCGCTGACCTGGCATCGGCTGCGCGAGATCTGGCGGGGTGCTGCCCGCCGGGCGGCGGCTTCCGCGGCGTGAGGAGCCGGGTCCCGGCCGGCTAGCTGGGTGGCGTGGCAGGCTGCGCGGGCGGGATGCAGGCGCGCAGGATGAAGTCGACCAGCGAGCGGGCGAGCGCTTCCTGGGCAGCCGGATCGGGCGGGCCGCCCCGCACGGCCGCCACCTGCGGCGCGAAGTCGGCATAGGTCTGGGTGGCGGCCCAGATCGTGAACAGGAGCTGGTGCGGGTCGACGGGCGCCATCCGTCCCTGGGCGATCCACTCGCGGATCACTTGGCTGCGCTCGTCGACCCACTGGCGCAGCTCGCCTTCCAGATAGTTGCGCAGCCGGTGGCCGCCGCTCAGCATCTCGCGGGCGAACAGCCGGGATGCCGCCGGCCGGCTGAAGCTCATCCGGACCTTCTCGATCACATAGGTTTCCAGCGCCAGGGCCGGGTCGTCCTCCGGGCCGAAGCCGCTGAAGCTCTCGTGCCAGAACCGCACCACCTCCTGGAGGAGGGCCACGTAGATCTGTTCCTTGGTCCCGAAATAATAGAGGATGTTCGACTTGGGCATGCCCGCCAGGTCGGCGATCGCCTGGGTGGTGGCGCCCTCCAGCCCTAGCTCGGCGAATACCTGCTCGGCGGCGGCGAGGATGCGCGCGCGGTTCCTGCGGCGGATCTGGCCGGCCATGCATTGGTTCCTTCGGTTGTTGTCGCACGCGGCCCGAATGGAATCATTCCAGGCTGGAATGATTCTTGACGGCAGAGGCCTACCCAATAACGTGCCGTTAATGGGAACCCGATTCCGGCGCAAGATCAGCACGCCGGCGGAGACGACATCAGCATGAGCGACATTGCCGGGCATCGGCTTTCGCCAGCGGACTATGCAGAGGCCTTCGCCGACCTTACGCCGCCTCTGTCCCGCAAGACGGCACTGGTGGAAGCCTCCCGCTGCCTGTTCTGCTACGACGCACCCTGCGTGGAGGCCTGCCCCACCGGCATCGACATCCCGCGCTTCATCCGCGGCATCCAGACCGACAATGTCCGCGGTGCCGCCACCACCATCCTGGACGCCAACATCCTGGGCGGCACCTGTGCCCGGGTCTGTCCGACCGAGATCCTGTGCGAGGGCGCCTGCGTGCGCCTGGACCAGGACCATGAGCCGGTCATGATCGGCGCGCTGCAGCGCTATGCCACCGACTTCCTGTTCGCTTCCGGCGAGCAGCCCTTCGTCCGGGCACCTGAAACGGGCAAGCGGATCGCGGTGGT